>JBGTMB010000092.1:0-17003 GCA_041743755.1 Nitrospiraceae bacterium | reverse complement strand
TCCAGAAACCGTCCCTTGCCGTCCATGCTGATCCGCACACCCTGCGCTGCCAGCGTCTCGATGAACGTCGCCGCCGTGAACTGGACGCCCTGATCGGTGTTGAAGATTCCCGGCCTACCATAGCGGCTCATCGCCTCCTGCCACGCCTCGACGCAAAAGTCCGTTTCCATCGTGAGCGACAACCGCCACGCCAGCACACGGCGGCTGAACCAGTCCCTGACGGCGACGAGATACACGAAGCCCTTCGCCATCGGAATGTAAGTGATGTCCGCGCACCAGGCCTGATTGACGCGGTCGATCAGCAGGTTCTTCAATAAATACGGGTAGATCTTGTGGCCGGGGTGGTTGCGGCTCGTGTTCGGCTTTTGGTAAATCGCCTCGATCCCCAGCCGCAGCATCAACCGCCTCACGCGCTTGCGGTTCACGAGATGACCTTCGCCCCGCAACTCCGCCGCCCTCTTCCGCGCACCGTAAAACGGCCACTTCGTATATATCTCGTCCATCCGCCGCATCAGCGCCAGATCGTCATCGCTGACCGGCTTCGGCTTGTAATACAGCGTCGAACGCGGCACTTTCAACAACGCGCATTGCTCAACAATAGAGAACTGCGGGTGCGGGCGCGCGAGCAGCGCCAGTCGGGCGGCCTGATTCATTGACCAGACCTTTCCTGAAAAAAATCCCGTTCCATCGTCAGTTGCCCGATCTTGGCGTGCAACTCCGTCAGCTTCGTTTTGTTGGCAGCTTCGGCCCGATCCGCCTTCCTGTCGCCCTCGAACAGGGCGGCCACGCCTTCCTGCACCGCCTTCTTCCACGTATTGATCTGGCTCGCATGCACCCCGTACTTGCTCGCAAGCTCCGCCACGGTCCCTTCCTCACGGATCGCCGCCATTGCTACTTTCGCCTTGAATTCCGCGCGGTGCTTCTTTCTCACGTTCGTCATAATCATCCCCCTGGCGTCATGCCATTTTAGGGGCGATTTTCTACCGTAGCTACAGGCCGTTTCCTGTCCAGATTTTGGGGACCAGCTCAAAACTTCATGATTCTGACAACCCGTGATCAAGGAAATCAAAAAAAAGAGCTCAACTTGGTGACGAATACATGCAGCGTGGCAAACCATCACTTCCCTTCGCCCCATAGGTACCGGACTGATGCGATTGCACTCTGCCCTCAACACACGATCTCCACATTTCCTTGGTCGGCGGCAGCACTTATCCTATACTGAGCCACCAGCGTGCACCCAGTCGACGTTCACACAACCCTAGCGCTGGACACAGCCCTCAATTGTTGCAGACGATGTCAACACACTTGAACCTCCTGCTGCTTGAAGACTCGGTGACTGATGCGGAGCTGATGCTCGACGTGCTCCGTGAAGCGGGGTTCGAGCTGACCTCGCGCCGTGTCGAGTCGAAAGCAGGCTATCTTTGCGAACTCGACCAGCCTCCGGATTTCATTCTCTCGGATTTCTCCATGCCACAATTTACGGCGCGCGATGCGCTGCACCTCCTGCAAGCGCGGGGGCTCGACATTCCGTTCATCGTCGTGTCGGGCTGCATCGGGGAGGAGATGGCGGTGGAATGTATGCGGGCCGGGGCCACCGACTATTTGCTGAAAGACCGCCTGGGCCGCCTGGGTCATGCCGTCTCCCAGGCACTCGACCGCAAACGATTACTCGAAGAGAAGCGGCAAGCCGAGCAACGCCTGGTACTGGAAACGTTTCACGATTCGCTCACGGGCCTTCCCAATCGCGCGTTGTTTTTGGACCGGCTGGAGCGGGTGTACCAGCAGACCCGTCGTCAGTCCAGCCATCTGTTCGCCCTGGTGTATCTCAATCTGGACGGCTTCCTCGTGGTCCACGACGGCTTAGGCCCGGCGGTGGCGGATCGCCTGTTGATTGAAGTCAGTCAACGGATGCTGCGCCGCGTGCGCTCCGCGGACACGGTGGCTCGAATGGAGGGGTACGAGTTTGCGTTCCTGCTCGACCACCTGAAAGCCTCCAGCCATGCGATGCGCGTGGCGGATCGTCTCCAGCAGGAATTCGCCACGCCGTTTACCGTCGAAGGACGGGAGATCGTTCTCACGGCCAGCATGGGCCTCATGTGGTGTACTCCCGGGTATGAGAGCGGCGACCAGCTGCTGCGTGATGCCATGACCGCCATGCATCAGGCCAAAACCTCCGGCCGCACGGGGTTCGTGATGTTCGATCCGGTCATGCATGAGCACGCCATGGCCCGTTGGAAGTTTGAAGGCGAGCTGCGCCATGCGCTGGAGCGGCAGGAGTTCCAGCTGGCGTATCAGCCGATCGTGGCCTTGAAGTCCGGTCAGATCGCCGGGTTCGAGGCGCTGCTGCGCTGGGCGCATCCGGAGTATGGCCTCACTCGGCCGGATGGGTTTCTGGAGATTGCCACGGACCTGGGCCTGATGCCGAAGATCGGCGAGTGGAGCCTCCGCGAGGCCTGCCGGCAGCTGACGGTGTGGCATGCCGAGTGTCCGCAGGTTCGTCCGCTGACCGTGAGCGTGAATTTTTCGCTCCGGCATTTCATGGACGCCGATCTGGTGGCGCTCATCCAGCAGTCGCTCCAGGACACCGGACTGGATCCGTCGAGTCTGAAGATCGAAATTACTGAATCGGACATGATGCAGCATCCTGAAGCAGTCACCGCGGTGCTGCAGCAACTCGCCGCGCAGCGGATCCAAACCTGCCTGGACGATTTCGGCACGGGATATTCGTCATT
This sequence comes from Nitrospiraceae bacterium, assembly GCA_041743755.1. Classification (GTDB taxonomy): domain Bacteria; phylum Nitrospirota; class Nitrospiria; order Nitrospirales; family Nitrospiraceae; genus Palsa-1315. Next base: position 14,271 of record JBGTMB010000092.1, on the reverse strand, counting down.
AAGCCATCTCCATCAATTGCCGATTGCGTTCTTGAAGATCGACCAGTCGTTCGTCCGGAGGCTGGGGGCCGATGACGATGCGCTCGCCATCGTGAAGACCATCATTGTCCTGACGCATCAGCTCGGGCGGCAGGTGATTGCCGAAGGGGTGGAAACGGCCGACCAGCTGACGATCCTTCGCGCGCTCGGATGCGAATATGGGCAAGGCTATTTCTTTGCGAAGCCGCTGTCCTGCGCGGACGTGTCCTCGATCCTGAACTCAGGCCGCCGTTGGTAAGGCCGTGCTCGCTCACCCGATGGAATTTCTTATGAAGGCCCGACCCTCGCCGTCCATCGGTGATACCCTCGAACTAGTCGAAATATTTTAACAAGCCATAAGGAAACATGGGCCTGCGGGCCGAAAGGAAAGAATTAAGCCAATGGGAAAGACTCTTGAGAATCAGGGGGACACAATCCCGTCCACTCCGCATCACCTGGCACACGTTGAGAAGTGGCAGCTGCGCATCCTTATCTCCCTGGACAATCACCGAGGCGTCAAGACTCGCGAATTCTCCGCCGATGTCTGGTATGCGACGGAGCAAGAGGCGGATATACACGGAATTACCTATGGCCAACGCCTGATTGATGGAAAGGTCGAGGGTCAGTCCGTCATGAATATGAAGACGGTCGATCGACGAGCGACGCCGCGGCTTCGTGTGCAATTCCGTACTACGTTTTCGAGTTCCATGAATAAGGAAGGAATGGGCGTCATGCTTGATCTGTCTTCGGGCGGATGTCGCGTCGAGAGTCCTGTTCCCGTGGAACCGGGCTTATTGTTGGAGTTGCGCATCTATGCGCCAAACGTGGAATGGCCGCTCATGATTGAAGCGGCAAACGTGCAGTGGGTAAGCGGTCTGACGTTCGGGCTGGCCTTCTTTCGGATCACAGAGGCTGAGCAAGAGCGTTTGGGGCAGGTAATAGAGGATCTGACTGAGAGCGGTGAAGAGGGCGACCATTCAGTCTAAATCTCTGAGTGCTCACCAATCTCCATCCTCGTCAGATTCCTGGTTGCAGCTGGTGGCGGAATTGCGTATTTCTTGCTCGATATTGCCGCGATCTGCATTCGTAAGTGATTGATCTACATGAATGGCCTGAGTGTTTGATGAATTTCGAAACCCGTCACTCACCCCATTTTTCTTAATTGCGTAAGTTGATGATCAAAGGTCTGGTCTCCCAATAAAGCCTTCGGCGTCATCGCTTTCTTCAGGTGAAACACGTTTATATCGCTTCTAAGTTTTCTATTGTTTCCCGCCGTTCAACCCTTCTACTGGCACAATTTCAGCACAGCACGGTTGGGTGACCTACTATGATGACAGGTTTTTTCTACGTCCTCCGTTTCGCAATTCTGGATGATTATCTGAAGACATCGAATAACATGCGGTACCCTACCCGGATCGTATAGTTCCAGCCCGGAGCAAACTCCGCACCCGTCGGGGCTTGCGTCTCCAGTGAGCCGTGCTGTACGCCACGAAAGACAAGTCGATCTGGGCCATGGGATTCTTGTACCAGCGAAAGCCGGTTTGATACGCGGGAAATTCTTCCTCAAACGAAAACGGATCGCCGTTGAAAAATCCCCCCCCCAAACCGTACCTCGCGTGTCACAACGTAGCCGCAGCAACGGAGAGAGAAGGAATCGCGCCGAGGGAACTATGTAAGACATACTTCGGCTGAATCAGCAGGTCGAGCGGACGCGCTTGATTGTCCTGATAGGTGACCTCGAATCCGCCTGCGGTCAGTTCGAAGCTGTCGGTGATGCCTAGACCTTCCAATGTGCGCGCCTCATACGCGGGGCTCTCTCCCTTCACCACCGTCATGCCGCCGTATGTTTCCGTCGCGAGTTGTCCCTTATAGACAATCCGGGCATCATCAGTAACAAAAGGGCGAACGGCGAGCGCGCCTTCCGGATAGAAACGGACAGCGAAGCACACGAGAAGGACTAGCGCGGCGTATACGGATATAGTCCTGTTTGGACGCGCCTGCATCATGGGTCTCCCGAGCCTTCTCGCTTTGCAGGGAGGCCGTGATGACACTCCCGTTGTGAAACGAAAAACCTTCATTTGTTTTATACATCAGTCATCTAGTAATAGGCCGTAAGTTTACTGTTAACATCGTCTACATTGTCCCATTGACAGGTCACGACATCATCAAAAGCTTCCAGTTACTGAGCCGACCACTAAATAGTGCGTAGTTCATCACGCGGCATAGCGGACATGTTGTTCGCGAAACAGGTTGGTGATCACCTGCGGTTGCTTCTGGCGCCGGTACAAATGGCTGCGCACGATGGCCATGAGTTCGGTTCGGTTGGTCGGCCGACTCTTGCCGAGTCCGTTGGTCTTGACGTCCTGGTTCAACAATTCATCGGGGTTGAGTTCCGGGCAGTAGCCTGGCATCCGAATCAGTCGCAGTCGTGCCGAGTGGGTAGCGGCAAAGCGCGTGGCTTTCCCGGATTTGTGCACGGGATGCCCGTCCACGATCAGATAGATCGTTCCCGCGATCTGCTTGAGGAGCCGCTGCAGGAACGCCACAAACACGGGCGCCTGAAACTTCCCCTGAAAGACCATGAAGGCCAGCGCCCCCTTGTTCGTGATGGCCGAGATCCGTATGACGGGCGTTCGTCCCACCGGGGCATAGCTCGTCCCCGTGACGTGGTCGCTACGGAGGCCCATCTCGTCGCCCCAGTAGATCGCCGCCTTGTCCCGTCTGGCCTGCCGGGCAATCGCCGGGTATTCCTGCTTCAGCCACCGCGTGATGGCGGCATCGTTCCGCTCGTAGGCGCGCCGCACCGGCTTCTGCGGGCTCAACCCCCACGCCAGGAGGTACCGCCCCACGGTGACGAGCGACACCGTGATCCCATACTCGCGCGCAATCAGGCTCGCGACCGCGGCCCGCGTCCAGAGATAGAACGGCAGCTTCAACTGATTGGGCATCGTGCCCACGATCAGGCTACGGATCCGCTGTCCTTGCACGACGCGCAACCGTCCGCCTTGTCCAAACCGGCGGCCCCGGCGCTTCAGCTGCAAGGCGCGCAGCCCGCCCACCTTGTCGATCGCCACCCACTTGTTCACCGCACGCAGGCTCACCCCATAGGTTTTGGCCGCCGCAGTCTGCCTCGACCCGGCGCGCACGGCTTTAACAGCCAGCCGTCGTACATGCGCCTGTGCCGCCGGAGCCAGGGTCCTGGCATCGTCGTGTCTGTGCATCGCACATCATAACATACTACGCACTATTTAGTGAACTGATCAGTAAGTAGGGGTTGGTCTTGCCCGATCATTGCTGTCCACCTGTTCGAGAATCAAGAAGCCGGACCCTTTCCGAACTCTAATGGGGAAACAACACGGCTTCCTGAACCGTGGGTCCCCTATTCTGACAATTCTGGGGCGATGGAGTCAGAGAATTCATGTCCAATAGAAAGAAGCCGAAGCTTGGACCCATGTTTTAACATGATCTCGACTTTGCCCTATTTTACCCAGGACTGGAAGACTTACTTGAGATTAAAAACAGCGCGACTAAAACAAGCAACGCATTGTGAAAGGGGACATCGAGGTGGCTTAGGTCAGGAGTTGAAGGGCGAGTCGGTGAGACCGGATGAGGATTTCCAGTCAACCCCCTCACCAGAGCATACGGCTGGCAGCAACGAGCACATTCGGATTGACGAGGCCAAAGCCGAGGATAAGGCTCCAACCAAGCGGGACGACAACGACGAACCCTATGACGGTAAGCACAAAGCATCCTCCGACAAGCGCGCGTAAAGTGTTCATGATGACGCCCTCCTTGTATTCAGCCTGGGAATGCCTGACTGTGGAAAGCATAGCGCGGAGGGCGCGAGGCGAAAGACCTGAAGGAAGTACTACCGAGGAGGATAGTTAGGGGGAGGCTTCGAAGTTTTGAGTTAAAGACGAGCAATAGGATCGACCGTGCTAGGCGAGCTATATTCGATCCGCTTGCTTACCGATATAGCGATTCTCACCGCCTGCTCGGGCATGCTGTGGGCAAGAGTGTTGAGGTTGTCAGAGGCACTTGGAAGCCACGAAGTTCCACCGCTTTAGTGTGTTGCGGCACTAAGTAGTAAAGGGTTGACTTAAGAAGGCCGCCTGTATCCGCGAATCTTGGACCACTCGTCCTTTTGAAGACGGTACGGCAGTGATGGAGGTTTCCGAACCACGAGGCGCGTGATAAGTAGGGCCAGTGCCGTGATGGAGAGGGTTTGGAGTAGTTTCATCATCATGGTTACGTCACTGAATCAAGATATCGCCTACTGCCTTGCATTACAACCCTGAAGATGCAGATGCAATTGTCAAATCAACCTATTGAAGCCTATTGATTCCAACTACGCCCTCATTGCCCAAAGCTAGGGTTATTGCTAGGTCGTAAAACGATTCAGGAAGCGCAAAGATACATGTATACGTGAATCTCAAACATTAGGAGGTTTAAATGGTGTCTATTACGAAAATCGTTGGTCTTACGTCGTGTGCGTTCGTTCTGTGTCTAGGTTTGTCTAATGCCTCGGCCTCGGAGGGCGTGGAGAAGAAGATTTCGCCTGATCCTTGTGCCGAAAGGAAGGGTGGGCAACCCAATCTCACGAAGTGCACTGAAGAAGCACAGATGGGCATTGAGACCGTCAAGGGAGAATTGTCGCGTATTGACGGCGATACGTATTCCGTCAAGAAATACGATGGCAAGGAAGCGGCTTTGCATGTCGACGGCAACACTCAGATTTATGAACACGTTCGTGTAGGCGATTCCATCGAGGCGAAAACCCGGATGCTCGAAGGCCATGATCGGCAACACACAATATCTATTAAGCCGCTCAAGCCATAGACTCATTTGATGTTGGTCTGAGGGAAGGATTACCGCGGGGTGCTTTGGGTTGTGAACTTGCTTGACCTGCTTGTGCACAATATCGACAGATTTACTTATAGCAGCAAGGTTGAATGATTGAGTCGGACAATACCAGCGCTTCAGGGTCGTGAATGGTCGGGATTGACGATGAGGTGAGCACCTACATAAAGGATATTGAGAGGCCGAAGTCCTTCAAGTCGCGATGCATCCAGGTATCAGCATAAGGCTCGGGGATGTTGACCGCATTGAGGGATGACTGAGAACGGCTCGTGTATCCTGAGGGCGTGAAGACGTTGAGCGGTTCCCATTGAAGAACGTAGCCCTTTGAGCCCTCGTTCGCAATTGATCCGCTGATATTCTTCGCACCAGCCGTAGCGACTAGCCAAGATCTCTCAAGGTGTCGCGACAGAAATCCAGGTATTGTTTGACCATAATCACAAACGGAGGCACACTCAAAATGTCCCAACAATGATCTCGCAGGAGACATGCTGAATGATACAACTGATTCTGACGATGCTCTTGGTAGTGAGTGGTGGACCTGCGTACGCGGAGTGGGTCGAAGTGAGTGCGAACAAGGTGGCAGGAGTGATTGCCTATGCAGATCCAGGCACCATTCGTCGCAAAGGCGATCTGGTGAAGATGTCGTCTTTATTCGACTTACAGACGACACAAACCTCAAGGGGCAACTCGTACTTATCGATCAAGACGCAGCAAACATATGACTGTGCAGAAGATCGTAGTCGGGCGCTTGTGTATACAAAGTTCTCTGGCCATATGGGACACGGGGCGGAAGTGTATAGCGTTGCAGTGGAACAACAGTGGAAACCAGTGGCACCGATGAGTGTTGGTCAAGAACTATTGAAAGTTGCCTGCGGTAAGAGGTGATCGCGCAATGCCCCTCTACTTCTCCACATTCCGCTACTTCCGATTCCAACTTCTCTGAAACGGCAGTTCCTGAGCCATCCCTCCTCACTGAGACTGAGAACGTGCTCCTCGATGGCGACACAATCGAAGTCTTACCCAACTGACACCTTGAACGAATCCGCCTCAGGACTGGTCTTCGGAAGGCAAGCCTCGAAGGAGTTATGTCATTGATGGCTTAGTTGATCCGGAGACTTTCCCAGGGCGGAAGAAAGGTTGTCGGAGACGAACCGGCTCCGCTTACTACCCCTAGAGGCGCACCACACACACAACACACCACCGAGTACCATACTGGCCACGACCACGGCGATGCTCCCAACAACCCAGTACATGAATAGTTCGTATAGCATGGAGTGTGTCCTCGAAAAATTGTGTTCGATGCCTCTCCGCTCTTGTCTCCTGCTGCTGTTTCCTTGACGACTACTCGACCTTCCCCTGTCTGCATTTCAGTACACCACGCCATCATGGATGCGTCCAGCCCTACGGAAGCTCTGTAAGCGACCCTACGGAAGCATCCCATCGTCGCCTTAAACTGTCCGATCTACAGCCATATTGTGCCAAAGAATCGAGTCGCGTGTAGGAGCGTGGCAGAGGCGGAGTATCGAGTAGCGAGGAATTGTGGGTAGGATAATCCAGAGGGGTTGCTCTAGGATAAATGCTGCAGAAAGAAACGGGGGCGGAAATTTGTGTTTGGGGTGACTCTTGGGTCGTCACATCTGAATCGCATCGCATGTGTGGAGATAGCGTAGCATTCTAGTAGGACGGAGAGAATGCACAGTGCCACAGGAGTAGTTTTTGCACGGGCCAAACCCTCTCACTCAGAGACTTTCGACCCCTTTTCTTGTCCCCGCAATCAGTCCTTCTTCTCCCGAAGATCCCTCTTGGACATGCCTTTGAGCGTTCCCTTAAGCGATTTGAGGGGCACTTCAGGGACCAGGGTGATGACCCCGCCCTTCTCAACAATCTGCAGGCACTGGCTGGGGACGAGATGGAGTGTGTCCCTCACTGCTTTAGGAATCACAATTTGGAATATTGGTGAAATCATCGTCGTGGCCATTGTGAAGCTCTTCACTCATTCATGATCGATCATAGTGTCGTCATACGCTCCGAGGCAAGACAACGCTGCTCCTCCACGATCTCACAGCATGGACGATTAGGTATTCCATCGAGAGAGATTTGGCACGAACCGTCCTACCCTGCATCATTCTAGCACGGACATTGTTGGACAACCTCGCCGAGTTTATGCGCCATTTTCATGCTGGCTACACGTTTAACTGCGCCATGGCCGGGTCGAACTTTCCTGCGAGACCGATGAAGACGAGAGGCTGTTCGTTGCGGTAAAATGCCTCCCATGGATCTCGCCCACGTATTGAGTGCAGCGGAACTCCTTGCAATCGAGCACCCTCATTTCGGGAGGATTCACCCTCCCGGATTTTTTAAGACCACCATCGGGACCGTCACGGGTACGAGCCGGAAAGCCGTGGCGATAGCGGACTATAGCTCCGGCAATCGCCAGGCTGTTGCGGTTCAGATAGATCCACGAAAATTCATGGTCACCATTGCCGGTTCCTATGTACTGGTTACCCTCAAGGAGGGAGAGAGCAGGCACCCGATTATCCACAAGGCATGGAAGATGGTGGGCCAGCGTAAAGGGGAAGGAGTGGAGCACTTCTACGGCACGGTCAATACGTATATCGATTCAGATGGTTTGAAGTGGGAACATCGATTTGAGAGAACACCACATGAAGATGAGGTCATTGGCTTTGGGGGCAAGGGGGAGGAAGTGCTTATCATCACGCTGGAGAGCTTCTACCCCACGATTGCTCCTGACCTCAGTGGCGTGATGATATCCCCTTCTCACTAGCAGGCTGCTGCGGCTTTGTTGGACGGCCTTCGAGGGTCTCTGAAAGAGTCTGTGACATCAAGTCGCCAGGGTTCCATGTGTTCACATGGCTGAGTTCCTCCCTGGCATTTGACAGATTTTCCCTCCGTAGGATACATCTCTCATTTGCAGCCCTTATGCCGTCGATCGCGTCACTCCTACAATACGTGTCCCAACGAGGCTTCCATGTCTTTTTTGATTCGTCCCCTTCCGTCGATCGTGCTCCAATTTTCCGTCGCCCTTGTTCTGTCGATCGTCTGTCTCGTCTTGCCGGCACGGGCCGACTTTCAGGCCGGCATGGATGCTAATAACCGTGAAGACTACGCCACGGCCTTGCGTGAGTGGCGCCCGCTCGCCGAAAAGGGAGATGCCCTTGCGCAGTACAACCTCGGAGTGCTGTATCGCAAAGGCCGAGGTGTGCCGCAGGACGATGTTCAGGCACGGGGGTGGTATGAAAAAGCGGCGGCACAGGGACAGGCCAAGGCGCAGTTCAACCTGGGGACGTTGTATTTTAACGGAGAGGGAGTCCGGAAAGATTATCAGCAGGCCCTGCGATGGTTCCGTCTGGCTGCAGACCAAGGAGAGGCGCTCGCTCAAACGAAAATGGCCGTCATGTACGATGAGGGCCAGGGGGTGCCGAAGAATATTGTCCAGGCGTATAAGTGGTACAGTCTGGCGGCAACCAACGGGGATAAACCAGCGTCCCTACTTCGTGATTCGCTCGCCAATCAAATGACCCAGGCCCAGATTGCCGAGGCACAAAAGCTGGTGCAGGAGTGGAAGCCGAAAGGGAAATGAGCACCGATCCGGAAAGGATCGGGGCCGGGCTTGTAATGACATATATCTTAGCGCGTTGCGGGCGCAGCGCAACAGCAGTGGCTTCAGACTCAAGCAGTCACTCGCCAGGATCACATAGCCGTTCGCAAGCGTCAGGATCTTCTCGGAGTAATCCACTTGGATAGGTTGCGCGCTTGTTCTGAAAACCCTCAGAATCTCTATGGGTGTGGTGAGCGAATTAAGAGTCGATAGCCCTTGTGGTCTGGGAGGGACCTGACAAACTAATTTGCTCGTTCTTCAATAAGGAAGAGTTCAAGAGTGCTCCGACTGAATTGCCAGGTGGAAAGCGCCTCAAATTCTTGGCCTTGCTCGTCCTGGTATCGAACTGTAAATTCCATCAGTAACGTCGTCTTGCCATTCATCACGTTTTCAAATAAGGCATCTGAAAGGGTGCCTCGCAATTCTAGGCCCTTGTTCGGAGCCAGTGTCGGCAGGGTAAAGGTATCTTTTTCTATTGGCACACTGTTCCCATCCAGAAACACGGCAAGGTCTGTTCTCACAGAATAGGCCGGGTTCAGACCCGTATTCCGATATCGGATCGACACACGGGACCGTTGGCTCTCATGATAAAACCTTGCATTATGGCTCTGAATATTGGGACGGCGCACGACCCCTTTAGGTTCCTTGTCTGCTCCTGTCCCATGAGGTTGTTCAACGGGCTGCTCGACGGTGTTTTCCTGTGTCTCGAGTGGACCACAGCCAGCGAACAGTGTGATCACGATAACGAATACCGGCACGCCATATCGAAACATTGAGATTCTTCCTTGTCAGGGGATCAGAGCACCCACCTTATACTAGAGAGACGGCAAAACACTATCCCCCACGGCTTGCCTATTACTGATTCACTCATGTTGGAATGTCCAACATGGCATGCCTTGGCGCCTGCGCGGTGCGTGCATCCAACCTGTTCTGTGTATTTTCCTTCGCCGAATATCTCGTCGCGAGCTACGGGGTGTTCGGCTAAGGAGCATCAATGCAGATCAATTGAACGCTCGTTCCCTAGTTTCACAGCTGTATCGTTTCGTTCTCCACTGAATCGGATCCGATTCACACCTCCCACTCCCAGTGACCGTTCACCTTCACAACCTCTCGAATTTGTGAGTCTTGCTGAGTGAGACCTTCTCGGCATGAGAGTTGCTGTTCTAAATGAATATATCGGACGCCCGCTGCGAAGGAGGGGTTTGCCATGGGAGGAACAATACCCCAGTTGTCCGAACAAAAATCCCAGATACTTTGGAGAGAACCACGGCGGTCTGTGCGGGTGGTTGTGGATTTTCGGATAGTCGTTGCGAATAAGGCAGGTCTCGCGAGTGGGCAGGTGATCGATATGACGGCGAGGGGGTGTGGCCTCCGTCTCGCGAAAGCCCTCAAGCCCGGGCAATATCTGACGCTCATGATGTACCCAGGCGGCAGTCCCGCCGCTGTGCCATGTGATGTGGGCAGGGTACAGTGGGCCGAAGGAGACCGGGCGGGTCTCGCCTTTCTGTCTCTATCGCATGAGAACGAGCGCAGGCTACATCAGCTTTGCAGCGGTCGGTTCTAGTTCGAGGCCTAGATGCTCACGGAACGTATTCCATATTCGCCCGTCGAGAATGTCGAGGCAGGCATCCCCTCCGGTTCGGCCCTCGGGATCGATGTCAGTTGCCCCTACTGTTTTTCAGTACAGTGCCATAGGTCCATGCGGCATGGGAGTCGGGATTTCCTTCGCCGATTGTTAGGCAGGTTTCCCTGGCGTTGCAATGGATGCAGGAAGCGATTTTATCTGCGGAAACGGTACCCTGACTGATGGCCCGCTCCACAAGCCCATATTTGGAGCAGGCGTGTGGAGCAGAGGGAGCCTTTCCGAGCCCATCTCCCTTTTGTCCGCGTAGTACTCGAAGGGTGAGAAGCGATAGGGCTTTTCGGTCCTATCCTCGAATGAGTAGGCCCTAGTAGCTTATTCGAGTAAAACTGGGGGAACCACCAGTTCCGCAACCTGTGTATTCAGGCGCAGAGTGGTTCTTCATTTCTTTGACGTCTCATTATGGACACCGAACTCCACTGAGGTGACGACCATGATGATCTTTATCACCACCATGTTTTTGCTACTGCCGGTGCTCGTGGCCCTATACCTCTCTGTGTCCGGCGTGTTCACCAATCGGAGGTCGTTCCAATCTGTCTTTTATGCCCTGTTGGCCTTCTTTGCGGTGACTGTTGGGATCAGCATGAGCATTCAATATTCCTACCAAAGCTACGATCCCCCGGCAACAACCCCAGTCTCGCTCAGTGAGGTTCCGTCCGAATCTCTATGAGTAGAGGGCCTGTACGATTGTCGTGGTGTTGAACAGCATCGCGTTCAGGCGGGTGTAGGCTGCGTGGCCATAGTAGTGATCGCGCACATTCGTTGACCCGGTCGAATCTTTGTAGTCGGCCAGAATCCCTAAGCCATCACTCGGGATGCGGACGGCGCGACGGGCACACTCGAGCCATCGTTCGAATCCGTCAAACGGCTCCACGAGTTCCCACAGAGCTTTATTGGCGGTCTTGGCTGCATCGGTCGTCGGCACAGCATCGCTGCCGGCCACGGCCAGTTCCTGCACATAGTCGCCGCCCCACGCAATCGGCATCTCCATTGTGATCTGGGGTAACTCCATTTTCGAGAGCCATGTTTTACCGTCGGTCCGCATGTTGCGATGGTTCACGATGTGCAGTAGCTTGCTGAGGCCTGATGGATCCCATCCGTATCGGACCGGCATGCCGAATGTGAGGACGTCCAGCGCTGCTCCATTGAGGAAGGTGCCGTTTGACAGCACCGGAGCGACACGTTGGATTGTTGAGATGATGTCTGGTCGATTGACCTGCAAGGCAAAAGCCGACAAGAGATCGAATAGACGCGTCCGGCTACTATTCGCGGTCACACATAAGAGGTTCGAGACGAGAGCGAGGATTAGTCCCGCCTGCCCATGAGCCTGTACCAGGATGCGATCTCCTTGGCCCAGCTTGTGTGCCTCGACCCAGTCGCGAAGACGTCCGAGCATAGAGACAGCCGCTATGGCACGGCCCAGGTGATGGTGTTCGCAGGACCAGAGTTCACGGACGCACTGGATCGGGTGATCCAGGTCTCGGTTGAGCGACTGTTTCATCAATTCGAGATAGGCGTTCGTGAAATTTCCTGCGTCACCGAGCTGATCGTCGAGGAGGTTCTTGGTCGGCTCATCATTGGCGAGCGGTGGCTTCAACCCACCGGGCAGCAGGGGAATGCCATTGCTGCCTTCACGCATCAGGGCCAATAAGGCATCAAGCCCTGCCACGCCGCGTGAGTAGCCTCGTTTGAGCCCGCCAAGCTCATCCAACCGTTGTACCCCGAACAGGTCGGTTCCCATGACAGAGCCGTGCAGCAAGACTATCACGCGGACACCGGTGTGCGAGATGCACGTGCCAAGGGCGGCCATCTCGTCCTGACCGGAGGATGACTCAGGTAGGGCAGTCGGGGTCATCTCACGAACGGTGAGACGTTCACCAGGATTCTTTCGTGACAGTTCGTCGTGCTGAAAATTGTTCTCGATCGGCATGGGAGGACGTAATTACCGCAATCTCTACCCGTCGCGCAACCGGTTGCAGAAACCAAAGGCATTCGCTAGCATGGCGGCCATTCCGGACGTTGGTTGTCCCTGTCAGGGAGCCGCCAGATGCCAACTCGCTTGGTTCTCCTCCTGAGCGTTGCGCTGTTGACCACGAGTTGCAGCGGCGGGGACAAGCATCTGCCGTCCTCGAACCCGCCTGAGTACGATCCCGAAAAAGTCTATACGACACCGGCTGTATCACCCAGCACCCCGGTTCAAACGAGTGCGAAGCCGGCAGAACCGGGCCCACCGCCAATCCAGTTGCCTCCGCTCGAACCAGGGCCAAATGAAAAAGGTGAGTGGAAGAAGGTGCCGGTCAATTCGGAGTCGTTGCAGTTGCTCAAGGGAGTCAAGAACACCTGCGAGGCGTTGACGAAGATGGTACAGGGCCTCGGCAGTGCACAGCTGTTTGCCGGGAAAGATGGGCAGTCGCTCAAGCAATCGCTCGGCTCACAGGCCGAGTCGGTTGCGCGATCCTTGGACCAGCAGCTGTTTGACAACTTCAAGGCACAACTCGGCCCGAATGCCGCCGATTGCCCCTCACCAGCGCCCGCGCGCAAGAGCAGCGTCGGCGAGCCCCTTCACTCCCCTCGCCTCCTGTTGGCCATGGGGCCATCCCAGGGGTCCTTTCAGCTCGCGCAGGCCACGGCGCCGGGAGGTGAACGGGAGGGGTATACCATCACGAAAGGCTCAGTGAACATCGCCATTCCTCCCGATGCGGTGGGCATGAAGTCACGGGAGTGGAGAATTGAGGAAGGAAACACACCAGAAACGGCCGGCGACCGCAAAGGCTTCTCCCTCATCAATGGCGGCTATGCCAAAAAATGCCCCACATCAGAAGGTATCGTCGAAGGAGACTATGAATTTTCGCTGGTCGTGGACCAGACGATCAAATATTCCGAGACAATTCGAACGGAGTACAACGCCCGGAGCATTCACGCTACCTTGAAAGGCCGCGTCGGCGATGATGCCAAGCTGCAATACGTCGACCTCGATGCGTCTTTGGTAATCGGGCGCGGAGGGACGAATGCGCCGACGTCGTTTGCTCATCAGCGCCAGCATGTCCGGTTCGTGCCTGATCGTCGGGCGGGAGGAATGCCGTCGCAGTTCTCCGATTGGTCAGTCTCGGAATGGGACTCTGCGCTGGCGGGTCCGGCCCAACGTGAAGCGATGAACATGTTGCTGCTGGCCGTGACGTTGTTCTCCGGGCCGTTTTACTTGGCTGCCGAAGTTGAATGGAACACTCCGAACACCTGCGTCGAAATCCTTTTTACGCCGGCTACCAAGACGAAGAAACTGGGGCCGAACGAATCGGCTGCGGTCAAAACGGAACTTCGCACCAAGAAAGAACAGGCGGCGGTTCCTGCAAAGTTCAGGGAGGCGAAAGAGAGGCCGAGGGAGGGTAACGGCAACGTGTCGCCGAGGCAGGCAGAGTCACAACCTGGCGTTCCGGCGATGTTTACCTACAAGGCTCCGGCGACACGTGTTCGGCACAGCGGATTCTGGGTTGGCGCTATATCCCGTGCAGGAGTAGCCCAAGCACAGGAGGGGGAATGGGAAACGGCGGGCTCAGGCTTGAAACTCAAGCTTGGCCATCGAATTCAGGCCGATCCGCAATCCGCTGCATCGATAATTGGCCACGCGCAATTCGATGGAGCTGTTCAGTTCGACGTACCGCTCGAACAGTTTGCAGAAGGGTGGTTCCGCGGTGAAGTCATTGTGATTCGCCCTCTGGTGGTTCGCCATGTGCGGCCTGCCGCGAACCCCTGTTCCGGCTCGGGCTCACAAATTGAACATTGGATTGTGTCGGCTCACGTCGATCCGAAGACCAATTTCATGGACATTCAGTTTGGGTTTACGCCTTCGAACGAACAAGCCTCTTGGACGTGCAGGGGACCAGCTGGGACCTTCACGGATGAGCTTACTGTCGAGCTGTTCGGGAGCTTGGAGTCCGTGCAGATGTCTACGAAGACTGGGGCAAAGAAAGATATCAACGGTCGGGACACCCATTTTCTGGAATGGCTCAGTGTGACGGTGGTGGAAGGTTTGGATTGACCATGGTTGCTGGATGGGTTGCAGCTAGCCTATTGAGGACCATGCTTAAGACTTGCACACGCTCCTTGATTGTTGTCTCCATCGCGTTCATCAGCT
>JBGTMB010000091.1:0-15026 GCA_041743755.1 Nitrospiraceae bacterium | reverse complement strand
TGCTCCGGATGATAAATCGCCTGGGTCTGAAAAAACTGGGCGCCTGCCTTCACCTTGACTTCAAACTTGGCGAGCATGGGGCCGAGCGGGTCGGCCTCCGGCGTGACAGCCGCGCCGATCGTAAACGCCGTCGAGCCATCCAGCTTATTGCCGGCCATATCCTTCCCGTTGTTGAGCCCTTGCACGAGCTGCATGACTTGAACGGAATCCAGGTCGTAGACCGGCTTGGCCTCTTTATGATCTCCGACCGTCGGATAGTCCCCCGTGAGGCAGAGAATATTCCGGATGCCGAGCATGGACGCACCCATGAGATCCGACTGTATCCCGATCCGATTCCGATCGCGGCAGGTCATCTGCATGACCGGATCATGGCCCAATTCGTAGAGAAGTCGGCAAACGGAAAGAGATCCTGCTCGAACCACAGCAGCCGTGTTGTCCGTGACATTGACGCCATGGACACGCCCCACCAATTGTTTGGCATTCTCTAATACGCCGGAGATGTTGGTACCTTTGGGGGGATTGTACTCAATCGTGACAGCAAACTGTCCCTGATCGAGGATTTCTCGTAGTCGCCGCGGCTCTCGACTCATTTTTTGTTTTGTCCCTCCACTTCACAGCTGTAGGAGAAATGGAGCGCTCCCCCTGCGCGCATCGATTATTACCCGCCCGCCCTGGGCGCGCCGAGACGCGCCCTTGTCCCAAGCGAGCGCAGTTTTATCGTGCGCGTTCTGCGAGCAAGGGAGCGCCCATTCTCCTACAGCATTCCCGCTGCTCTCTTTGCAGACTCCACCGTGTTGTCCAGCAACATCGCAATCGTCATGGGCCCGACGCCGCCCGGCACAGGACTGATCCAGCTTGCTTTCTGGCTGACCGGTTCAAAATCGACATCGCCGCACAATTTCCCCTCAGGAGTTTTGTTTGTGCCCACATCGATGACGATGGCCCCCTCGCGTACCATGTCGGCTGTGACAAACTTGGCCTTTCCAATTGCGACCAGCAACAGCTCCGCTTCGCGGCAGACCGCCGGCAGATCCTTCGTCTTGGAGTGACAAATCGTCACGGTGGCGTGGCGCTGAAGCAGCATAAGCGCCAACGGCTTGCCGACGATGTTGCTCCGCCCCAGTACGACAGCGCGCTTTCCTTCGATACTCACGCCGGTGGATTCGATCATCTTAATGACACCCTTTGGCGTGCACGCTTCGAATACCGGATGCCCCTCGACAAGCCGACCAAAATTGTATGGGTGGAACCCGTCTGCATCCTTGTTGGGCGATACCGCTTCGAGCACCACTTTGCTATCGATATGCTTCGGAAGCGGCAATTGAACCAATATGCCATGGATTCTGGGGTCAACATTTTCTTTCTCGATCAAGGACAACAACTCTATCTGCGTAGTGCTCGCCGGCAATTTGTGGTCGTCGATATAAATACCCGCAGCATCACAAGCTTTCTGTTTGCTCTTCACATACAGATGCGAGGCAGGATCGTCGCCCACCAGAATTGTGGCGAGGCCTGGTTTCATGCCGGTCTTCGCCAGCACGGCTGCAGATTCAGTTGCCAATCGTTCGCGCACTTGTAATGCCAAGGCTTTGCCGTCGATCAATCGTGCTGCCACGGATTCCTCCTCCATTGAAAGACTGCTCAGAAATTATGGCACCATATCAGGGCATTTTTGGGCAAGTCAACGTGCGCGGCCAAGTGAGGCGTCAGGGATGAGGAGTGAGGCGAAGGACCGGAGAATCATGCAATCGATCGCTTGAATGCTCATTCCCTACTCCTTACCCCTCACGCCTCACGTTTGACACCTTCCGTCCATTTCTTGACAGGCTCTTCGCCTGGAAGCTACGATGCTGTGAGCACCCCGAATCAACAGCCGTCTACCTTGGGAGCAGAACCTCCTCCGTGATATCCCTTCTGACACGCGCCATCACACATCCAGCGGCGTGGCTTATCTGGATCATCCCTCTTGTAATCGCTGGCCCTCTCAGTGCTCAGATCACCGTGACGGAACTGCAATCCCCCTATAGCTTCGTCAACGATCCCGTCGAGAAGAGCTATTTCATTTCGAGCGTGAATGGCGAGGCGGAGACTGCCGACAACAACGGATTCATCACCAAACTCGATCACAATGGCAAACTCCTTAATCTGAAATTCATTCAAGGGGGAAAGGACGACATCACTTTGCATGCCCCCAAAGGCATGGCCTTAGTTGAGCACGTACTCTACGTAGCCGATCTCAATACCCTACGCGGCTTCGACACGACCACCGGTAAGCCAGTGATGGCGCTCGCCATCCGACCGCCTGCGACCTCTCAGCCTGAGCCGTTACAAACCTCATTGAGCGACGTGACCTTCGATGGCAAGGGACATCTCTATTGTTCCGACCAGAAAGCGAACACCATCTACCGCGTCGATCTGACCACACAGACGGTTTCGGTGCTCATCACAGATCGTTCCCTCGCAGGCCCCTCCGGTCTCGCCATTCATCCTAAATCAGGGCAAATCATCGCCGTCAGTTGGGACGAGGGCAAGATTTCAGAAATTTCTCCGGAGGGCGTGGTAACGGAGATTGTCTCCAATGGATTCTTCTCCAACCGCTTTCAGAATCTCCGCGGAGTAGACTTCGACCGTTGGGGCAACATGTACGTGTCCGATTTCACAACGGGAAAAGTCTGGCGCATGAGCTGGGACAAGCGGTTTCAAGTCATCGCCGAATTCTTACCCTCGCCGGGAGATCTGAGTATCGACCGTGCAAACAACCTCATCCTTGTTCCGTATGAATTGGCTCATGCGGCCGAGATGAACGGGCTCGAAACCCCCAGTGATGGGAAATCCAAGAAAGAAAAACGGACGCTGGCAGACTATGGCTTTATCCCGCCTCCACCGAAACCGGCAGTAGAAGGGCCCGTGAACAAATGAGCCAGTGCGCCTATTGCACACAACGAAAAGGTAAGCGGCCTTGCCCTGCCTTAGCAGGGCCGATCTGCAGCCAGTGTTGCGGCGAACATCGAATCGTGCGGGTCTCATGCCCGGCTGACTGCATCTATCTCGAATCCGGGAGCGACTATCAGCAAAAGCGGCTGGCCGTGCAGTTCATGCCAGTACGCCGGGATTTCTATCGTGAACTGGAGGAGTTGGGCAGCAAGAAGGCTGTGGCCCTCTTCAATCTCGTTGAAGTGGTGATCTTCGGTTACTTCCACAACCGCCGTGACGGACAAGATGCGGAGATTGTGGCAGCGCTGCAAGCCTTGCGGCGAGCACTGAGTCCCCTACACGTGCCGGCCGGCCCGATGCCGGTCTTCGCAGAACATTTGAAGAAGGAATACGACACGTTCAAGAAACAGAATCCTCAGGACATCGCCGACATGTCATCTGCACCGGAGATACTGGACCGTGCCATCGCCTTCGTCTCACGCTTTTCCGGTACGGACTTTCAGTCGCAACGGTTCCTCGGTGGGCTCATCGGCTATGTACGGGCCTACCATCCTGACGTTGCAGAACACCTGGCTAAACAACGTGAACCTGGCCATATCATCTTGCCGGGACAGCAGTTCATGCCACCCCCGGCACCTGAGCCCCATACCCATGGGCCAGGATGTCACCACCACTGACAGGCAACCATTCCCGATGACGGTGGACCAGAAACCATGAGCACAGAAGACGAACGACAGATCAGAAAAGCACGCCGGGTACAGTTACGCTGCATCGTGAAATTTTCTTCCGGCGAGATCGAAGGCGAGGGTACGATCACAAACATCTCGACATCGGGCTGTCGAGCCGAGTCCGACATCAATATGGCGGAAGGACTCGACGTGCAGATCATCATTTTTCTTCCCGACCAATCGCCACCGGTGAATGTCGAGCGAGCCTCAGTACGTTGGGTCTCCGGTAACGCATTCGGCCTGAGCTTCATCCTCTTTTTCCCGTCTGAACAAGCCCGCCTCCGCAAGTTCATCGAACGCCTCAAATAGACTGCTCTCCGTTACCCTTCACACTCCACACGCTGCGCGGTTACATGGACTCTAACTACGCACATCGAGTGCGCACATTCTTACTGTGCGTACTCTCGGAGCCCGCGAGACCGCACTGCTACTCAACAATCGTCACCGTCACCTCGACCCGATCGTTCGGCAAATCGCGATCGTTTCTTGGCAACACCACAATCTTATCGGCCACACCAAGCCCTTTGGTCACCTCGCCGAACGCCGTGTACTTTCCATCGAGGAAATGCGACGGTTCGACGACAATGAAAAACTGTGACCCCGCAGTGTCAGGTTCGTTCGCACGCGCCATCGACACAATGCCACGCTTGTGAGGGGTGTCGTTAAACTCTGCCTTGAGCAAGACTGGGTTGCCCTTCTCGTCCTTGGGTCCACCCTGTCCATAGGTGTCCTTGCGCAGCGAGTTCCTCGTGTTAGGATCGCCCCCCTGAATCATAAATCCCGGGATCACACGGTGGAAGATCGTTCCGTCGTAAAAACCTGATTTGGCCAACTTGATAAAGTTTTCCACATGCTTCGGGGCCACATCCGGATAGAGCTTGATATGGATATCTCCAAACTTCGTTTTGATTATGGCTTTCGGGCCAGGGTCTATTTGAGGAGCTGCCGGTTTCACATCGGCCTTCCCTCCACAACCAGTGAAAAGGCCGATCCCCAGCAACACTCCGCACAGTACGAAGATTCTCATGACAGCCGTGTCACGCATCAGATCCCACCAACCTTGCACTGGTTACTCGACTACCACGATCGTCACCTCTGCCCGTTCATTTGGAAGATCACGGCTATTTTTCGGCAAGCTGACAATTTTATCCGCAACCTCCATTCCCTTCACCACCTCGCCAAAGACCGTATATTGCCCATCGAGAAAATTCGAATCCTTGACGACGATGAAGAACTGGGAGCCGGCACTATTGGGATCGTTTGTACGTGCCATGGAAAGAATCCCGCGTCGGTGGGGAATATCGTTGAACTCGGCTTTGAGCTTCTGACTCGGCCCACCCTGACCATACGTCTCAGGTTTATTCAGGTCTTTGGTGTTGGGGTCACCGCCCTGAATCATGAACCCAGAAATCACTCGATGAAAGATCGTGCCGTTATAGAAACCTGATTTTGCCAACGCAAGAAAGTTCTCCACGTGCTTGGGAGCCTTCTCAGGGAAGAAGACGATCTCCATATCGCCAAACTTCGTTTTGATCGTGGCTTTGGGGCCTTTCGCCCCTTCCCCTTTCCCCGTCGGGGCCTTGTCAGCCGCGGAAAGGGCGCCCATACCCAGCAATAGGCTTCCACCGAGCACGAGCATGACTGCCGCCATTCTCACTATCGTTCGTCTCTGCATCATCACCCTCCCTGGATTATTAATCGACCCCGTGTAAAATGCCCCTACCGCGAAGTCCCTGCCTGTTGGAGGGCCTGTTTTGCCGCCTGTTGTTCTGCTTCCTTTTTGCTTCGCCCTGACCCTAGACCCATAATTTTCCCCTGAATGGACAGTTCCACGTCAAATATCTTCTGATGGTCTGGCCCTGTTTCTCGAATAGTTTCATAGCGAGGCAACATCTCATATTGCTTTTGGCACCACTCCTGAAACTGGGTTTTGTAGTCGCCTGCTCCAGGCAGTTCCTGCTGGGTAGCGATATTCGCAAGTTCCTCTGAGAAAATGCGGCGCGTTACCGCACGACTCGCGTCGAAGCCTCCATCAAGATGAACGGCCGCCAGCACGGCCTCCAAAGCATCGGCCAGTAGGGAATCTTTCTCACGCCCCTTCGAACGTTCCTCTCCACGCCCGAGCTTGAGGTGCTCTCCCAGTCCGAGCCGGCGGGCAACCTGCGCTAACGATGCCTCACTCACCAATTGTGCTTTCAGCTTCGAGAGGGTCCCCTCTGGAGACTGCGGTAACGCGGAGGCAAGATACTCACTCATCACAAGCGACAACACGGCATCGCCAAGAAATTCGAGCCGCTCGTTATGTTGAGGCGAAGCCGCTTTCTGCTCGTTGACGAGAGAGGAGTGAGTCAAGGCTTCATCGAGCAGGGCCAGCGTATGAAACCGATAGCCCAGCGAGGATTGGAGCGCGTCTCCGGAAGAAACCGAAGTCATAGTGGCGAGTACATCCCTCACACAATCGTATTACGCCTCGGGCTTTTTAAAGAGTAGGCAGGCATTGACCCCACCGAACCCAAAAGAATTCGATAGCGCTACTGTCACCGCCGCCGGCCTGGCCCTGTGCGGAATATAATCCAGATCGCAGGCAGGATCCGGATGATCCAGGTTAATCGTCGGTGGGAGTATCCCGTGGTGAAGCGCCAGGACCGTAAATACGGCTTCAATCCCGCCGGCTGCCCCGAGTAAGTGACCAGTCATCGACTTGGTCGAACTCACCGGAATGTGGGGGGCGTGGTCACCAAACACCCGCTTGATAGCCTTGGTCTCAATCGCATCCGCCATCGTCGACGTGCCATGCGCGTTGATGTAGCCGACCTGGCCCTTGCCGATGCCGGCGTCCTTGAGCGCCAGCTCCATGCACCGGACTGCGCCTTCTCCTTCCTCTGACGGGGCCGTGATATGGTATGCATCGCTGTTCATCCCATAGCCGATGAGCTCGGCATAAATCCGAGCCCCTCGCCGACGTGCATGATCCAGTTCTTCCAAGACAACAATTCCGGCGCCTTCGCCGAGCACGAACCCGTCGCGGTCTCTATCGAACGGCCGACTTGCTTTCGTCGGCTCGTCGTTACGAAACGACAAGGCTTTCGACGCGGCAAATCCTGCAACCCCCAACGGGGTAATGGCGGCTTCCGCCCCGCCCGCAATCATGACATCAGCATCGCCTGCCTGAATCAATCGAAAGGCGTCACCGATACAGTGGTTGCCCGTCGCACAAGCCGTCACCGCGCAGGAGTTCGGCCCCTTGGCGCCCAGTCTGATCGCCACCTGCCCGGAGGCCAGATTGATGATGGTCATCGGAATGAAAAATGGCGAGACGCGCCCGGGGCCTTTTTCCTGCAGAATTTTATGGTAGTGCTCGATCGACCCAAGCCCCCCGATACCCGATCCGATGTACACACCGACTCGCATAGCCTCTTCCGGCGCCACGGTGAACCCCGCATCATCCACCGCCAGCTGGGCGGCGCCCACGGCGTAATGGATGAACGTATCCATCTTTTTGATTTCTTTTTTCTCGATGAACTGGGCCGGATCGAAGTCTTTCACTTCACCGGCGATTTGGGCATCGTAGGCTGCAGGGTCAAATTTTGTGATTCGAGCGACCCCGGATTCACCGGCACAGATGGCCTTCCACGTTTTTTCGACACCCGTACCTAGAGGTGTGATCACCCCCAGACCGGTCACCACTATCCGTCTGGTCGAACGAGCACTCATCGCGTCCTACAACCGCTAGGCCTTTTCCTTAATGTAGTCCAACGCTTTCCCGACCGTCAGAATTTTTTCCGCGTCTTCGTCGGGAATCTCGATGCCAAATTCTTCTTCGAGGGCCATCACCAGCTCAACAGTATCGAGCGAGTCGGCGCCAAGGTCTTCCACGAAACTGGCTTCGGGCGTGACCTCATCCTCTTCGACTCCGAGCTGCTCTCCAATAATTTTTTTCACCCGTTCATCTACAGTACCCATTGATTTCCCTGCCTCCTTCCCCATCTTAGATCCTCCTTCTTGCTGCAAATCTGTCGTCGCAGCATCTTACAATACTCTGTCCACAGAGTCGTCAGGGCATCAACATCCCACCGTTCACATGCAACACGTGCCCGGTGATATAGGCTGCCTCATCCGACACGAGAAAACGCACCGACGCGGCAATATCGGTCGGCGTACCCAATCGTCCCAACGGGATTTGCTTTTGGAGTGTGTCTTTCACCTCCGTCGACAATCCCTGTGTCATGGCGGTGTCGATGAATCCTGGGGCCACCGCATTCACGGTCACGGCACGGCTTGCATATTCCCGCGCCACCGTCTTGGTTAATCCAATCACCGCCGCCTTCGATGCCGCGTAATTGGCCTGGCCCACATTACCCATCACGCCGACGATCGACGCAATGTTGACGATACGACCATACCGCTGCTTGGTCATCGGGAGCAAGACCGCCTTGATACAATTGAACGTTCCGGTCAAATTGACTTGCAGCACCAGGTTCCAGTCTTCTTCCTTCATCCGCAACAGCAACCCATCACGCGTAATCCCGGCATTGTTCACCAGAATGTCGACCTTCCCCCACTCCTTGATCACCTGATCGACCATGGCTTTAGTCTCGGTGCCGTCCGCCACATTGACTTTGATGTTCAGCGCATTGCGCCCCAACTTTTCCACGACCGCAACCGTGTCTTTCGACCGGCTTGGATCAAGATCGGCGACTGCAATATCAGCCCCGGCTTGCGCCAACGCTTCTGCGATCGCCCGGCCGATTCCTTGCGCTGCCCCTGTCACAATCGCAACCTTACCTTGAAGTGACATCCGCTCGCTCCTCATATCCCTTCACCAGGATGCTGAAAAAGTCCGCCAGCATCGTTCTCGCATCGCTCAGAGGCTTAACGTACCGAAGCGTACGCCTCCGCCTCTTCGCTCACTGCGGCCTTGCTGGACAGCCTTTTTGAGCATCCTGGGAGTATGTTTTCCCCTTGTTCGAAACATATTGGCCATCGTAGGTCTGCTGTCTCACAATGGCTTACCTAGAGCCTGTTACGCGCTCAACCCAGCGCGGGTCGCCTCGAGCGACTTAGGATCATTGACATTCATGGTCACTGCGTCCGGAAGAATCCGTTTGATCAAGCCGCTCAACACCGTTCCCGGCCCAACCTCGACGAACGTCGTCACGCCCATCGCGGACATCGCCTTCACTGAATCTTCCCAAAGCACCGACGAAGGAAGTTGGCGTACCAGCGACGCCTGGATGTCACTGGCCTTCGTAAGGGCTCTGGCTTCGGCATTAGTAATCAACGGCACCTTGAGATCAGACCAGGTGATCGCCGCCAAATCTCCGGCAAGTCGATCAGCGGCTTTTTGCATCAGCGGCGTATGCACCGGCACACTCACGGGGAGGGGAATCGCCTTCTTACATCCCTTGGCCTTCGCCAGTTCAATGGCCCGTTCCACGGCAGCCTTTTCCCCGGCGATGACAACCTGCCCAGGCGAATTGAAGTTCGCCGCAGCCACAACTCCCACAGCGGAAGCCTCCCGACACACCTCTTTCACCACGTCTGCCGCGAGGCCGAGAAGCGCGGCGACAAGCCCGGTTCCTGGCAATACCGCTTCGGCCATATAGCGACCTCGCTTTTGCACGATCGCCACCGCCTCAAGATAAGTCATTCCCCCAGCGGCAACAAGAGCCGAGTATTCACCCAAGCTATGACCGGCCACTGCGATCGGCGCAACCCCTAACGGTTGAAGTGCATGGAGCGCGGCCAGACTGCTCACCAATAACGCCGGTTGAGTATACTCCGTGAGGTTCAATTGCTCCGCCGGCCCGTCAAAACAGAGCGCGGCAATGTCATATCCCAGTACCAACGAGGCCTCATCGTACACACTCCTGATACCCGGATACGCCTCAGCCAGCGCTTTCCCCATCCCAACCGACTGAGATCCCTGACCTGGGAAGATCAATCCAATTCCACGTGACTGTGTCGGCTGGAGAGTTGTCATACTACTGAGGTGGTTATACGAGGCTGCCAGTTACGCTCCTGAGTCGTGGGGCTTCAAGCCGGAATAGACCTACCCGGCTGTCCCAGGGGGTTAGATATCGTCGAATTTCCCTTGAATGTCAACGGGAAAAGTTGTCGACGCTTACAGGAGCGATGCCGACGTGAGAAGCCCCCCTTGCCATCCCACTACCACCGAATGAGAGCTGAGGCCCATGTCAATCCAGCACCGAATGCCCCTAACATCACCAGACTCCCTTCTTTGATCCGCCCCTGTTGCACCGCCTCATCCAAGGCAATGGGAATCGAGGCCGCTGACGTATTACCGTATCGATCGAGATTCAGCATCACTTTCTCAGACGGAAGACCAAGACGTTCAGCTACCGCCCTGAGAATGCGCACATTCGCTTGGTGCGGCACATAGAGGTCGAGATCCTCAACGCGAAGATGATTGGCCGACAACGTTTCCCGCGCGACTTCTTCCAAAGTTCGAACCGCCACCTTAAAGGTCTCGTTCCCCTTCATCTTGATATACTGCATCCGTTCCGCCACAACCTTTTCGGAAGGTGGCAGACGTGATCCCCCTCCTGGCACTGTAATGAGATCGCAAAGCGCGCCGTCGGAACGAAGATGCGTAGACAGGATGCCACGGTCGTTCTCACTGGCGCTGATGACTGCCGCGCCAGCCCCATCGCCGAACAAAATACAGGTATTACGATCGGTCCAGTCGGTAATCGCCGACATCACTTCCGACCCCACGATCAACACATGGCGCATGCCGGTTTTCACATACGCATCCGCCACCGATAATGCATAGACGAACCCGCAACAGGCAGCTGACAGGTCACAGGCCGCAGCACGCGTTGCCCCCAGCCGATGCTGGATCAAACAAGCCGTCGCAGGAATCGGATAATCCCCAGTGCAGGTGGCCAACAGAATCATGTCAAGATCGGCAGTACTCACTCCCGCGGCGGCCAAAGCTCGCTCTGCTGCCTTGACCGCCAGATCGGAGCAGGCTTCCCCGGGGCCAGCCACATGCCGTTCGCGAATACCGGTCCGTTCGACAATCCATTCGTCCGAGGTCGCGACCATCCGTTCGAGATCGGCATTGGTCAGCACCTTAGCCGGCACATACGAACCAGTCCCTGAGATGCAGGCTCTCATGACGGTATAACCTCAGTCGGCTTGGGGTGTGAAACACTCTCTTCAATATCGCGTTGGATCAACTCATCGACACGACTTTCTGCCAATCCCTTTGCCCGTCGGATCGCATTCTTGATCGCCTTGGCAGACGAACGGCCATGGCAGATCATGGTAATGCCATTGACGCCCAGAAGCGGCGCGCCGCCGAATTCCGCGTAATCGATTTTCTTCTTTAAGTTCAGCAGCGGCTTGGCAATGAGTGGGTAGGCCAAACGGCCCAAGAAGGACCCCGAGATCTCCTTGATCAACAACTTCTTGATTGTATCGGCTACGCCTTCGGAAATTTTCAACGCGACGTTTCCAATGAAGCCATCACACACCACCACATCCGCGCTCCCGCTGTACACATCACGGCCCTCGATATTCCCAATGAAGTTGAGCGAACTGGCTTTGAGGAGCTTGAACGCCTCCTTTGTGACTTCATTCCCTTTGCTGTCCTCTTCCCCGATACTCAACAGTCCAATGCGTGGGTTAGGCTTCCCAAAAAGATGCTTACCGTACTCATTCCCCATGATGGCGAATTGGGCCAGATGCTGAGCCGAACAGTCCACATTAGCCCCCACATCCAACATGATCGCCGTACCAGTCAACGTAGGTAGGCTTGTCGCAATCGCCGGGCGCTCGACACCCTTCGTCAGCCCGAGGACAAAGAACGACGCGACCATACTGGCGCCGGTGTTTCCAGGACTGACCACGGCGCTCGCCTCGCCGCTCTTGACCAGCTCAGTGGCAATCCAGATGGAGGAATTCCGCTTCTTGCGGGCAACGGTAGCCGGCGACTCGTGCATTTCGACGACTTGCGAAGCATGTCGAATAGAGAGGCGGGAATCCGTGCAACCGAGACGACGACACTCAGCGGTGATAATAGCTTCGTCACCGACCAACAGTACTTCGACATCACATTCCTGGGCAGCCTGGAGCGCTCCCTCAATAACCGGGGCCGGTCCATGGTCACCACCCATGACATCAAGCGCAATCTTCATAGGGCTGCTGAGTGTTTATCGAACGATGAAGTATCACGTGGACGGAAAAGAAGATCGACCGTTGCCACGCTATATGCGGCAGGAGTGTAGAGTAGTGGATTGATCGACGCAACAGGTACACAGCGATTATCCCGTCACGATCCCTGGAGCCATCTGGGCACAGTCAGACGGCCCCGTCACGGGCTCGACTAGGACTCTTCGACCTGAATGACCGCCTTACCCTTATAGGTCCCGCAATGCAAGCAGGTGTAATGTGGCAGCTTGATCTCGTGGCACTGCGGACAAACGGACATGCCCGGCGGGGTGATGCGCAATTTTTGTGTGCGCCGCTTGTCGCGTCGTTCTCGTGAATGTTTATGCTTCGGATTCGGCATGGTAACTCCTTCTCACTCTCGATAGCAGACGGTCACGCTATGATGCTGGCGATCCGCCGGTCTTGTGTTTCATGCTCTGGACGACCCGAAATGTCGGGATCGATGGTTCCTTGGCACACTGACAAGGTCCCTCGTTCAAATTTTTTCCACATTGCGAACAGAGCCCCGCGCAGTCGTCGCTGCAGAGCGGCTGCATCGGCGCGGACAGGATTACGTGCTCACGTAACATGGGAGCCAGTTCCAGCTGATTGCCCTGATAGTGATATTGATCGTCTGGCTCCTCTTCTGATTCGGCCTCCACGACTTCCACACGCCCTTTTCGGGGATCGATCCGCTTCGGATGACGAGGTGCCGACTTGGGCTCCTGGATAAAGGCCGCCCGAACAGAAAAAGCCAGCGGACCCTCGTACTCCTTCAAGCACCGCACACATTCGCGGACGATCATGCCCTCCAGAACCCCCGTCACGGCGACCAGCCCTTCGATATTGGTCAGGTCCAAACTCACAGCCAAGGGACCTGAGAGCAGCGCATCCTCCCCGGTGAGTTCCAATTCTTCAGCCGTCACCTCACCGATCAGCGAGAGGCCATCGGCAGTGATGTCAGCCAGCAGCGGCCTGAGCAGTTCCATCGTGGCACCAACCTGCATTCCTATCCCCAATGTGACCGGTTATCGTTCTTCAGCGAAACTGATGAGCGCGATGTGTCGAGCCCGCTTAACGGCAGCCGTCAATTCACGCTGGTGCCTCATGCAATTGCCGGAGATACGCCGCGGAACAATCCGACCTCGCTCAGTGAGAAAGTTTCTCAGCAGCCCGACATCCTTAAAATCGATTGACCCTTTGTCGATACAAAATCGACAAGGCCGACGGCGTTGGAAAAACCGGCCGCCGCCGCTGCCGTCTCGGTCTCCGCCTTGTTGTTGTTCACGTTCCATAAACCGTCTCCCTATTTGTTAGACGTGCTCGTCGGATTCATATCCGCCATCATCGTGCGCCGGGGCCTCAGCTCCACCGCCACCACCATCCTGACGCTTCGGCATGAACGTGACCGTTTGGGCCACCACCTCATGCTTACTGCGTTTCTGACCATCTTCAGTTTCCCACCGGCGCTGTTGGAGCCGCCCATCGACGATGATTCCGCTCCCCTTGCTAAGATACTGCCCGCAATGCTCCGCCTGCTTGCCAAATACGACAATGTCGACAAAGCAGACTTCTTCTTTTAATTCATCGCCCTGCTTGTACCGCCGACTGACCGCAAGGCCTAAGCTGGCCACCGGCGTCCCGTTCGGCGTATACCGCAGCTCAGGGTTCCGCGTGAGGTTCCCAAGGAGAATGACTTTGTTAAACCCGGCCACCGGCAAACTCCTCCGATGATGTTTCGATCGGCCGTGGTGGCACCAGTTCTTTTTTAAGGTGGACGGTCAAAAATTTGATAATGGTGTCTTCAAGTCGATAGGATCGCTCTAATTCACCAACAGTGATGTTGGGTGCCCTGAAGTAAAAGTATACGTACGTGCCCTTGCGTTCCCGCTTCACCTCGTACGCGAGTTTCTTCTTGCCCCAGTTTTCTGATTTGATGAACTGCGCGCCGGTCTTCTCTGCCACCGCCTTCATCTTTTCGATCAAAGCAGTGGTCTCCTGGTCGGAGACAGACGCACGAATAATAAACAGAGACTCGTAGAGCTCCATGCAGCAATCCTCCTGGACAAAGGCCCCCAACTCAATGCTGGGAGCGAGGTGTAGGCACGCTGGATTCAGCCAGCGGGAAGCGGTGAAGCTACCATAGGCCTCGAGAACGTGTCAACGAGTATGCCAGGATGTTCACCTCATCTCGTTCTATCGTCTGAACATTCGTGACGGGGCATTCGCCGGAGGCGAAGGACGAGGGCTTGATCCGCCGGGGTTAGAAAACGATCCGCCAGGGGAATAGCCGGAACGGGGATAATAATAGGGATAACCTGATCGATATCCCGGCCCATATCCTCCCGGCCCATATCCCGAAAATCCTGGATAGTACCCAAAGGGACTCCACCAGAATCCGGGAGTCGAGTAGAAAGGGCTAGCCCTGTCGTACACGTCGGCGTACCCATTCTCCGGAGCCTGACTGAGCATGGCCATCCGTTGCGTCTGATGCAGCGACTCTGCGCAGGCCGTGAGACTGAACAGGAGACCTCCACCGATCATCGCCTTCATCCATCGAGTCAACATGGCACCCTCCCCTAGAAATGGTACGAGACGCCGACAAATAGCTGGTGCGCCCTATAGGTACTGTCGAATCCACCGAACGACCCAAATGCCCCATTAAAGTCGAACTTCGCATCCGTGAATTTGTATTCCGTGAACAGTGCCACGTTAGGCGTCACAAATGCGCGGATCCCCGTGAGAAAATTGAACCCGATCGACACCTGTGTGTCCGACTCGGTCTCCACTGAACGATTCAGGCGCGCGATCAGAATGCCGGGACCGAGACCAAGATAGGGTTGAAAGGTTGCGCCTGGATACCGGAGCAAAATATTCGCGCCGACATTCGTCACCGCCAGATGAATGCCGGGGCTATCGCGGAGATTCTTCACGTGCGGCGTGCTGTGGAAGACATCCACCTCGAATCCTAGTGAACCATGATACGGATACACGCCGACCTTTCCGCCATACGCGAGACTGTTCTTCATATCGAAGTCTTGCAGCTCTATGCCACTAAACGGACCTGTGGTTGTGACGTTGCGCAAGGAGTCAGCAAAGCTGTACCCGGCTTGACCCGCCACATACCATTCAGCCTGTGCCGGAATCGTTATCGAGGATAAAACTGCCAGTAGGAGGACACTGAGG
>JBGTMB010000090.1:0-2216 GCA_041743755.1 Nitrospiraceae bacterium | reverse complement strand
ATGATTGCAATCTCGCGCAGGCCTCCCTCTCCCTTCACGCCCAGTTTCACCGCTGTGCCCGCTTCCCCGCGCACCATCTTGATCACCTGCTCATAGGTGTTACCGCTGACTGTGGCACCGTTCACCGTCACCACTTCATCTCCGTGCTTGAGGCCTGCTTGCTGTGCAGGCCCTTCCGGGATCACATGGTTCACGTACAGCGAAGCCGGATCGCCGATACGTTCCGCCCAGACATCCAACGACACGCCGATCACACCATTCGGCAGGTCGGCATCGGCTCCATGCGGTCGCTGAGCCTGACTCCCTGGCTTGTCGTACCCTTCAGCCGCCCAGACCTCGCTCGTCTTCCCTGATACTTGAAACAACACGACGGTCAGCACGCTCAGCAGCATGGTGGTGGTGACCCTGATCTTCTTGGTCGACATGTGAACGCCTCCTTGTTAACTACAATTGATGTGCAACTTCGATTCACAGATTCCCGCGAGCGATACGAGGGAATTTAGATAGACCGATCGCTGAGGGCCGGGGCACACCTCCTTTATCCCTTCGTCAGGATCGCCCGCAAGGCTGGTTCTAGCTTCGGGTATTGAAAGATATATCCATGGGAGAGTGCCTTCGCCGGAACGACCCGTTGGCCCGTAGTCATGAGCGTCCCCAGTTCGCCCAATGCCAGGTGTAATGCGAAGCCTGGCACTGGCAGCCAGGACGGCCGGTGGAGAGCTTGTCCGAGTGCGTCGCAGAATCGGTTCATCGTCACAGCCTCGGGCGCTACTGCATTGACAGGACCAGAGATACTCGGCGTCGTAAGCGCCCATTTGATCAATCCGATGTGATCGCGTCGATGGATCCACGACACCCACTGGGTTCCCGGCATGATCGGGCCGCCTGCGAAGAAACGGAACGGCAACAGCATTTTGGGCAGGGCCCCACCGTCTTGTTCGAGCACCATCCCGGTCCGCAACATGACGACTCGCACACCGAACTCCGCAGCCCGAAGTGCCTCCGCTTCCCACAGGATGCAGAGATAGGACAGAAAGTCTTGGCCGCGCGCGGCTCCCTCATCCAATACACGATCGTCGCTGGCCCCGTAGTAGCCGATACCGGAGGCGTTGATCAGCGTCCGGGGTTTTGAAGAGCAGCGGGATAGGACTTCTACCAGCAGGCGAGTGGTGAGGATCCGGCTTTCCATGAGAATCTGTTTGCGGGCATCGTTCCAGCGTCCATCGGCAATCGGGGCTCCAGCCAAATTGATGACGGCATCGGCATCTTTGAGATATTTCTCCCAGGCTCCCGCATCTCGGCCATTCCATTCGACGGCTGTGATGGTCGAGTCATGGTACCGTTGCGTTTCTATCCTTCTCGTGAGGAGGATGACCTGATGCCCCTCCTGACAGAGCGAGGCGCATAAGGGCCGACCGATGAATCCCGTTCCTCCGGCTACGACAATCTGCATGCTCTCAGCTCCCTAGCAGGACTCCCACGCGGTACCGACAAGTGGTGAATCGCCTGGCTTCGTGTCATTGCTTCTCAAGGCCGTTCCCATCCTGGCCCTTTAACGTACTTTGATCTACCTGTTGAGCGTACTTTCTCTGCTTCGGGCCCTGCAGCAGATCCGGCATCGGATTCAATCGGTTCCGAAGAATGACCGGGTCGATGACGTCGCCACAACTGGTGCAGCGCAAACCCGTGATGCCGATCTGACCAGTATCGTCCTCAAGGTCCAGGTAATACTCCGTGATCATCAACCCCCCACAACGCAAGCAGATGGCTTCGCCGGCTTGCGAAGTGGAGGAGGGAGGATTGTCTGGTCTCCCATTCGATTCCACTAGAACCCCCGATGGCGATCACAATGCTCAACGGAGTGCTCATCACCTGATCCGAGGCCGACCCAAGGGCTGCCGTCTCACCGCCACAGCCGTTCTCCATCGCGCGGCGCTTGCCCACCAGAGTAGCGTGACTATTGCCATTATCACCAAGATGATCAGGTCCATACTGTCCTCCCTCTTACTCTCGCTGATCGTTTGGCCGGCCCTGCTCTTCGGGATCCGGAGCGCAGAGCCGACCAGGCGCACGCCTTAGTACGGGATCACATGCAAGCAGTCCTTGCTCTCGTTGTTCCAGACCACATCGCACAGGTTCGACATGCGCGCCACAATCTGCGCCGCCACGCCGCCCGTCCCGCCGAACAACCCGCACCAGCCCAAGGTCACAAAGCC
>JBGTMB010000089.1:0-11082 GCA_041743755.1 Nitrospiraceae bacterium | reverse complement strand
CCCTGCGATTATGCTTCGCAGAACCTACCGAGGGAGAGCTGGGACAACATCGACCCCTTTGATGTCTTGCCAAACGATGTCACTTTACAGCAAACGCGGGAAGCTGTATCGGAAGTGGCCGGCATCGTGATCTATTGGCTGGCGGGAAAACTTTAGCTCGACGAGTCGAGCACCACGAGCAACGCACGATACGTCAACTCTCGAACTGTATCCTTCGACGATGCCTGGTCACTGCTGTTGGTTTCCATCCATACGCGTTCTGCCACCTGGGTGCGGGCATCGTTACACAGCCCCCACATTTGATGGAGAAACCCGTCCGGCAATCCAACTTGCATCCCTTCAGATTCGATACGATCGTCTAGTAGCGCCAATAAATCGGACAGCGCCTGATCCGACCCATAGGGCGTAGCGGCAAAACCAAAAGAGGCATGAGTCGCCGTCTCCTGCTTCGCCTGTTCGACCAAGTCCCGCATGTATTCTTTGAGCAAGCCCACCACATGACCAGACAACGCCATGCTGTTCTCCTTTGCCCGCATTATGCGGCTATATCAGAATGGGAACAAGAACCGCCGCGCGTCCGGAACAAGCACGCTTCGAAATCCGACTTTCGGATCGCGCCACTCTTGCTTGTCTCGCATGTCCCTCCTACTCTATGATGCCGACCAAACAGCAGAACGAGGCGGAGGATTGTGATGGTTGAACGATTTGAGGTAGCACTGAACACCCCCGCCGGGCGCCTGACCACGGCCATCGATGTGCCGACTGGACTTATCCCCATCACCGCAATTGTCCCGCTCACACGCCGTCTGGGAGATGAAGCCGCAGAGTTGGAGATCCAGCAAGCCATTGAAACCGGCCAATCCGTTTCATGCCGAAAGGGTTGCGCCGCCTGTTGTCGCATGCTGGTTCCGCTCTCTGCACCGGAAGCGTTCGCATTGCGAGAGCATGTAGAACATTTGCCGACAGATCGACGAACCCAACTGCTCAACCGCCTCAACAACACGAAAGATCGCATGAAGCAAGCTGGTTTGTGGGATCGGATGAGCGACGTTGCCGAGGCCTCCAAGCAGGTACCGGATGAAGAACTCGATCCGATCAATCAGTCTTATTATGCCCTGAGAATAGCGTGTCCCTATTTAGAGAACGAGTTGTGTTCGATTTACGAGGCACGGCCAGCCGCCTGTCGAGAGCTCCTCGTCACCTCACCAGCGGAACTCTGTCAGGATCTGGTGCAGAACCCGGTCACGCCCCTGCCGATCTCGATGCGAATGAGTTCCATCCTCGGGCTGACCTGGGGCACCTTAACCAACTCTCCGCCCCGACTCATCCCGCTCCCGATGGCCTTAGAGTGGGCCGAGCGACATGAAGAGGAGTCTCAACGGACTTGGCCCGGCTCATCCCTCTTAGACCAAGTCCTCGACAACATGTGGCGGTTTCTCAGTCAGGCATTTCAAACGCGCGGTTCTGAGTTATAAGTTCTGAGTGCTGAGTGGGAACTTTACTGAAACTCTTAACTCAGAACTCAAAACTCAGGACTCAGAACTAATAGAGAAAGTGAGAAAATAATGCACAAGCCAGTCATCGTCTGTTTAGATCTCGAAGGGGTGCTGGTGCCGGAGATCTGGATCAACGTCGCACTCAAGACCGGCATTGAAGAGTTGAAAATCACCACGCGCGAGATGCCGGATTACGATGCCCTGATGACCAGGCGCCTGGCCATCCTGGATCAACACAACCTCACCATTCATGATATCCAGAGCGTCATCGATAAAATGGGTCCACTGGAAGGGGCCGTCGACTTTGTCGTCTGGCTCCGAGAACGATGCCAAATGATTATCTTGTCCGATACGTTCTATCAGTTTGCCCACCCGCTGATGCGCCAACTAGGATTTCCGACCATCTTTTGCAACCAGTTGGAGATCGATCACGCCGGCCGCATCGTGAGTTTCCACATGCGGATGCCAAATCAAAAAAAACACTCGGTGGCGGCGCTGAAATCACTCAACTTTCATGTTCTAGCCGCCGGCGACGCCTATAACGACACCGCCATGCTCGGAGAAGCCCATGCGGGATTCTTCTTCTGTCCCCCGGATCACCTCCCCAAAGAATTTCCTCAGTTTCCGGTGACCAAGACGTACGAAGAACTCAAAATGCATTTCGCACAGGCAGGGAATCTGAAATAGCTGTCAGCATTCAGCTAGAGACGTAGCCAAACACGGATGCGGGACTTCAGGCAACTTAAAGTTTGGGAAAAAGCTCACGGGTTAAGTTTGGCAATCTATAAAGCTACGGCGACTTTCCCTCAACAAGAACTGTTTGGTCTCACCAGTCAGCTAAGACGCGCCGCAGTGTCTGTACCAGCGAACATTGCAGAGGGTTGCGGAAGGAGCGGCGAACCAGAGTTGGCTCGATTTTTAAGAATTCAGCTCGGATCGGCAAGTGAACTCGAATATCGCATTATCCTCTCAACCGACCTGTGTTACCTCAATAAATCCGTCAGCCAACAGCTCTTTAAGCAGGTAACTGAGGTGAAACGCATGCTGACCTCTCTTATTCAGAAGCTGACAGCTGCAGGCTGATCGCTGACAGCTACTATTCCCCATTCACCACTTCGAGCACACGCCGGCCATATCGCTCTGCCTTCAGCGGGCCGATGCCGGGAATCTCCATCAGGGCGGCTGACGTCACGGGCTTGTGGCCGGCAATGGCCTTCAATGTTTTGTCATGAAAAATCAAAAAGGCTGAGACGCCCTCTTCCTCGGCAAGCTCTGTGCGAAGCTGCCGGAGCCGTTCAAAGAGCTGTGGGTCCGCCGGCGACGCTCGGATAGCAACAACAGAGGAGGCCCTTCCATAGGACGACTCCATTGCCGATGAATTGGACTGTGGCTCTTCCGCCTGCTTCAACGCGACTGCGCTGATTCCTTGCAAGATCTCCCGCCCCTTGCCTGTCACATCGAGCGTGGGATATTCCGTGCCTTCGACCTGAAGATAGGCCGAGTCGATCAGGTCCTTCACCAGACCAGTCATAGACTGCTTCGAGCGTGTGCGACACATTCCGTATGTCGGACACTCTTCTGCGCCATACGTCTGCATCGCTTTCGAACGGCTTCCGCGGAGAATGTCGACGATTCGACTCACACCGAACCGACCTCGACACCAGGACACAGTCTCCAAAATAGCCTTCGTGAATGCGGCATCGTCGTGGGAGACCTCTCGACTCAGCTGCGGCGCAGGCACGACACAACGGTCACAGAGACCGCAGGGACCCAAAGCCCACTCAGCCTCATCGCTGAAGTAGTCAAGAATCGCAAGTTGCCGGCAGGTCGATACCGAGACATAGCCCAACATTTCTTGTAGGAGCGTCCTCATCCGCTTTGCGCGTTCGATACCTTCGAGATCTTGTGATGCCTGCTGAATAAAATATTCCTGCGTAGCCAGATCCCGTTCATGAAACAGCAAACAGCAGGCCGCGGGTCGTCCGTCGCGACCAGCCCGCCCGACTTCTTGATAATAGGCTTCCACGCTTCCTGGAATATCGAAATGGACCACCAGCCGGACATCCGACTTATCGATACCCATACCGAAGGCATTCGTCGCAGCCAAAATCCTTACGGTCCCGCGACGAAAATCGTCATGCACGAGCTGCCGCTCCTCATCTGAAAGACCGGCATGGTAATAGCCAACAGACTGGTGAGACCGTTCCAGCCATTCCGCAACCTCCTCCACCGCCCGACGCGTGGCGCAATAGACCAGGATTGTGCCCTTCTCTGTATCACCGACCAGTCGCTCCAACACTGCCAGTTTTTCCTGGCGGGACTGGCAGAGACGAACAGACAGGGCGAGGTTAGCCCGACGAAATCCGGCAACCAGCTTGAACGGATCACGGAGCGACAATCGTGTGCACAGATCCGTTTGAACTCGGGATGTGGCAGTGGCCGTCAAGGCCAGGCAGGGAGGGTTCGTGAGTTCCTGACGGAGGCGGCCAATTTTGAGATAGTCTGGCCTGAAATCGTGGCCCCACTGGGAAATACAGTGCGCCTCATCGACCACCAACAACGAAACCCAGAGTGAACGCAAGAGCTGAAGAAATCCCTCATGCTGCATCCGTTCCGGCGCCAGATAGAGCAACTGAAGCCGCTTCTGATTGAGATCTTGAATCACGCGGTGCTTTTCAGCGCCCGTGAGGCCCGAGTGAAACGCCGCTGCCACGATCTTTCGCTGCTTTAAGCTTGCCACCTGATCTTGCATGAGCGCGATGAGCGGAGAGATGACCAGGGTCAACCCGGGCAGGAGAGTCGCAGGCAATTGGTAGCAGAGCGATTTGCCTTGTCCGGTCGGCATGACCGCCATCGCATCGCGCCCAGCCAACACGGCACGAATGACTTCCTCCTGGCCCGGCCGAAAATTCTCGAAGCCGAACTGTTCGCTGAGCTGTCGAGTCAGATTATCCACGGTGAGATCATAGAAACGATGGACGGTTGGAGAGCATGGACGCGAGGGGAGTATAGAGGACCGCCTCACTGTGGGCAAGCGAGTTGAGCACATGTGCCGTCATCAGCCCCGAGCAAGCGACTTGAGAAGCGAACCATCAGCCAGCGGACATGTCGCTTTTGTAGTGCCCCAACGTTACCCTGAAAAATCAATTAGGCGACAGATTCCGTAAGGAATTTACCATGATCATGAGCATAAACAGTTGATTGAACTTATCAACCGCACGCTACGCAAAGGACGCTTGAGCTAGGAGATGCATCGGATCAACGATCTCGCACGCATGATCTCCAAAGAGGCCGAAACCTTCCTCGCCTGATGTCATGACCGCCATTCCCACTGGGATTCTTGCCAATGCACCCGCCCATATTGATTCTACTGACACAGGGGATGGGCTGCCAGATATTTACGGAGAGCAGTGCTGTCTCTCGACTGTCCGCATCCGGACTGGGTATACTTCCCCATGCAAGGCAGAGAATTATATTGTTCATGTGCGCTGCACAACTGAGCACCGACGCCATGTCTTCCTCCAATCGATCACGCCCCAAGCCGCCCGCTCAGGCGCAATCGGAAGTAGCCGCAGCCGAAGTCTTGGCATGGCTCAGTGACTGCATACAGAGCGGCCTCTGCTTTGTGTCCCACGACACCGTGATCTTTGAAAATGCGCAGTTTGGAGAACTGGTTGAAACACCTCAACCGGACTTGGCGCTTCCCCTACGGAAACACCTTCTCGGTAAGGCTATGGTTTGGAATCGCGAACCGCTCGGGGCCCGTGACGTAACGGAGTATCGCCTGACGGATCGACAGGGTGATCCGCTTATTTATGAATGCCGACTCAACGTCGTCCCCTATCGTAGCGACAGGGGCGTGCTCATGGTGCTGGAAAACATTACGGAGCGGACCCTGCTGTCACAGGAAGCCTCACAGGTTGCCCAGTTTCAGTCGGTCCTCGCACGCATCGGTTCACTAGCGGTGAGTGGGACGCAGGTGCAGGAGATCATGAACGAGGCCGCGCGCTTGACAGCCGAGGCTTTAAACGTGGAACTCTGCAAAATTCTCATTCCTCGTGAATCGGATGATCATCTGTATCTCGTGGCCGGTATCGGCTGGCGCGAGGGTCTCATCGGAACCCTGACGGTGGAGGGAGGCACTCATTCCCAAGCAGGTTTTGCGATTCGCGAACGGCAGCCGGTGACAGTACGAGACTTGCGCATAGAAACTCGCTTTGTGCCGTCGAGGCTCCTGTCGGAGCATGGCGGAATCGCCGGCATGAGCGTTCCTATGATGGTGCAGGATCGGGTGTATGGGGTTATGGGCGCGCACTGCAAAACCGTGCGTGATTTTTCGCCGAAGGAGTTGGAGTTTCTCCACTCGGTCGCCAACACGGTGGCCACCGTGCTCGAACGATGGCGGCGAGAGGAAACGCAGCTTCAGCTCTATCACCGGATGTTTGAGCTGGTACAGGACGGCGTGATGTTGACCGATACACAAGGGGCGCTCCTGGAATGGAATCCCGCCATGGAACGGCTGACGGGTTGGACGCTAAACGAGGTCATCGGTCGAACGCCGTCGTTGCTGAGATCAGGCAAGCATCCGCCGGAATTCTTCGAGCGTATGTGGCAGACAATCCGATCGGGAGCTGCCTTCGTCGACCGTATAGTGAACCGTCGCAAGGACGGTTCCGAGTTTCTAGCGTGGGAAAGTGTGAACCCGGTCAAAGACCCGGACGGGACTATTCGCTACTATCTCGCTATCCTCACCGACCTCAGCGAGCGGGAACAAATGCTGGAAGCCCTGCGTCATACGGAGCAGGTAAAGTTAGTCGGGCAGCTGGCCGGCGGTATTCTGCATGAAATCCGCAATCCCCTTATCGGGCTTGGAAGCCTCGCCACCCACTTGGCCGACCAGGACACGCTTCCTCAGACCGCGCGCGACCGCTGCCGCTTAATCGCGCGCGAAGCAGCGCGAATCGACGATCTCCTGGAATCCCACCTTGGACAATTGCGGCCACAACCATTCGAGAGCGCTCCCTATGACCTTTCCGAGTTGCTCGACGATACTCTGACCTTGTTGCACCCGAACCTATTAAAGCATCGCGTGTCTGTGAAGAAGAACATCGCTGCAGATCTCCAATTAGTGGAGGTCTCGCGAGCCCATATTCTCCAGGTCTGTCTGAACATTGTCATGAATGCGATCGATGCGATGCCGAACGGGGGGAATCTGGCTATTACCATGAGGCCAGAGATACGGAGAATCGCTGGGATGCTCATCTCGTTCGCGGATTCCGGAAAAGGTATCTCTCCAGAAGACTTAAACCGAATCTACGAACCGTTCTTTACGAATGGCAAAGCCAAGGGG
This sequence comes from Nitrospiraceae bacterium, assembly GCA_041743755.1. Lineage (GTDB taxonomy): Bacteria > Nitrospirota > Nitrospiria > Nitrospirales > Nitrospiraceae > Palsa-1315. Next base: position 4,236 of record JBGTMB010000089.1, on the reverse strand, counting down.
GTCGGCCTTGGGCTAACTATTACCCGTGACATAATCGAGAGGCACGGAGGCCAATTGCTGATTCACAGCCCGCCTGGGAGCGGCGCTGTCGTGGACATCTGGTTTCCACTGAAACGCGAGGCCTAGCATGGCGTGGCAACTTCTGCTGGTTGAGGATGAAGCAACAGTCCGAGAGGCCTTTGCCTTGCGTCTCACCGACCAAGGCTACCTCGTTCAAACGGCAGGGTCAGGGGAAGACGCCCTCGCCCTTCTTCGCTCTTTCGAGCCGGATATCCTGGTATTGGATCTTGTCATGCCACACCTGTCAGGCTTGGATGTCCTCGCACGGGTGAGACAAACCACACCGGAGCTTCTCGTCATCGTGCTGACCGCCAGAGGCACGGTAAAGGACGCGGTCGAAGCGATGCGTCTCGGGGCCTTCGACTTTGTGGCCAAGTCCATCGACATGGACGATCTCTATCACACCCTGCATCGCGCGACGGATCTGCTCTCGCTTCGCCGTCAGGTCCAATTGCACAGTGGGCAGGATGCGAAGCGCTATGCGATCGATCGCATTATCGCGAACAGCCCCTCCATGCAGACGTTTATGCAACAGGTACGAGAACTAACCAGGAGCGATCGCGTGACAGTCTTGCTCCAAGGCGAGACTGGAACAGGCAAGCAGTATATGGGGCGCGTGATCCATTTCAATAGTCCACGGGCACACAAGCCCTGCATGGAAGTGGATTGCCCTTCCATCCCACGTGAATTATTCGAGAGCGAGTTGTTCGGCCATGAGAAAGGGTCTTTCACCGGGGCAGCCGGTAGAAAATGCGGTCTGATCGAACTGGCCGAAGGCGGGACCGTCCTCTTCGATGAAATCGGCGACTTGCCGCTCCCTCTGCAAGCAAAACTGCTGCGGGTGATCGAAGAACGGACGTTGCGCCGTGTTGGAGGATCGGGCACCATCCCTGTAGACGTCCGGTTCATGGCCGCGACCAATCGCGACCTCAAGGAGGCGGTTGCGAAGGGTGAGTTCCGCGAGGATCTGTACTATCGGCTCAACGTGGTGACGCTCACCGTTCCGCCACTCCGCGCGCGAGGCGACGAGATCATTCCCCTCGCCGAACAATTTCTCATTCGTTCTTCGGTTGCGCTGAAGAAACCAGTGCGCACATTGGGCGAGAGCGCACAGGCCCTCTTGCGCCAGTACCACTTCCCCGGCAACATTCGTGAGTTGAGCAATCTCATGGAACGTGCCGTCCTCTTCTGCCATGGCTCGATCCTTGAGGCCACCAACTTTCCCTTCGATATCCAGGGTGCGAGCCAGCTCTCGGCCACGGCCTCACCAGGACATCCGATTCCTACACCAGATGTGTCCGATCCCTCCGTTGTTCAGCTCTCTTTCCGAGTCGGAGAACAATCCCTAAACGACCTCGAAGACCGAATTATTGCCGAGGTGCTGCGGCGGTCAGACGGCAACAAGACCCTGGCCGCCAAACATCTCGGTATCACGCGCTGGATGCTGGACCGCCGGCGAAAATCTTAGCCCTTCAGGCGTCTCAACCCATGTTTCCTGCCGTGGCTCAGGCCTCTGGGCTTTAACTCTGGGTGCAGCCATGCACGTTCACTGGCGGCTTCGTGTATCCACGCACAGTATCACCAGCGGCACAGGAAATGACCCCTCTGCTCCTTTCAAGAGGTGAGAGACCCACTGACAGATTCGTGAATCGCTGCGCGGAGTTACTCCATCTTCCGCACGGATAACCATATCGCAGAGCGCGGAACTGTCTTTGCAGTAGTTTCGGGAGACAGCCAGAGAGGGAGTGACCTATAAAAACCATGCCCTTGGCCATCGCCTTGCTTCTCTTATGACCTCTTCCAAACACAGGCCGCGTCTCAATCCGAAGACTTGGTGCGCGATTCTTGGTTGCGCCTCTGTCGCAAGGACTGCTGGATGGGGTCTGTCGATAACGCAAAATCTGGCGAGACATCACTCAATCAATGTGCGGAGGGGCGGCGCACATCAACCTTGATCGTCCGATGCAAGCGGACCTACCCGCATGGGGGACGGCCGGAGTATTCAGTCGCTCCATGAAGAAAGAACAGAGAGGCACGATGGGAACGCACAATCGTCTGACGAAGTGGCTGTTCGTCATGCTGGCGATGGTCGGGCCGACACTGGCTCACGACGGATCGGCTGCAGTTAAGGCTAAGTCGGCAACGCCCGCACAAAACGGCCCAGCCCACATGGTGCCGCAATATGGTGCGGCGCTCGCCGCGAACCGGGTGGCGGAGTGGGCTGCGCTCGATCTGGGTTGTTTGACGCTCAGGCGCCAACGAGGCAGATCTGAGCAAACCGACAGGACCTGCTGGGACGAGACGCTGAAGGTCCATCGGGAATTGGTCCAGGATCAGCCGGAAACCGGAATCTTCGAGGCGGTGGGTCGGGGGATCGGTTTCGGCTTGCTGTCAGAAACGCATCGCCATGCCGATTACTGGAAGGACTATATGCCGGCGGTCGCCGTCTCCCCTGCCGTGATCGGTGAAGATGGGGAACCTGGCCCAGCCCTTGAGGTCCTCAACGTCTCGCCCGTCAGACCGTTTGCCTTGAAAAACCTCACCGGCCAAGAGCCGGTGAGGGTGTTCGGCCATACCGTCGAGGTCAGGGTATCCTATCCTGATCCTCTGACGGCTCCTCTCGCGCTGCGCCCCGGAGAGGTGTGGTGGGCCAACGGCGTCCTGCGCCGGTACGGTCCGATCAAGGAAGTGACGGTCCGATTCGTGGTGGTCTCAGGATTGCGAAAGCTGGGCTATCCGGTCGATCAGGCCGTCGTCAACGAGGCCCTTCCCGGTGCGCCGGTGCAGGTCGGCGTTCACTATGGGCGTCTTCCGCAAACCAGCGATCCCGGTGGGCGACAGAACGAAGAGGTCAAGAATCGCTTGGGGGCCGGCGGGCTTGTTTTGGGGTCTGCTCGCTGGTGGGATCGGAAGGACGCAAGACAGGTCTTCAGCGCCGCGCTGGCCCGTGCCGAACAGCTGCCGCGCGCGTCCGAGCGGGCGAGGCTGCTGACCCGGCTCACGCTGATCGATCCAGCCGATCCGGCGCTGCACACCGTCATTGCCGATGATCGACTTCGGGCGTTTCTACGGGAAGGTCTGACCAAAAGCGGAATATCAGCATCGGAGGAGGCGGTGGCGACGAGGCTAGCCGAGTTGTACTGGAACCTCCAGGCACAGACCTGGCGACAGGAACTCACCGAGGTCGCGATGGGTCACTCTCCGGCGGCGGAGGCCTTTTACCAGGCCATCGACTCGTTTGAACGCGCGACGGCCGGCGGACAGACGGCCCCCGAAGGGCGACGGCAACTCGGCGCGCTCTATCGATGGAACAACGATGCGACTTCCGCGCTCGCGGTGCATGAAGCGCTGCTGAACGACACCGCCCCCGGAGGACCTCTTCATGGACGGCTGTTATCCGAACTCGCCTGGGACCGGATTCAGTGGCTCTCCTGGGAGCGGCGCTATGACCATCCATGGCTGGAGCAGGCCCGCCAGGAAGCCGAGCAGGCGTTGGAGCAGGTGGAAGCTCCCGTCGACAAGCTCGTGGCCGCGTATGCGTTGGTCTTGGTGGAGGCGCTGCGGGTGCCTCGTGAGCCGACGCGTCTTCAAAAACGATTGCAGACCGTGAAGACCTGGCATGATCGCATCTCCGGTGCCGTCGGCGTCTGGCCCTATCTGGTCGGGAACGATGTCGTGAAAGCCTTGCTGCCGAACAATGAGCAGGTGACGTTGCCGACGACGGCTCGCGCGTCGGACGTGCAGAGCGTCGAAGTCCATGCCAAGCCGCCGCGGCAAGATATCGTGTGGCAGTGGAACTTCGAGCAGGATGCGCTTGATGCACTCCCCGTGGGATTTGTGGCCCTGAGCACGCCCGGAGCGGAGTCTTCAGGCTGGCGTGTTCTCTCGGACGGCCAGACACCCCTGCCTGGCAAACTGGTCGTCCAGGATCGCCCCTGTGGGACAGATGACTGCGCCCATCTTCTTCTCGCCGACAACATCCGTACGACCTATCCCGATATTATGGTGCAGGTTCAGAATCTGTCGGAGGACGGCGGTGGCGGGGCCGGCATCGCGATTGCCGTGCGCGACAACCGGAATTTCTACGCCGTCACGCTCAATCCGACGACCAGCAAACTGACAACGCGGCGAGTGGTCGACGGCCGCGCGACTGTTGTGGGAGAGATACAGGTCAAG
>JBGTMB010000088.1:0-2908 GCA_041743755.1 Nitrospiraceae bacterium | reverse complement strand
AGTTTCGTGCTTGCGAAAGGCACTATGGAGGGAAAGGTATTGTCCGACATGCTGCGCGATGCGGTCAAAACGCGGCAGAGCCATTGTCAGTTCGGTTGGTAATTCGGCCGGGGCATCCGTTGTCCATCGGAGTTTTTCCGTCACGTCAGCGAGTGCCGATATGGACTGCACCCGTATATCACTGGTGGCTACTTCCACCAGCGCCGCCAGCGCCACACGGCGTTGTAGCCGCCGCTCAGCAGCAACGAAGGTAATGCGCTGGAAGCCCACGACCCGGTCTTGTTGCACCAGGAGAGAGAGAAGTTTACTCACAAAAGGTAGGGGCAGCCATATCACCTCATTCCATGCTACTGGACATCACCGCCACGCCCGTCCTACTGCCTGTGGCCACCTTCGTGCCACAAAGTACGTCGCGGCAGCTAGCCTGGATTCCCATGAACCCCACGGCACCTAACATTTCGCCATCATACACCTTTGAATTCTGCACTGTTGCCTGTCATAAATGTTTCCTATTTACCGTATTTATGAACATATTTCCACTGTGTCAAATTGTATTTTTATCACCCCTAGCATTTCAGAGCATGATTTAATGTGAATTTTTATAACGCTATATCAATATGTTACGATGAGTCTACATTTTTCTCTTGACCACGGATTTATCGTTAATATAGTGGATGCATGTCTATAAATACAAAAAATAAACTAACAGATCCAAAACAATTCTTTCTTGAGCCGTCCAACTCTGCTCAACGCCAGTATGAGGCCTTGCGCGCTTTCTTCCTCGAAGCTCTCCCTTCCGCCGAAGCGGCCCAACGCTTTGGATACACGCCGGGCAGTTTCCGCGTCCTGGTTCATGACTTCAGACACGACCCAGCGCCGCAGTTCTTCATTGCACCTCAACGGGGGCCCGATTCCGCCCCCAAGTCCGATCCGCTCCGGGAGAGCATCATCACGCTGCGCAAACAGAATTTCTCGATCTACGATATTCGGGATCTGCTGCGGGAAGAGGGCCAGGCTCTTGGCACCTCCACCATCGCCGCCATTCTCAAGGACGAAGGCTTTTCGAAGCTCCCCAGGCGCGGGGATGATGAAAGAATGGAGGCCCCTCGTCCGCTTCCTGCCGCTGCCGCCAAGGTCCAACTCCTCACTCTCAAACCCAGGATGCTGCGCACCAAGTTCGGCGGGCTTTTCCTTTTTCTGCCTCTCCTCGCCAAGATCCCTCTCGAGGACCTGCTGCACCAAGCGGACTTCCCCGGGTCCAAGAAGATCCCCGCGGACTACGCCATGCGCTCCCTGCTGGCACTCAAGCTCTTCGGCAACTCCAGGCACAGCCATGTCATGAGCTATGTCTTCGATGAAGGGCTGGCTCTCTGGGCCGGTCTCAACGTCATTCCCAAACGGGCCTTTCTCACTGAATACAGTTGTAGGGTCCCCCCTTCTTCCTATCCGAAGCTGATGAAGCGGTGGTTTGATGAGGTCGGCAAGCTTGGACTCGAGCGCGGGGTCTCGTTCAATCTCGACTTCCACACCATTCCTTTTCATGGAGAAGATGCGCTCCTGGAGAAGCATGACATTTCCAAGCGTTCGCGCCGCCAAAAAGGTCTCCTGGCCTTCATCGCCCAAGAAGAGGAAAACCAGGTCTTCTGCTACACCAACGCCGATCTGCGGAAAGAGGAGCAGCACGACGAAGTGCTCCGCTTCGTGGCATTCTGGAAGGAGAAAACCGGCAAGGTGCCCGAGGAATTGATCTTTGATTCTCGGCTCACCACTTACGCCAATCTTGACAAGCTCAACGCGATGAACATTAAATTCATGACCCTGCGGCGCCGAACTAAAAAGCTGCTCAGCGCGCTTCACGAACTCCCCCTGAGCGCCTGGAGGAGGATTGAACTCGACAATATCGCTCGGGCCTACAAGACCCCACGGATCTATGACCAGGAGATCGCGCTTAAGGGCTATGCCAAGCCCATCCGCCAGATTGCCATCAAGGATCTAGGCCACGAAGAGCCCACCATCTTGTTAACCAATCATCTGGCCACCTCGCCGGTGAAGTTGATTGGGCGGTACGCCAAACGGATGCTCGTGGAAAACGGCATCGCGGATGCCATTGAGTTCTTTCACATGGATGCCCTCTCGTCGGCGGTCGCCATGAAGGTCAACTGCGATCTCCTGTTGACCATGATGGCCAGCAGTCTCTACAGACTGCTGGGAGCCAGTATTGGTCGGGGCTATGAGACCGCACGGTCCCACCACATCTTCCGGGATTTCATCGATGCGACCGCCACCATCGCTCTGACCGAGAAGGAAGTGATTGTCCAGTTTCAAAAACGCGCCCATAATCCTCTCCTGCTCGCGGCCGGTTTCGACAAAGAGTGCCTGCCGATTCCTTGGCTCGCCAACAGGACCCTGCGTCTTGTCTTCGGATAGATGTTGCACATGTTAGCTCAATTTTCGTACTTAAGCCCTCATGGGAATCCAGGCTAGCAAGCGCCGGAGAGGGCACACCCTCGTTTGCAGAGTGTCCAGCACTGTTCAGCAGAAGTATTGACGTAGGGTTCAGACGAGCCAAAATGGTAGGAGCCTATTTTGCAGGTCACGAGGGAGGGGCGACGTTCCTATCCAGAGTATTCCAGGGCGAGTCGCGCGATTTTACCCACATGGGGGCACAGGCGGTCACATCGTGCCGCCAGTCGTGAAAACACGCCCTGTGGACGTGCCGCTTCCCCGTCTGCACGCACCGCTGCCGTGCGCTATACTCCTGTCTTCTGCTTTGCCTCAGGCACCAGCAACACGTGAGGGATTTCGTGCGAGTCCTGCACATGGCGGGACACGTGGGGTGTCCTGCTGAGGAGAGGCGCTCTGGACGATCCGCGCCCTGCCTCCTTCCCGCAGGAACGGGCATCCGTCC
>JBGTMB010000087.1:0-4936 GCA_041743755.1 Nitrospiraceae bacterium | reverse complement strand
AAATCGCTCGTCAAACGTGCAGTACCAGCCAGTATAGTCAGCCTTATAAATCATCTGCTTATCGAAAAGTTCCTGAAGATATCGTTGAACAATTGATTTGTGTGGTGCATCTGTCGTTCTGATGAAGGCATCGTTCGAAATGTTCAGGCGTTTCCACAGTTCCAGAAACTGTGGGGCCAACTTGTCGCAATGGGCTTGCGGATCGACGCCGGCTTTGGCCGCGGCCTGTTGAACTTTTTGCCCATGTTCATCGAGCCCTGTGAGAAAGAAGACATCAGGCACTCGCAGACGCCAGTAGCGAGCCAGAACATCGGCTGCCACGGTCGTATAGGCATGGCCGATATGCGGCACGTCGTTGACGTAATAAATCGGGGTCGTGATGTAGAAGCTGTTGGGGTGACTCATCTAGGAGCCTGTCCGACATTGACCTTTCTACTGCGGCGAACGATGCCCAGGCATATGCTTTGTTCTCGGCCCCGAAAAATCCTCAACGTATTCCAGCGAATACGCCTCCGGTTTTTCGGGGCCTGCGGTCGCGCATCTGCCTGCCCCTCCTTCGCCTCGTGACGAACGGCAATGTCGGACAGGCTCCTGGCGTGACAAAAGATAGCAGGTAATAAACGGTGAAATCTAGGCAGGCAGCGGGATGGACGATCCGGTCACTGCGTCGCGCAGGCGGAGTAAGATCATTTCCAGTGCCATGTGGAGATTGAGATGCCGCGCCGCGCGTTGCTCAGTCAGCTCAATCTCACGGAGCAGGTCCAAGAGTAAATCGGTATTGGCCTGTCGCGCGTAAGCTTCGAGCGTCGAGAGATCATCGAGGTTGAGTATCTGGTCACGATCTCCTTCGACCTGAATCAAGACGAGGTCCCGGATCCACCGAGCCAGCCAGGCAAGGATGTCCTGCGCACGGTCGGCCTTCGCCATCGCTTCCGCCGAAGAGAGAATGGCTCCGATCGATTGCAGGGATTGAGGGCGGACCAAGTCCACGAGTTCCTGTTGGCGCGCGCGCGTGTCTTTCACGTCGGCGGTAAGGGCGTCGCCGAGACGGCCTTCGCTAACGATGGCGAGGAATCGTGCGTCGGCGGGAGAAATTTCTCGCTTCAAGATGAGCGCGGCTTCCACCTGTGTGCGTGCCGGGGTCGTAAAGCGAAGGGCCTGACAGCGTGACCGGATCGTCGCCGGGAGGGCAGAGGGACGACTTGAGATGACGAGGAAAAGACTATGGGCCGGTGGTTCTTCCAAGGTTTTGAGTAGTGCGTTGGCCGCGCCAATCGTCATGCGGTCGGTGTCGTCGATCAGACAGATTTTTCTTTCCCCGATGAGCGGGCGATACATAATCTGGTGCTCGATTTCTCGGACTTGCTCAATCTTGATTTGCTGGGTGGCCTGTTCTGGGTCCGGCTCGATGACGAAAAAGTCCGGATGCGTGCGGGCTTCGATCTGTTGGCAGGATCGGCACTCGCCACAACTGTCGAGACTTTCTGCCTCTGGGGGCCGTTCGCAGTTGAGTGCTTGTGCGAGACGAACAGCCGTCAATCGTTTCCCGATCGCTTCCTCGCCGTGGAACAGATAGGCGTGAGCCAAACGCTCATGGGTGACAGCGGACTGTAACAATCCGATAGACTGCTGGTGGCCGATACAGTCGCGAAAGGGCATGCTACCTCGTGCGGCGTGGACGATAACGTTGTCGAGCCACCCAGCCTATCACGATCTCGGTGAGCTCGTCCTGGACCTCGTGCGCTGGTCGATTCGCATTGACGATTGTCATGCGGCGAGGCTCTTTGGCTGCGAGTGCCAAAAAACCTCGGCGTACCTTTCGATGAAACCGTTCTGTCTCACGATCCAACCGATTCAATGGTCCACGATCGGCTCGACGTCTGGCCAAGCCTACGGAAACTGGAAGGTCGAGTACGAGGGTGAGATCCGGCACGAGTCCGTCGGTTGCAACTGCATTGGCCGCCTGCAACCACTTCAGATCGAGGTCACGTCCGAATCCTTGATAGGCAAACGTGGAATCGGAAAACCGGTCGCAGAGGACGACCATGCTACGCTCCAGTGCCGGCCTGATGACATGCGTGACGTGCTGACATCTGGCAGCGAGCATCAACAGGGCTTCGGCCTGAGGTGTAACCGGTTCGTGGGGCGACGCCGTGAGGAGGATCTGGCGGATCGCTTCGGCGGTTGAGGTTCCACCCGGTTCTCTGGTTTGGAGGACGCGGTATCCTGCATGAATGAGCCCTTCCGCGAGGTGACGAATCTGGGTGCTTTTCCCGCTGCCTTCGACTCCCTCCAATGTAATGAACAGGCCACGAGCCTCTCGCTTTTTTGCGCGCATCGCCCAGCCTCCTCACCGGTGAAGAAAACGGGCGGGATGGTATTCCAAGTTGTTGAAAATAGCAAGAAAAGGCTTGCGAGGTCCTCGAAACTCTCTGTATGATGATGGTCTATTTCTGTCAGTCCGTATCTATGCTGAAAACCTCGCTAAAACGGTACTTTCTGACGGGTTTGCTTGTGATTATCCCCATCTGGGGAACCATTCTGATTTTGAAGGCCCTGTTCGTGGCAGTCGATGGGATCCTCGGGGATCTCCTGGCCCGGTTGGTGCCGAGTCATTATGTGCCGGGGTTGGGAATTGCGGCGTTGATTGCCTTGGTGTTTGTGACCGGGCTGTTTGCCACCAATTTCATGGGCCGTCAAATTGTGAAGTGGTGGGAGGAAGCTCTCAATCGTGTGCCGCTCGTGCGTGGGATCTCTTCGAGGTTGAAATCCATGATGGATATTTTGTCGTTTTCTGAGCAGGCGTCGTACAATCGCGTCGTGATGATTCAATTTCCCAAGAACGGCCACTATTGCATTGCCTTTGTGACAGGCGTGACCAAAGGGGACATGCAGGATCTTGCGCCGGAGCCGTTGATTCATGTGTATGTACCGACGTCGCCGAATCCGACGTCTGGCTATTTTCTGTTAGTGCCGGAACATGAAGTCACCTCCGTCGATATGAGTGTCGAAGAGGCGATGAAGCTTATCGTTTCGGGCGGGCTCTGCTCACCGTCCACGTCCCTCGCGTCGGCCGTGACGACTTCGACGAAGTGGAGTGCCGTCAAACAGCCTGAATCGGGAGTACCGATCGGATGAGACGTTCGCAAGCCACAGCGGTTTCGATGGTGACGAAGCCGGTCAGTCATGACCAGCAGGGAAAGATTGCCCGCCTTGCGGTAGTGGTGATGGCTGCGGGGCTTGGTAAGCGTATGTGCTCAAAGCTGGGTAAAGTACTGCATCCGGTGGCCGGCCAGGCGATGGTGCTCTATTCGGTCGGGCTGGGGTTGCGCGTTGCGGGGGATCGTGTGGCAGTGGTGGTCGGGCATCAGGCTGATCAGGTTCGTCACGTGATCGACCGCGCGACGTCAATAAAGACCGGCGGCTCGCCGGTGGCGATTGTCGAACAACGGGAGCAATTGGGCACGGGTCATGCTGTCTTACAGAGCCGTCCGGTCTTTGCGGTAGGCAGCCAGAGCGCCCCGTCCAGGTATTTGATTCTGAACGGTGATACACCGCTGCTTCAAGAAACGACTGTGCGCGAACTCCTTCGCGTGCATGAAGCAGAATCTGCCACCGTGACGATTCTGACCGCGGTGCTCGCAGATGCTAGCGGATACGGACGGGTTGTGCGTACGCGTTCAGGCGAGCGAGCTGTCTCTCGCATAGTCGAGGATCGTGACGCCGACGCAGAGGAGCAAGCGATCCGTGAAATCAATGTGGGCACCTATGTGGTTGATGGTGAGTTTCTCTTCAACGCCTTGGAAAAACTTGATCCTAGCAATGCCCAAGGAGAATACTATTTGACGGACATCATCCGTCTCGCGGAACAATCCGGGAGGCGTGTCGCCGCTGTGGTGCTCGACAATCCCGACGAAGGGCTTGGAGTGAATACTCGTCGGCAGCTTGCAGAGGCGGAACAGGTGGTGCGGCAGCAGATTCGAGATCGTTGGCTGGACGCCGGGGTGACGATGATCGACCCGTCCTCGGTGTGGATTGATGCCACAGTCACGGTCGGGAAAGACACGGTCTTGTATCCCAACGTGATTCTTGAAGGGATGACGGTCATTGGAGAGGACTGTGTGCTGCGATCTTCTGTCCGGCTGAAGGATTGCACCGTCGGTACGGGTGTTGAGATCCTCGATCACTGCGTCTGCACTGATTCTGATATTGAGGACGGCGCACATGTGGGTCCGTTCGTCCATTTGCGTCCCGGTGTGGTGGTTCGAAAGAACGCCAAGGTCGGAAATTTTGTCGAAATGAAGAAAACCGATTTGGGCGAAGGGTCGAAGGCGAACCATCTCAGTTATCTGGGGGATGCAATAATCGGCAAAGGGGTCAACATCGGCGCCGGCACCATCACGTGTAATTACGATGGTGTGCGGAAGTCTCAGACGGTGATCGGGGATGGGGTATTTCTTGGCAGCGATACGCAGTTGATTGCACCGGTGACGGTGGGGGCGGGAGCCATCATCGCAGCCGGCACCACGGTCACGAAGAATGTTCCGGCGGATGCGTTGGTGATTGGGCGAGTGCCCCAAGTGAATCGTCAAGGGTGGGCGGCACGCCGGCGAGCGCTCCAGACCGACGCAATTCGTGAAACGGGTCAGGTGAAACAGGACACGAAGTCCACTCGTCTTTCGAAGAAACAGGCATCTCTCTTCAAGAGCAATCAGGCGAAGAAGCGGAGGTAGCGGCCTATGTGCGGAATTGTCGGATACGTGGGCAATGAGCAGACGGTGCCGATTCTGATCGGTGGTTTGGCCAAGCTGGAGTATCGAGGCTACGACTCAGCCGGTGTTGCGGTGTTGCAAGGGGAGACGATTGAAGTCCGGCGCAGCGTCGGCAAATTGGCTAATCTTCAGAAGTCGCTCAAGGAGAAAGCACTCAAGGGCAC
>JBGTMB010000086.1:0-38911 GCA_041743755.1 Nitrospiraceae bacterium | reverse complement strand
GGCCGCGTCGGTCGGACCCTCGTGCCCGAGGCCGACGCGCCTTGCGCGCCTGACGCAACGCGGCCAGCAGCTCGCTCCGCAGTGTGCCACGGGGCAGCACATAGAGCCCCACAGAGATCGTCTCGGCCGAGAGCTGTTTCCGCATGTCGTCAGGATACGCGCGTCGGAGGCGTCCGGCAATCTGTTCGGGCGAGCAGCCCTCAGCCAGCGAGGTCCGCACGTACTGCCACAGCCAGGGATCCAGCAGTTTGCGGGGTCGCCGTGGCTGACGGGCTCGGGTGGCCGCTCCCGCCTGCGCCGTGCAAGCTCGGTAGTGGTGGCCCCGCGCATTGTTGCGGGCCACCTCACGGCTCACCGTGCTGGGAGCACGTCCCAACACCCGCGCCATTGTTCGCAGCGAATGACCCTGGGCCAGGCCCAAGCTCAACGTCTCACGGTCTTCCGCACTCATGTGTCGAGAGGATCTTGTTAACATGGCAACACCTTGGCCCCTCAGGGCTGGTAGTGTTGCACTTGGAGTTAGAACTCAAGAAGTATGGATAGACGACAGAATGCGCGACCTCGCCGCACACACGAATCCGTACCCTTCTCTATTCGTCGCTATTGCCATGTTCCTGGCTATTGCCTCGCGACGCGTTGAGCCATCTCTCTCTAGGCACTTCACGTAACGAGAGCGAATCATGCCGACCGTCATATTTAAAACTCTGTCAGGCCGGGCGCGCACCGGCATGAGTCTATGGGGCGCAATTCGATGTCTGACGTTAGGGGAGATGCTCCAAGGTTCGGCAGAATTAGCCGCTGTGCTCAGTCTTCTTGTTGCCGCAACGATCTGGTTCATCACCTGGTTCAAGCCAAATCCAGGGGTCCATGTCAACGCAGCCTTGTACACGTACGAGCGTGGTTTCATGCTGGAGGGAACAACGAAGACGACTCTCTCTCATATGCAGAATCTTCTCTCCAATTGCACGCTCTGGCGATTTCCACTAGTGCTTCCAAAAACCAGCATAAAGATAACCGATTTACACTCATGGGTCCTGAGCAAGTATCTTCTTGAAAATGTATCAGATCAGGCCATCACACACATCCGGATGGGAATCGGTTCTCCTCTCCTGAATCAGTTCACCGTATTGTCGGCGACTCCGAATGTCCAAGCCAAGGGGAGTGTTGAGTCACGCGCGAAAGATGGTCTTCCGATGTACGTGATCGCTATCGACACCCTTGGGCCTCACGCTTCGGCGATGCTGAGCCTACAGACTCCCATCAACGACACCATGCGTCATGCCTTGTACGACGAACATCATACCTTTCGTATTCCAGCCGCGTTCCTATCGGCTGATCAGCTTTGGAACGTCAGCGCGAGAGTCGCTCAGATCAGCGACTCGACCATGGCGATGTTGGAGACTGAAATGCACAGCGGTGAGAGAAGCATATCCACGGCTGACAAGGTTGAGAGTTCGATTCTGGATCCATCGAATCCCGCACTCCTAGATGAAGACGTGTCATATCGACTTCTTCCAACGTCGCCCAATTGCCGAGCGGAAGCTAATGGGAAACTGGGAGAGTTGGGCACTCAAAAGTAAGTAGGAACGTATGAACATAACCGACACCAACATACACTGCTAAGGATCCAACGCGAGACGGGGCAGAACAGGTTGATCAGATTCATCTGGTTTCCTCTCTTCATCGAGCATTGAACCAACCAAACACGACCATGGTGTTCTTCTGGTGGCGGCCGTTTTGACCTTCCTGCTAGAATGGCTCTCTTATGAAGGCCTCACGTTCGAGCGTGCTTTCTGGTCTCTACATCATTCTCGACCCATCGGTTTGTCCTCCACGCCCCTTGATTGAGGTGCTGAAAACTGCGGCTGAGGCCGGCGCCGTGCTCTTCCAATATCGCAACAAGACCGCATCGATGAAAGACGCCTATGTGGAAGCCTTGGCGCTTCGACAGGCTGCGGCGAAGGCCGGTGTCCTCTTCATTGTCAACGATCGCTGCGACCTGGCCTTGGCCATCGATGCCGATGGCGTCCATTTGGGACAAGGGGACTTGCCGCTCGACTTAGCAAGGAGAGTGATGGGTCCAGAGAAGCTGATCGGGATCTCCACTCATAGTCCGACGCAGGTGCGAGACGCCACCGTTGGGAAACCCGACTACCTTGGCTTTGGCCCCATCTTTACACCAGGCTCTAAGCAAGATCATGATCCGGTGGTTGGGCTTGAGGGGCTACGTGCGATACGCTCGCTCACACCGTTGCCCGTCTTTGCAATCGGCGGCATTCAGATCGACCAGGTGGGGGAGGTGGTGCGAGCTGGCGCAAATGGCGTCGCGGTTATCTCAGCAATCCTCAAGGCCCCGGATGTCAGCCACGCCGTGAACGCGTTTCTCGCCCAGATGCCAAAATCAGCCTCGCCAGCATCTTAATCGGAGCGGTCTTCGCGAGGCTCACCAAGCCCTCATTCCAATTTCGATTCACAAGAGGGCTATTGGGTAGGGGACCTACTACGGGAACCCCTGCAAGGCGTCGAAGGAGGTTGACGGTGGACTCTTCCTGCGTGCGAGCGATCTTCGTCCGCACTGGCCGCTGCTGGTTTAACACCAATGCCACGACAGGAATATTTTGATCACGAAGCGCATGAAGGGTCAACAAGGCGTGATTGATTCCCCCCACACCTGATCGTCCAACCACAATTACTGGCAACCTCATTTTATTGATGAGGTCTAACAGGTTAAGTGTCTGTGTAATGGGCACATAGATTCCACCAACTCCTTCTACCGCCATGAAAGTATGCTTCTGACACAGGGTGCGGAAGGTTCGTAAGATCGTTGCCATCTGCACGGTTTTCCCTTCCGCTCGTGCAGCAGAAATTGGTGCCACTGGAAGTCGAAAGACATAGGGGCACACTTCAGTCATCGGATCACGGGTTCCAGCCGCTTTTCGCAACCGCGCTCCATCAGACCGCGTTCGTGTTGATTGCGAGACCCCTGTTTCAATCAGCTTCATGACACCGACATCGATTCCCCGTTGAGACAAACAAGTCACAAGTGCGGAGGTGACGAGAGTCTTTCCCACGCCCGTATCAGTGGCGGTGACAAACACCCCTGGCGGGCTGGAATCGCGAGCGTGTCGTTTGTTTCGTTGCATAATTTGTCATCCACCAGGAGAAAAATGCTTTGGTGGCTCTACTCCCGCAGGATGCTCAAAATGGCTGTCCAGCAAGGCCGCAGCCGATGAAAGCACCGGAGGCGTAGCCTCAGGGCTACGTTGAGGATGCTTTCGAGGCGAGAACGCTGCTGGCAGTCATTTTCAGCGTTCTGCTAAAGATTCCTGCTGTCACAGTTCCATACCTGCCCCGATACATCATTGAGTTGCGCCAGATGCACTACAGTCCTGGCTACTTCTTTTTGCGATGGTGGTCGACCCAACGCATGATCGTTCCAGTTATCGTGTGCCGGCATGATTCCCGTCGTCAGTCCCGTCTTCTGCCAGCCGGGCAAGAGAAGATTCACACGGACGTTGCCTGCTCCCCACTCTTGGGCGGCAGTGTGCACCAGCCCGATGAGACCGGCTTTTGACGCCGCATAGGCGGCTTGTCCACTTGAACCATGGAATCCGGCGTGCGAACCAATGACGACGATCGACCCGCCACCGTGAGCGAGGAGGGGAGGGGCCATGGTACGAAGGCAGTGAAATGTTCCTGTTAGATTCGTGGCAAGCACCTCGGCCCAATCTTCTTCACTTTGTCTAAGCAGGAGATGGCTCCCTCCGATTCCGGCATTGCAGACAAACACTGACGGCGCAGGCACCCGGCGACACGAGGCCTCTATCATCAGTTGCACCGCATGCGTCTCACGAACATCGGCTTCGTAGAGCGCTCCAGTGCCACCGGCAATCACCACTTGTGCGAGCGTCTCCTCGGCCGCGGCTTTGTTTCGATGGTAATGGACCCCGACAGACCAACCAGCCGCCGCAAAGGCCAGGCTGATCGCTCGACCGATCCCTCCGGACGCGCCGGTTACCAACACCGACTGTGTGAATTGTCTATCCGGTCTCATCATCTCGGCTCTTCCGACGAAGAGAACACTGCCATGCAGATGTTCAAAAAGTTCCTCCAGCAAGGCCGCAGCCGATGAAAGCACCGGAGGCGTAGCCTCTAGGCTACGTTGAGGATGCTTTCAAGGTGAGAACGAAGCTGGCGGACTTTTTCAACATCTGCACAAGGATTATGGGTGGGATATCGCCTGAAGGCAAGTCTGTAGGCCCACCGCTCTCCTTCCCTTGCCGCGTCCAGGATTCCTGTGGTACGGTCATCCCATTGATGAACTACTGGAGGATCTTGGGCATGCCATTGACGAAACAGGGGTACCGATGGGCCTTCATCGTGGGCTCAGTGCTGTTGATCAACTGTACCCCCTGGTCAACCGCCTTCGCAACGGATGATGCCAGCCTCATTGCGCAATCCGCTGATTATTTTCCCGATCAGATCGGCAATACGTGGCGGTATCGTGGCCAGATAACCGAAGGGCCTCTGCAAACGATCGAGCATAAAATTTTCTCCAACGTCTCCTCGGTCACCGACACGAAAGTCATCAAGGGCATGACGGTCACCGTGTTTCACGATGCCAATCCAGGCAACCATGGCCCAATGGATAGTTTCTACCGGCGTGATAGCGTCGGCATCGTCTATTACGGTTCAGAACCGGGAACGCCCTTCGAAAAACAACTTGTGCCCTATCAGATCGTACGGTTCCCGATGAAGCTCTCGTCGTCCTTTCAGCAATTCAACCGCAAGGACATAGACTTCGGCACGGATTTGGACCGTGATGGCGTCAATGAAAAGGCAGATTCGCAGGGCGAAGCCACAGTGCTGGGGCATGAATCAGTGACGGTCCCAGCCGGCACATTCAAGGATGCGGTGAAGTTGGAAGCGCGCATGCACATGCAGATTCACCTCTCCGGCGCGAAGAAGACTGCCATGGGAACCGATGTGATGACCGCCTGGTTTGCAAAGGGTGTCGGGCTAGTCAAGTATGTCGAGCGGCAAGAGCTTGCGCAGATGGAAGACCGAGGCGTGGTGACCGATATCATGGAAGAACTGGAATCATACGACATCAAGCCGTCGAGGGCTTCACTCGGGCGGGGCGAATCCTCGACGGAGAGTCTGCTCGCTGACCACACGGGCGACCACGAATTGCGTCAGGTACTCTTCACCTCCGGCTTTCGCGCCGACTCCGGAGAGTCGATGGCCCCCAAACGGCTGACGTCCGACTAATGCGCCGGTGATCGGACGATTCAGGTAGAGATTTCCGACATCGAATCGTTGCCGCGCGAGTTCTAGATTGGCTGGGCTTCTCGAATAGACTCCACCGGTGAGTGCGTAGGCTGTTGAATTCGCCAGGGTCAACGCGTCTTGGAAAGAAGAGGCCTTCATCACGGCAAGGATCGGCCCGAAGACTTCTTCCTGGGCGACTCGATGCGTCGGCGCCACCTCCGCGAAGACCGTCGGCCCAACATACCAACCTGGCCCCGTCACAGCGCCTTCTACCAGTAGGCGGGCTTCCTTCTTTCCAATCTCGATATACTCCTGAATCTTCGCCTGTGCTCGATGATCGATCACCGGCCCGATCTGTGTCCCGGACTCTTCTGGATTTCCAATCTTCAGACTCAGCACCGCCTCTTTGAGCCGCTCCAGAAAGCTCTCATAAATCGCTGCATGCACGATTGCCCGGGAACAAGCGGAACACTTCTGTCCCGCATAACCGGTGAACGATGAAACCACCCCCGTAATCGCATCATCAAGATCCGCCGTATCATCGACGATGATCGCATTTTTCCCTCCCATCTCAGCGAGCACCCGCTTCACCATGCGTTGACCAGGCCTCAGAGTTCCGGCGTCCTTCAGAATGCCGAGTCCCACGTCTTTCGAACCGGTAAAGGCAATCGTGACAATATCGGGATGGCACACCAATGCACGCCCGACGTCAGGTCCGCCCTGTAAACAACTGAATACTCCCGCTGGCACGCCAGCCTCTTGCAAGATCTCTGTGAGCCAATGCCCCATCATGGGCGAGCGTTCAGAGGGTTTGAAAATCACAGGATTTCCGGTGACGAGTGCTGCAGACACCATGCCGGTTGGAATTGCCAGCGGAAAATTCCACGGAGCGATGACGGCTGTGACTCCGCGAGGGCTATAGAGACGCTGGTTCAGTTCACCGGGTTCCTGTCCTAATCGTTTGGGAGAAGCAAGCGTGCGCCAACTCGTCGCATAATATTCGAGAAAGTCGATGGCTTCTGCGAGATCCGCATCTGCCTCCCGCCAGGGCTTTCCACATTCCATGATCTCCCAGGCCGCCAACTCATCGCGCCTGGCCCGCATGATCGAAGCGGCGGCACAGAGAATATCCACTCGTCGTTCCGTGGTCGTGTCGCGCCAGGACTCCTGTGCCTGAACGGCCTGACGCAGTGCCTGTTGGATATCACCTGAACTCGCACTGGACACCCGACCCACGACTTCATTCGGGCATCCGGGGTTGCGCGATTCCATGAGAGGCCCCGTGAGGCGAAGCCCCTTGGATGATGACGTCCACTGACGCCCTAACTGCGATCGCACCGTATCCAGGGCCTGCTGCATGGCAGTTCGACTGTCAACCTGCGAAAAATTACGCTGCGGTTCATTTTGAAACTCCTGCGTACCGCCCGGTTGAGACAGAGGAGCCGGTTTCTGGCCCAGACCTTCAAGAACCGGCGGAGCCAACAACGTGGTCAGAGACTGGGACTCCACATACTCCTTGCGGAGGAACGATTCATTCGAGGTGTTTTCCAGCAACCTCCGTACGAGATAGCCCATGCCTGGAAGCAGTTCACCCACCGGAGTGTAGAGTCGTAATCGGCGACCCTGCTGCATCACGGCATGTTGAAAGGGTTCGGCCAGGCCGAAGAAAATCTGATTTTCCCACGTTTCAGGGGAAAGCTTGAGCGACTCTGCAACTGCCTCGATATACGCCAAGGTTCGGAGATTGTGTGTACCGAAAGCTGGTCGAATGAGCGATGACTGGGATAACAAGAGGGACGCCAGCGACTCATAGTTCGCATCCGTCAATGCTTTTTGTTCAAAGAGAGGAACCGGCCAGCCTCGTTGTCGATAGCGAATCGTGTCCGAATCCCAGTAGGCCCCTTTCACCAGCCGAATGGTAATGGGCGCTCCACGCCGGCGCACCCAGGTGAGGAGCGTCTCGATGTCTCGTGCGGTCTCCCGATGGTAGGCCTGTAACGCGAGACCCGCATAGGGATAATTTTTGTAGGACGGCTCCGCGAAGAGCCGGGTGAAGATCTTTACCAACAAGGTTTTTGTATCGCTTTGTTCCATATCGAAGATCAACGATGCGGGGAGACGCATGGCGAGATCGAGAATAGGTCGAAGCCGCGATGCCACCGACCGGTAGCTCCCTTCCGGATCGATTGGGTCGAGATGGGGAGAAAGGGCCGAAATTTTGATGGAAAGCTGGACTCGCGGGATCGATCCGAGATGGTCCCGTTCTAATAAGGGGTTAGGCGGCCATGAGGCCGTGACTCGCCCGAACAGATTAAGCGCGTCCATACAGCGATCGCGGTATCGGTCCGCTTCACGATCGCTGATGGTGGCCTCGCCCAACAAATCGACAGACCAGGCTCGCCCATCCTGCCACAGATCGGTCAATCGAGACACCGCTTCCTCGATTGTCGCACCGGCAATAAAGATGCGTGCCATATGTTCAACTCGGCTTCTAATCGCCTTCCCGCTGAGCCGAGCTCCTATGCTGGTGGCGGAAAGCGCTTTCAGTCCCCAGTGCGTGCCGAAAAGGGTCGTGTCTCCTTCGCCCATGTACTCGCGCGCTAGCGTGACGACCCGCTCGTCGTCTGTGATCGAAGGTAGGACATCGATAAATCGAAAGAGCTGTGCTTTGAATCGGCTATCCTGCATGGCCAGGTTCAGCGCCTGGTGCGACCACCATCGCCCCTCGAAAAGCGTCGGAGTTTGACCGGCAGAAAGGCGGGCGAGTTGTTCACCGATTCGACGCACGGTCGGTTCGAGGGGGAGGGGAACTTCCTGCATCAATGCCTCACTGTCTAGAAGCCGGTAGGCTCACACCAGTATACACTGTGAGCAATCACTTGAAACATTCCTGTAATTTCGGTATGCTGCATCACACCGGTTTCATTCTTCCCCTGGGTGGCTCAACGATAACGAGAGATGCGCCTGTGTGCATATAAGGAGAGGTCATGCTCGCTACTACAACTGAAGCTACACCGGCTAGGGCTCCGTTTTCTCTCGTAAACTTTGCACTGTTTTGCGCCATCGTAGCCGCCTCAACTGTCGGCATCCCACTCTATGGTTACTATTACGGGTTCAGCCTCTTCGATTGGGGCCTGTTCTTGGTCATGTACATCGTCACAGGCATGGGTATCACCGTCGGCTATCATCGGCTGGTGTCGCATCAGAGCTTCGAATGTCCGAACTGGGTCAAAGCCTGTATCCTCGTCGCCGGGGGTTGGGCGCTTCAAAATTCTGCCCTCAAGTGGGGCAGCGACCATATCCGCCATCATGCCAAGACTGACGAAGAAGAAGATCCCTATAACGCGAGCAAGGGATTCTGGCACAGTCACTGCGGCTGGCTCTTTTACAATAGTATCCATCGCAAGGACAAATACGAGGTCCGTCTGCGCCGCGACCCTGTTGTGATGTGGCAAGATCGCTACTACTGGCCGATCGTGGCCACAGGACTTTTGCTGCCTTTTGTCCTTGGCGTCTGGCACGGTGGCTGGCAGGGGGGAATCAGCGCCCTACTCTTGGGTGGTCTCTTCCGTATGTTCATGGTGCTGAACTCCACCTTCACGATCAATTCGCTTTGTCACATGGTGGGAGCACAGCCTTACAGCAAGAAGGACAGCAGCCGCGATAGTTGGCTGGTTTCCTTCGTCAGCTTTGGCGAGGGGTATCACAATTTTCATCACGCCTATGCTCGCGATTATCGCAATGGACCGCAGTGGTACAATTTCGACCCATCGAAATGGATCATTTACACGCTCTCGCTCATCGGGCTCACAAGTAACCTTCGCCGCAATGACCCCACCGTCGGATAACCACGTCACAACCTACTCTCCCGATAGATTATCGCATTCTCCTGCTGTGCATTCCCCCATTGCGCTATCGCTCATCGCACAATAGCCCCATTTTCTTTCTCCCTGCCATTCGCTTATGATGGGGAACCGGCTTGAAAGCCAGTTCTATTTCGATTGAGCATATAGAGGAGGAGCGTTTCATGGCTGATGAACCACAGTCTGGTCACGGGAAGGACAACCTCATTCCTGGAGTTAAATATGTCATCGCCGTCAGCAGCGGCAAAGGCGGGGTTGGCAAATCTACGGTCTCCGTCAACCTTGCCGTGGCTATGGCTTTGACCGGCGCCAAGGTCGGGCTGCTCGATGCAGATATTTATGGCCCGAACATTCCCATGATGATGGGTGTGACCAAGCCCCCGGAACAGAAAGACGGTAAGATCGCTCCAGCGGAAAGTCACGGCGTCAAGCTGATCTCCATGGGCTTCTTCGTGCCGGAAGATACGGCTGTAGTCTGGCGAGGTCCTATGGTCCATACCGCCATTCAACAACTCTTCCGCGACGTGCTGTGGGGTGAGCTGGATTATTTGCTCATCGATCTGCCGCCCGGCACTGGAGACGCACAACTGACCCTGACCCAATTGGTTCCACTCACCGGCGCCGTCACCGTCACGACGCCACAAGAAGTCGCCTTGCACGATGTTCGTAAAGGCATGATGATGTTCAAAAAAGTCAATGTGCCGCTGCTCGGCATTGTTGAGAATATGAGTTATTTTCTCTGCGGACACTGCGGCGAACGAACCGAAATATTTTCGCATGGAGGAGGGGAACGGGCTGCAGCCACACTGGGGGTCCCATTTCTCGGTCGTGTGCCCATCGATCCGGCAATTCGCGATGGCGGCGACTCAGGGACTCCGATTGTGATGGCTGATCCTGCATCTCCTCAATCGGCGGCGTTCCGGGACATTGCACAGAGAATCATGACTGGCGTCACCGGCGCGGCAACAGGAGTTCCGCCGATCGAAAGCCTGCTGAGCAAGATTAAAAACCCATTTGCGAAAACATAATCGTTGACCCGAAAGAATGGGACAAGCAATGGGAGCCTTCGTACAGGTGGCCAGCGTGATCGATGTGAAGCTGGGTCAAGGGATCGTCATAGAGGTGAACGGCAACATACGTGCGGCCTTCACTGTCGAGAGGACCGTTCACGCCATCCACAACACCTATATCCATTGGGATGGCCCACTCGGAGAGGACCTCGTAGGATTGGTCGTAACCTGCCCTTGGCATGGCTGGCAATACGATGTTACCACGGGCGTCTGCGTGGCGAATCCCGCGGCGAAAGTGGAGCGGGATGAAGTGAAGCTGGATGGCACGGGCGTGAAGATTCTCGTCTAATCCCTATGATCAAGGTTGAGTCCGCCCTCTAGGCTCTTCATAATGCCAAGTATGGACCGGGACGATTTACTGTTTCTCTTTCGTCAAATGCTACTGATCCGCCGGTTCGAAGAAAAATCGGCAGAGATGTATGCTCTCGCGAAAATCGCCGGATTCCTGCATCTCTATATCGGCGAAGAGGCCATTGCGGTCGGGGCCATCGCCGCTCTTCGACCGGATGATTACGCGATCAGCGCGTACCGCGACCATGGGCACTGTCTCGCCAGAGGCTCCAACCCAGGCCAGGTGATGGCCGAGCTATTCGGCAAAGCGACGGGCCTGTGCCAGGGCAAAGGCGGCTCCATGCACCTGGTGGATGCCCCACGCCGGTTCATGGGCGGATACGCCATTGTCGGCGGCCATATTCCCCTTGCCACAGGCCTCGCATTCGCGGCCAAGTATCAAAAACTCGATCTCGTGACGGTCTGCTTCTTCGGTGAAGGAGCGCTCCCGAGCGGCCAGGCGCACGAAGCGCTTAACTTGGCGGCCTTGTGGAAACTCCCTGTGATCTTCGTCTGCGAGAACAACCGCTACGGTATGGGGACGCCGGCTGAACGAGCCATCGCACTCTATACGGACGTGGCAGGGACGGCCCGTTCCTACGGCATCTTGGCTGAGCGTGTGGATGGCATGGATGTACTGGCCGTGCGCGACGCAATGCGCATCGTCGTCGAGCAGGCGCGCGCGGGGCAGGGCCCATTTTTCATCGAGGCGATGACCTACCGGTTCATGGGACACTCAATGTCCGACCCGGCACACGGACATTACCGAACGAAAGAAGAGGTGGAGGAGCACCGCAAACGCGACCCACTTCTATTACTGAAGCAGACGATCCTCCGCAGCAGTCTGGGCACTGAGGCCGACTTCATACAGCTTGAGCAAGAAGTCGGCGAGGTCGTGACAGCCGCCGTGAGGTTCGCGGATGAGAGTCCTTTCCCAATTCCAGCGGAGCTTTACAATGACGTTCTGGCAGAGTGACCGGCTGCTCAAACAGCGTACTGTTCTCACCCGCCCACGCCAGCGCGGCAAAGCGCGCCTTTCCCCGGGCAAGGCCGCAGGGGAGAAACAACCGGAGGCGTACCCTTCTCACCCTCCCACCCCGAGCTGCCAAAACAGCTCCTTCCCTCTGGGGTACGTTGAGGATTGTTTCGACATGAGAACGCCGCTGGAAGGCTGTTTCATCAGCCGTCAGGTTGTCACATGCTGATGTCGTATCGGGAAGCACTCAATCAGGCCATGCGGGAGGAGATGCGTCGAGACTCACGCATTTTTCTGATCGGCGAGGAAGTGGGTTACTACCAGGGCGCATTCAAGGTGAGCAAGGGTTTCGTGGAAGAATTTGGCCCGCAACGGGTGGTGGATACTCCGATCACGGAGGCCGGCTTCACGGGTCTGGCAATCGGCGCCGCTATGGCGGGACTGCATCCCATCGTCGAGCTCATGACCATGAATTTTGGCATTCTGGCATTGGATCAGATCGTCAATAATGCCGCTAAAATTCGTTACATGTCGGGGGGGCAGCTGTCGGTGCCCCTAGTGATTCGCGGGCCGGGCAGCGCTGCGCACCAGTTAGGTGCGCAGCATTCGCAAAGCTTGGAAGCCTGGTTCTGTCACGTGCCGGGGTTGAAAGTGATTGCGCCGGCCACGCCGCACGATGCGAAGGGTCTACTGAAGAGCGCGATTCGGGACCAGAATCCTGTCATCTTCATCGAAGCGCAATTGTTGTACGGAACGAAGGGGGACGTCGGAGACGGTGAGTACACGATCCCCATCGGTGTCGCCGAGGTGAAGCGTGTCGGACGCGATGCGACGATGGTCGCCTATTCGAAGATGCTCCTGCTGGCGCTGGAAGCAGCCGATCAATTGGGGCAAGAGGGCATCGAGGTCGAGGTCATCGATCCCCGCACGCTTAAACCATTGGACATCCCAACGATCGTGGCCTCGGTTAAAAAGACCGGGCGTCTCGTGATCGTCGAGGAAGGCTGGCGTTTTTGCGGGCTGGGGGCACAGATTGCCGAAAGCGTGTACGCAACGGCGTTCGACTATCTGGACGCTCCCATCCAGCGCGTGACCGGAGAAGATGTTCCGATGCCCTATAGTCGTCCCTTGGAAGATGCTGCCATCCCAGACAAGGCGCGGGTCATCAAAGCCGTCAAAGCACTGTGCGGCGCACAGTAAACGAACGAAGGAGGAACGTATACCATGTCATCACAAGCTCAGGCCCCCGGTCATATTGAAATCACAGAGACGCTCGTTCGGCTCTATGTGTTCCTCACGCAGTATCTCGATCGGTGCCTCGATGAGGCTGCCAGGAAGGAATACCCTGATGAAGAGTTGCATGCACATCTCTCAAAGACGCGCGCGACGATGGCAGACATCCTGGGGGTGAATCCCGTGGTCAAGAGCAAAGTCGAGAAGGAATGCCAGGACGTACTTGCCCTCGGAGCCGCGATCTTGAAAGGTGGCCAGGAGCGAGCCTCTGCGATGGAGCCGATGCAGGTGCAACGCGCCACCTTGCGAAGCAAGACCATCGCCTTGAGCGATCTTTTGGCCGTGTTCCGAGCATTCTGATAGACCATGGCGCGTGAAGCGCGAGACGCGCCATGAGCAGGGCAGGCGAGATGGGCGAGGAGTATCGTGTCATATGTGAGCTGAAATTCTACGTTCAGGGTTCGAAGTTCAGAAAACTTCGAACTTCGGATCGCGAACCGTCGCCTGTATCGCTCCGCTATCCCGTTAGATGTTCTGTTCTTGCGTCAGAGGTAGAGGGCAACGAGCGCTCGGGCAGTCAGCCTAACTTTCCATGAATGTGCTCATGTCGGACCAAGAACAGGAGAAACATCAATTGGCAGGTTTCGATGCACGTGAACGTGGTTTCAGCAGGCCAGTTGTGTTCGAGCAAGTCGACGGAGGATGCCAAGCTATTCTTCGATATGAAACAACGCGCGTGGTGACCACAACGCAAGTCACGCCAGGGGCCGCACTGGAGGAACTCATTCGCATGCTCCAAGGACAGGGCTATTCGCAACTTCGCAGCCAGATGAGCGTCCGAGAGGGTACCTATTTGGGTTCTCAGGAGCCATGGATTGAGTATCCGGATCCTGCGCAGCAGTCTGAAACATCAGATGGATTGATCGGCAAGTTCTTCGCGTGGTTTCGCCGCTCTACCATCAGTTAAAAGGTGATGATGAGTGAATGATAATTCTAACCGTAAGGATGCTCAAAAAGGCCATCCAACGAGGCCGGCGGGATGACACAACCGGAGACGTACCCTCTGGGGTACGTTGAGGATTGTGTCGACCAGAGAACGAAGTTGGGGGACTTTTTCAGCATCCGTGAGGGATTATTATGGCTAGTCGTGTTGTAATGCCAAAACTCACCGATACAATGGAAGAGGGCGTCCTCGTTGCGTGGAAAAAACGCGAGGGGGACTCGGTGCAGGCAGGGGATGCACTCGCGGAAATCGAAACCGACAAGGCCATCATGGATCTGGAGGCTTTCGCCTCCGGCATTCTGCGCAAGATTCTGGTGCAGGACGGCGCAACCGTAATGTCCGGAACGTTGATCGGCGTCATCGGTGGAGTGGATGAGGATATTACCTCGTCGTTGACCGACCAGATCACTGCCGGGCCGTCGGTCGCCGTTGGAACGAAAACAACCGGACCGCCTGCGGCAGGTTTGGCACCTCTATTACCTGCGCGTTCAGAGGAAACCCGTGTTATCGCCTCGCCCCGCGCGAAAGCACTTGCTGCCGACCGGGGGATCGATCTCTCCACTATCACGGGAACCGGTCCAGGCGGGCGAATCGTGGAAGAGGATGTTGTCAATGCCCAGGGGCCGCCAACGCAGGTGCTGCCAGCCGGAACAGACCAACCGCTGAGCCAGATGCGGAAAGCCATCGCCAGATCGACGACTCAGAGCAAAGGGCCGGTACCGCACTTTTATCTGACGAGCGAGATCGATATGGAGCAGGCAGAGCGGTTCCGCGATCAGTTCAAACAGAACCGAACCACGCATCCCTCCATCACCGACCTGCTGATCAAAGCCGCGGCAATTACGCTCACGCGGCATCCGGACATCAATGTCTCATTCACCGGCCAGGCTATCAGGCGGCATGGGCACATCGATATCGGCATCGCCGTCGGCATCGATGACGGCTTGATCACGCCGGTCATTCGCAATTGCGGCGCGAAGTCGCTGAACGAGATCGTGACCGAGTCGCGGACATTGATCGACCGGGCCAGGGAGAAACGCTTGCAACCGCAGGAATACACCGGAGCCACGTTCTCCATCTCGAACTTGGGCATGTTCGACGTGGAAAACTTCATTGCAGTCCTCATTCCCCCGCAGGCCGCCTCCATCGCCGTGGGCACAATTCGCGACGTGCCAGTCGTCAAAGACGGAGCAGTCAAGGCGGGCCGGCGCATGAAGGTGACATTATCTTGCGACCACCGGGCGCTGGATGGTGTGCAGGGGGCCGGCTTTTTGAAAGAGTTCAAGCGCATTCTCGAACACCCTGTGGAGTTACTCCCGTCGAAGGAGACTTCATGAGCTTTATCCCGCTCGACCAGCTCCGATCTTCATCCTCTGATTCATCCAAGGCTATCAGCCTTCAGCCTTCAGCCTTCAGTTCATCCAGGCATCTGCCGCCCTGGTTCAAAGTCCAAGCGAAGACCGGTCCAGATTATCTCGACATCAAGCAGACGATGGACCGGCTCAAGCTCCATACCATTTGCGAAGAAGCGCGCTGTCCGAACCGATGGGAGTGTTGGAATGCACGCACTGCGACATTTCTGATCCTGGGTGACACCTGCACCAGGCGTTGCCACTACTGTTCAGTCGAGACAGGCAGACCTCTGGCTGTCGATCATGAAGAACCGCGTCGAGTTGCTGAGGCGATCCAAGCATTAGGCCTTCGACATGCCGTGATTACATCGGTGAACCGGGATGAATTGGAAGATGGCGGCGCCGCAATCTTTGCCGAAACGATTCGCCAGACCAGACAGCTTAGTCCACACTGCACGATTGAAGTCTTGATTCCTGATTTTGAAGGCAATGAGACAGCCATCGCGATGGTCTGTGCCGAGAAGCCGGAGATTCTCAATCACAACATCGAAACCGTGCGGCGGCTGTTTCCAGCAATCAGGCCGCACGGACAGTATCAACGATCGATTGAGTTACTCGACCAGGCGAAGCAATTGGGCATGCGCACCAAATCCGGACTGATCCTCGGAATGGGAGAAACCATGGAAGAGGCCCGAGAAGTCATGCGCGATCTCCGCGCTGTCGGCTGCGACATTATGACCATTGGCCAATATCTCCAACCTACCAGACAGCATCTGCCTGTTGCGCGCTTCTATGATCCCAGTGAGTTTGCCATGTTGAAAGAGGAGGGAATGGCCCTTGGCTTTACCCACGTCGAATCAGGCCCGCTGGTACGAAGTTCCTACCACGCGGAACAGCAGGTCGCCCGACACTGAACGGTCACCCATCGCGATTGGGGTTCATCTGGTCTGTCTGGTCTCTCAGGTCTTTCTTGTCTCTCTGGTGGAGATTCCGATCCGGCCAACCAGACAAACCAAATAGACCAAATAAACGAGACAGATCATCCCCTCGTCGCGCCAGTCTCGCTCGTCCCGCCCTCTCCTACATCTCATAGTGGGCCAGACAACTCAGAACCCTGAACTCAGAAACTCCTCAAATGGACGAGATGATTTCTTGCGGTGGAAAGCGTATTCTGCGTCGCAATGACGGCGAGGAGGGGAGTTTGCCAGTGAGTGACGAACTGGAGGTTCTACAATCGGTGACCGCACGATTGGAAGGGGCCAATATCCCCTATATGGTGACCGGCTCGATGGCGGCAAACTTCTACGCCGTTCCTCGGATGACCCGCGATATCGACCTCGTCATCGAACTATCCGATCGGGACGTGGATCGAGTCACCCGCCTGTTTCAAGTGGAATACTATATCGATCGCGACATGGTCCAACGAGCTGTGCGCGACCATGCGATGTTCAACATGATTCACAACGCCCTGGTGGTCAAGGTAGACTGTGTCGTGCGAAAGGAGACGGAATACCGTCGAGAAGAGTTTGCGCGTCGTCGGGCGGTATCCGTCGCAGGCCAGCAGCTCTTCATCGTGTCGCCAGAAGATCTCATCCTGTCCAAGCTGGATTGGGCCAAGGAGAGCCGGTCTCAGATGCAACTGGACGATGTCCGAAACTTGTTGAGGTCCGTGCAGGGACTCGACACAGAATATCTGAATCGGTGGGCAGATCGATTGGGGCTGACCACACTCTACCAAGAGGTATGTCAATGAAGGATACCGCGCCAGAAATGGACGCCCGCTATCGGGCCATGCTCATGCAGCGGTCCGGAGAGGAACGGCTCACAATGGGGTGCGCAATGCGCGAGACGGCGCGCGCGCTCGTTGAAGCGTCTATTCTTGAGCAAAACCCGCAGGCTACGCCTGAAGTTGTCCGCAAGGGCCTCTTCCTTCGATTTTATGGGCACGAATTCGATGCCGATAGCCGCGAAAAGATTCTCGTTGCCATTGAGTCCGCAAGCCATCCCGTCGCCCAGTAGCTGATCCTCACCTTGTCCAACGTCGCGCATCTCTCTGGTTCATTTGGTCTGTCTGGTCTCCAGGTCCGTCTGGTCTCTCAGGTCTTTCTTGTCTCTCTGGTGGAGATTCCGATCCGGCCAACCAGACAAACCAAATAGACCAAATAAACGAGACAGACCATCCCCTCGTCGCGCCAGTCTCGCTCGTCCCGCCTTCCACCGCATAGACCAGATAGACCTCCTCAGTCCTTCTCCTACATCTCATAGTGGGCCAGCCAACTCAGAACCCAGAACTCATAACTCAGAACTTCCCCAAACGGGCGGGGTGATTTCTCTAAGGGAAAGGGGTATTCTCTTGCCTCTTCCTATTGCCGAGGTCACCGGATGCAGTGGATCGCTCCCTCCGAAAAGGACATCTCTACCGACACACTGGAAAATCGCCTGTGGGCCGCCGCGGACCAGCTTCGTGCCAATAGCGGCCTGACCTCAGCGCAATACTCTACCCCGGTCCTTGGCCTCATCTTCCTGCGCTTCGCCGATACTCGCTTCGCCAAACAGCGAACGATGCTGGAAAAGACCGCACCTGGGCGAGAAGACTTCGACAGAATCCGCGTGAAAAAAGTAATAGATTGCGCGATACGGAACGGAGGTCTTGAGCAGGATGAACACGATTCCCCCTTTCACGACTAGTCATGCGGCGCTCTTGGAGCGCTTTCTGTCGTCGCCGCAGCGCCCGAATGACACATTGACCTATCCGCAACTTGCGGGGTTCTTGTTCGCCATGGCGAATGGGCCGGAGTTGATCTCCCCTTCAGAATGGATTCCGATGGTCTTCAATGACCAGGAAGCCCGGTATGAGACTCACAACGAAGCGGAGCAGGTTCTCCACGCCATGATGGCACTCTACAATGACTGCGGCCAGGCACGAACCGAGGCGAGCGCATCGCTCCCGTCAGGCTGCGAGATCAAACCTCAGCCGCTGGACAACTTGGGTGATGATGCGTCGCTGAGCCAATGGGCGCAGGGGTTTTCAATGGGTCATGATTACCTTGTGGAGATCTGGAACGACTATACGCCAGAGGAATTGGATGAGGAGTTGGGCTCAATACTGATGGTGCTGACGTGTTTTGCTTCTCCGAAACTTGCCAGGGCCTATTACAAGGAGGGGAAGGGAAAGAGGAGCTTCGAGCAGTTTGCCGAGACGGTGGTCTCGATCTTCTCCGCTGCGATGCGAGAGTATGCGCACCTCGGACGGTCGATCTATCAGGCGCGGCGTGAAGCGGGCGATCTTGATCCTGAGATGTCGGCTCGTCCGAAGACCAGCCGAAACGACCCCTGTCCGTGCGGCAGCGGGAAAAAGTTCAAGAAGTGCTGTGGCGCGACATGAAATGAATTGATAGGAGAAGCAGAGGGGCTTCAGACTCGAACAAAATACGGAATCGCCATCAGCAGCAAGCCGACGCCAACCAAGACATACACGTTTGCAATACAATAGGGCACGACACAGAGCACGATCCCGATAATAAGGGGCACCAAAGCCTTTTGCTTCTTCCCATAGATAAAGAATCCAAACCCGATCGATCCGAACAGTAGTCCCCAGAGCAAGACCTCTGTGCCGCCGGATTCAAACATTCATGATTCTCGGGCCAATCGTGGAAGGGGCAGTGTTCTCTTATGTGTCCACGGTAAATGCTTTCGCAATCAGGGTCTGTGCCTCCTCTTGAATCCGCCGCAAATGGTCTATCCCGCGAAAGCTTTCGGCGTAGAGTTTGTATACATCCTCGGTGCCGGAGGGCCTGGCGGCGAACCAGCCCTGTTCGGTCACGACTTTCAAGCCGCCGATTGAGGCGCCATTGCCGGGGGCTGTCGTCAGTTTTGCAATGATGGTGTCGCCGGCCAACTCGGTCGCGCTCACTTGATCGGGAGACAGCTTCGAGAGAATAGTTTTCTGTTCTGGCGTTGCAGGCGCATCGATCCGCTCGTAGACCGGTTCTCCGAGGTCGTTGGTCAATTCTCGGTACAGTTCGCCTGGATCACGGCCGGTCTTGGCCATCATCTCCGCAGCAAGAAGATTCATGATGATGCCATCCTTGTCGGTCGTCCAGACCGATCCATCTCGACGTAGGAACGAGGCCCCCGCGCTTTCTTCCCCGCCGAACCCAAGCGAGCCGTCGAGCAATCCATTCACGAACCATTTGAAACCGACCGGCACCTCGACAAGCTTTCGTCCGAGCTTGCTTGTCACACGATCAATCAAGCTGCTGCTCACCAGCGTTTTTCCGACTCCTGCATCTGGCTTCCATCCAGAACGGTTGGCAAAGAGGTAGGAGATTGAAACCGCAAGATAGTGATTGGGATTCATCAGACCGGTAGAGCGGGTGACAATGCCGTGCCGGTCGTTGTCGGCATCGTTGCCAAAGGCGACATCGAAGCGATCTTTCAGTGCGATGAGATTCGCCATGGCATAGGGCGAAGAGCAATCCATACGAATCTTCCCGTCCCAATCGAGCGGCATGAAGCGGAAGGTCGGATCAACGTCAGGATTGACGATTTCGATGTTCAGGCCGTACCGTTCTGCGATCGGCTGCCAATAGGCCACACCGGACCCGCCGAGGGGATCGATGCCAAGCTTCAACCCGGCTGAGCGAAGTACGTCCATATGGATAATCTGCGCGAGATCGCCGATATAGGCGCCAAGGTAATCATGCGGGTGAGTGGTGCTCGCACGACGAGCCTGGTCGTGCGACAGACGTGTTATGCCGTGCAGATCAGTGGCAAGAAGGGCGTTCGCCCGATCCTCTACCCACTTTGTGACCGCTGTGTCGGCTGGCCCACCATGCGGTGGGTTGTACTTGATGCCGCCGTCTTCCGGCGGATTGTGTGAGGGAGTGATCACAATACCGTCGGCGAGCCCCGATGTTCTTCCTCGATTATAGGTGAGGATCGCGTGAGAGATGACCGGAGTAGGGGTGTACCCACCATCCTGATCGATCATTACCTCAACGCCGTTCGCGGCCAATACCTCAAGCGCGCTCGCACAAGCTGGTTCTGAGAGTGCGTGAGTATCCCTGCCAAGATAGAGGGGGCCACTTGTGCCCTGGCCGGCTCGATATTGACAAATCGCCTGTGTGACGGCCAGAATATGCCACTCGTTAAAGCTTTTTTTGAAGGATGAACCGCGATGCCCCGACGTGCCGAAGGCGACTCGCTGCTCACGCACTGTGGCATCGGGCTTCTCTGACGAGTAGGCTGCAAGGAGCTTCGATATATCGACGAGGACTGACGACGGCGCAAGACTTCCGGCAAGAGGATGAATAGCCATATGTGCTGTGTAGTCCTAAACTCATCCACGTGTCAACTACCGTCGCGGGATATTGCTCACAGAAGAAGCCAGCGATTATGGTTTGGCAGAATCTGTGGTGCGCGTAGACTAAAGCGAGGGCTTCGGCAAAGGTGCGATAGTCCCAATCATCAATAGGTCCCGAATCGACAGGAAGTGGCGCTCGGTCGCCAAGAAAGGTCATGAGGCGTTGGTACCGTGTGTACCATCGGCACGCTGTTCGATACGCCACCTGAACCGCTGGCTCAGATTGCCAGGGAGCAAGATCGAGCCGATCATTCACAAGAATTTCGAGCCACAGCATCCGACGCCCCCGCTCCGTCTGAATCGCCTCGCCGATCGCACGTGTTCCTAAATAGGCCGCTAACAGTCGGAGTGGGGATACAGGTCCTTCGATGAGTGGCTCAGCAGACATACCGCGGTGTAGCACGGAGAAACCTACCAGTCGCCGGCCGTTCCCTCCGGGCATACATGCGCTGCTGAGAGCAGTTGATACGACACGGCTTCATCTTTTACGGCTGGCTCGTCGGCGCGGAGCATCGTCACGTCCATCTTTTCATCGGCAAACGTTTCGTCGCCGGTTCGCAGGACACTTTCCCGATTCAAAATCTTCATGGCATTGAGGCGAGCGACTTTGAGGGGAAACGTCCCGAACTGGTCTGCAAGCAAATGGAGTACCTGAACCGTCATCCGGCTATGGTCGGCATAAATAACCTGGCGCATGGTCTCGTCGATAGGTGTCTTCAGGCTGACCACGGCTGAGACCGTCGGTTCGATAACCGGAATCGTCATCGTATATTTGCCTGGCGCATCCGCTGCCGCCGTATCCCACGTCCCTGTGGCCTCCACGTTCGCAGTCGTAAACAGCGTGGTGGTCTGGCGCAGGAGAGGGGATTTGATGTCGAGACGGAGATTTGTGAGGCGGTGGTCCGAGACATTCTCAATCAGGAACTTGATCACAACCCAGGATTGTGGATCAGGGGTCTTCGCCCGGCCTTTCGGCAAGGTCTGTTCGATGAGCCGGAGACGACAGTCGGACACCAGGTTTCGATTTTCATAAAAATAGGTTTTCGTGTCTCCTGCCAGAATAAAGGCTCGCTCATAGGTGTAGAAGGCGACACCGATATGGATAGGAGTCGGCTTGAACCAGGACACCACCACGGGAATGAGAAACAACACCAACGAGGATAAAAACCCAACAATAACAATTTTATTGAGCCGGCTTTGCCGTTTAAACCATCGCCACCATTCCTTCAATAGCATCATGCCTGTTCACTCATGGAGACATTCCCTCAGCCGATTATGTCGTACCGAACCACTGGCATCTTGTTGTCCTGCACCGAAGGCTGGCCATTTTTAGAACGTTCGGACAAGCCACATTCTTCATTTTGTGTGTCCTTTTATGGCTCATATGCGTATCTATCATACAAGAAGTCAATGAACATGAGCGAATCGAAGGACCAGACCATTGCCGTGAGTGTATGCGTGAAGCTCAGTTGAGGGCCAGCGCCACGATTGCGAAGGACGGCCAGGCCGCACCCGCAAGATTAGGCGACACGCTTGGAGAGGAATCGCATTATGAGAAGAGAGTGCAGGACCGCGATTCGATACGGAGTGATACTCCTTGTGCTCTTTGGAACCAGCCTCCAGAGCCTGGCCGCCGATGTGGTGACTTCGGTTCAGCAAGTCCTGTCCAATCCTAGCGCGTTTCACCGGCATGATGTCGTACTCAAAGGACGGCTTACGCTGGTTGGACAATGGGAAGGAAAAGACACGGTGGGAAGGCCTATCTGTGGACCAATTTTTAAGCTCGACGATGACACGGGGGAGATTCCGGTTCTCTATCTCATCCGATGCGATCAGCAGGAAGTCAGCCGAATCTCCGCCATGGCAGGAGGCAAGGCCGTGATCCATGCAACCATCGATTCTGTTACCGTAACCATGAATCCCGACGGATCAGGTTATCACCTCAGAGCCATGGCCACAAAGATTCAGCGTGAAGACAATTAAGAATCGAGGCATTCCGATCAGCTATACCGCCACCGTAAGAACGGATCTGTCGGGACCCGGTGTGAGTCGTTCGCCTGTCGACTGCCCGTAGAAACTGCTGGAGACGTCGGACGTTCGGCCGCTATATCTTCCTCCTGAATTGTAAGTCATGGAGTCGGCAGGCAGATGACTTGCTGTTCCTTGAGGAAATAAAAATAGTCGGGAGTATTTTATCATCACGCGTCTCCTGCAACTCTCGCAGGAGGCGTAAAAATCCCACCAGCAGCGTTCTTGCATCGTGAGTGATTGGCGTCTGTCTTTTTGGTGTCTGCCCCTGTCAGCGGAGTAGCGGGACAGGCTGTTTGAGCATTCTTCAAGAAGATATGAAAGGGAAGGAGACTGAGTGAAGAGTGACGAGAAGTTGGGGGACACGATGAGCAGGTCTTCTTGTGCGCGATCGACGAAATTGTTTGGAGGCTGATTGGGACTCCTCTAAGATGACGCCATGCCAGCCGACGTAGGGAGGGTTCCTCCTCCTTCTGATTCAACCACACCGTCTGCTACAGCGGGAGTCACGGACACGGGCCTGATCTGTCTGTTGATCTTGGCCCGGTTCTATGATTTGCCGGCCGATGGGGCACAGCTGCGCCATCAGTTTGCCCAGTCGAGCAAGCCACTCTCCGACACAGATCTCCTCCGTGCCGCGAAACACCTTGGGCTCAAAGCTGGACTGCGCAAGACTCAGTGGGACACGTTGTCTGGAACGCCTCTCCCCGCGATCGCGAAGCGAACAGACGGGCGCTATGTCGTGCTGGCAAAGATTGAAGGGGAGAAGATCCTCGTTCAGGATCCTATCGAGGCGCGTCCGCTCATTCTGTCACGAGAACAGTTCGAATCGGCTTGGACTGGGGAACTCCTGCTCTTTACGAAGCGAGCGAATCTCCGTCTGCAAGATCTGAAGTTCGATTTCACCTGGTTCATTCCCGCCATCGTGAAGTATCGCACGCTCCTTGGCGAGGTGCTGGTCGCGTCGTTCTTTTTGCAGTTGTTTGCCCTACTGACACCGCTTTTCACACAAGTCGTCATCGACAAGGTGCTCGTCCATAAAGGCTTCACGACATTGCACGTCCTCGCCATTGGCATGATTGCCCTGGCGCTGTTCGATGCGATCTTGGGAGGACTTCGGACCTATCTGTTTTCTCATACGACGAACCGTATCGATGTCGGCCTGGGCGCGCAGTTGTTTCGCCATGTGTTGGCGCTCCCTTTGGCCTATTTCGAGGCGCGGCGGGTAGGGGACACGGTCGCGCGGGTACGTGAGCTGGAACATATCCGGCAGTTCTTGACGAGCCACTCGGTGACGGTGGTGCTCGATCTGTTGTTTACCGTCGTGTTTCTCGGCGTCATGTGGCTTTACAGTCCGATTCTCACAGTAGTCGTTATGGCATCCTTGCCGCTATACGCACTGCTCTCGATCTCTATTACCCCAGCGATCCGCGCACGTTTGCACGAGAAGTTCAATCGTGGTGCAGACAATCAATCCTTCCTCGTGGAAGCGATCAGCGGCATTCAAACGGTGAAGGCCTTGGCCGTCGAGCCGCCGTTGTTGCGCAAGTGGGAAGAACAACTGGCGGGCTATGTGCGAGCCAGTTTTCGCGCCACCAGCTTGATGACGATCGCCGGCCAGACTGGGACATTTATTCAGAAGGTGACGACCGTCGCCGTGCTGTGGATGGGGGCCTATCGAGTCATCGAGGGAGACCTGACCATCGGGCAGTTGATTGCGTTCAACATGCTCTCGGCTCAAGTGACAGGACCGATGCTGCGACTGGTGAATCTCTGGCAAGAGTTACAGCAGGTCGGCATTTCCGTTCAGCGACTGGGGGATGTGCTCAACACCCAGCCGGAGCCTTCCTATAATCCGAATCGAACCACTCTACCCCAAGTCAATGGACAGGTCGTGTTCGAGGACGTGACCTTTCGCTATCGGCCTGATGGTACAGAGGTCTTACGCAAGGTGTCGTTCTCCGTCACGCCAGGTCAGGTGATTGGACTTGTCGGGCGGTCCGGATCCGGCAAGAGCACGATTGCCAAGTTGGTTCAACGGCTTTATGTGCCGGAGCGCGGTCGTATTCTCGTGGATGGTGTAGACCTCGCGCAGGTGGATCCAGCCTGGCTCCGCCGACAGGTGGGCGTGGTGCTCCAAGAAAACTTTCTGTTCAATTCCTCCGTGCGTGACAACATTGCGCTGACCGATCCAGGATTAGCGATGGAGCAAGTAATCCGGGCGTCCAAGCTGGCAGGCGCGCACGAATTCATTCTTGAATTGCCGGAAGGCTACGACACGATAGTTAGAGAGCATGGCTGCTCGTTGTCCGGTGGGCAACGCCAGCGGGTTGCGATTGCCAGAGCGTTGGTCGCGAACCCGCGCATCCTGATCTTCGATGAAGCCACGAGCGCGCTGGACTATGAATCTGAGGCCATCATTCAGCAGAACATGGCGCAGATTAGTCAGGGGCGCACCGTCTTCATCATCGCCCATCGGCTAAGTACGGTGCGGCCAGCGCATCGGATTTATGTGGTGGACAAAGGTGAGATTGTCGAGCAGGGGTCACACGAAGAGTTGCTGCATATGCAGGGGTTCTATGCTCGCCTCCACCGACATCAAGACGGCCCTATACTGGTGACGGGATAACGGGGTAGAGAAACAGGCATGGCATTCGACGCGCTCTCACGTCATTGGACAGTCTGGAAGGCGGCTTGGCAGGCTGAGCAGGGCCATGCACTTGGCGCAATTTCAGGCGGACGCACGACGGAGTTTCTTCCTGCTGTGCTGGAAATTCAACAGGCGCCGCCCTCACCGATCGGTCGCGCCATCCTCTGGACGATCATGGCTGTATTCGGGAGCGGCGTCGTGTGGGCGACGTTGGGATGGATCGACATAGTGGCGACAGCACAAGGCAAGATTATTCCCAGCGGCTACTCCAAAGTGATTCAGCCGTATGAAGCTGGCGTGATCACCGCCATTCACGTGCAGGATGGGCAGATTGTCAAGCGGGGAGAGGTGCTGATTGAGCTCGACTCCACACAAAACCGAGCCGACCAACACCAAGCCACGAATGAATACCAGGCGGCGAAGATTGACGCGGCTCGCTTACGCGCCCTCATTGCCGGCCAATCGACGTTTAAGGCCCCTGCCGAAGGCGATTCCCAACATGTCCTCCTGCAACGCCAGTTGCTTCGTGATCAACTTGCGGAGTATCAGGCCAGAGTCGGGGCCTCGCAACATTTGATCGATCAACGAAAGGCTGTGCTTGAGCAAACGATAGAGAATATCCAACGACTTGAAGCGACGGTGCCCATGGAATCAGAACGTGCCGACGCGTTCAAGAAACTATTAGAGCACGATGCGGCGACCAAGCTGGACTTCCTTCAAGCGGAACAACAGCGAATCGATAAAACGCAAGAACTCGCCGGGCAACGTAAGAAACTGCATCAGGACCAGGCTGCACTATCAGAAGCAGACACCAACTACCGCGCGCTCATCTCCGAGTTTCAACAGACGAAACAGGCAGAATTGTCTCTATTGGAAACGAAGGCCTCCTCCTTGATGCAGGATGTCACGAAAGCCGGACAGAAGGCTGATCTTCAACGATTGACGACTCCCATCGACGGCGTTGTGCAGCAGTTGGCGGTCCATACGGTAGGTGGAGTCGTCACTCCAGCTCAGGATCTCCTGATCGTCGTACCGCAGGACCATCCTGTTGAAGTGGCGGCTCAAGTCGAGAACAAGGATGTGG
This sequence comes from Nitrospiraceae bacterium, assembly GCA_041743755.1. Lineage (GTDB taxonomy): Bacteria > Nitrospirota > Nitrospiria > Nitrospirales > Nitrospiraceae > Palsa-1315. Next base: position 12,686 of record JBGTMB010000086.1, on the reverse strand, counting down.
GGTTTGTGCAAAATGGCCAGATCGTGGAGATTAAGGTTGAGACCTTTCCCTTCACGCTGTACGGCACGATTCCGGGGAAAGTGTTGAGTGTGTCCGACGATGCCGCGCCAATTGAAAAGATCGGGCTTGTGTATCCCACCAGGGTCAGCATGGACCGGGCCACAATCCAGGTGGAGGGGCGGCAGGTCCATCTATCGCCAGGTATGGCTGTCACGGTTGAGATCAAGACCGGCCAGCGCCGCGTGATGGAATATCTCCTGAGCCCCTTACTGAAATCAGTTAAGGAAAGCCTTAGAGAGAGATGAGTAAACTATTGATAGTAAATACATATTTTTGTGTTTATATTGTCATAATGACCCTGTTAAGTCTGGGGTTAATCTATCAAGCTGAAGATGCTTTTGGAGGAGGGGAGAGCAGCCTTACCACACCGTCACCTCCACTTCAGCTGCTGACGTTGACCTTACGCGATGCCTTAACTGCAGCAGTCGACAACAACCCCGATGTCCTCCTGTACCGTGAGCGGATCGAAGCAGCCCGTGGGCAAGTACACATACAATTAGGCGCGCTGCTTCCCAATCTCTCAGCGACCGCCCGTCAAACTAGGCAAACTCAGTTTCTTGGAACGTTCGGACTCGACCCTGTCAGATCCGATCCGTTCAGTATTTTCGACGCTCGAGTGAGTGCATCGCAAAACCTCTTCAGTGTCAGTTTGATCCAGCGTTGGCGCGCCTCGCGCGAAATGCTCCAGGTCAGTGAAGCGGAGTCCGAGAGCCGAAAGTTAGACACGATGGCGAGCGTGGCACTCACGTACATGGAGGGCTTGAAGGCCATAGGGATGGTGAAGATGCATGAAGCCAACCAGTTGGTCATGAATGATCTGCTGGGGCTCATCAAGCAGCGACAACGCGCAGGGGTCGCGACGGGTCTTGACCTTGCTCGGCTCGACGCCCAGCTTGCCAGCGAGAGGCAGCAGACGTCAGTCGCATACTATTCCGTTGAACGTGCCAAACTGAACCTGCTTAATTTGTTGGCGCTTCCCTATGAAACGCCACTGTCATTGCGCGATGAATTTCGCACCGACGTGCTTGACGGACCGTCTGTTCAGGTTGCCGTCGAAGATGCCTTGAAACAGCGGCCGGAGGTGATGGCTCAAGTGACACGCGTACGCGCCACAGAATTGACCTATTCCTCTATCACTGGCGAACGGTTGCCGTCGTTGGTGGCGCAAGGGGACTACGGCCTCATAGGAAATCGCTGGAACAATACCCTGGACACGTACAATATGGCGCTGTTGCTTCAAGTGCCAATTTTTGATGGAGGACAACGAGAAGGCCGTATCGCTGAATCCAGAAGCCAATTGAGGCAAGAGGCACTTCGTCTTCAGTCAATCTTAAACCATGTCAAAATGGAAGTGCATGATGCGATGGCCGGCGTGATTGCCGCAAGGGACCAAGTGAATATGGCTCAGGTCGGCATGCGGGCGGCATCGAAGGAGCTCGATCTGGCGCGTGAACGCTACACCGTGATTACAGCCTCAAGTCATTTCGAGCTGACAAACGGGTTAACGGCTATGGCTCGAGCTCGTGAAAACCTGGTCGAGGCGCTATTTCAAGTGAACGCCGCTCGCGTGAATTTAGCCAGAGCAACAGGCAGCCTCAACGCATTGGAGTAATCTCTGTCTGCTTTGAACATCTGTTCGTTGAAATCTTTGCGCGACGAGGGTAGTGTGGGGCAGTGGATTGAGATAAATTCATGAGTTGACATAATCATTCTTATCGGACACGACTGGTTTTAGTATATGTCCTTCGAACTCCTCGGTCGCATCCAGCAGGAACTCTCGATCACGGGCAGCGCCATCTATGAGACTGTTCTCGCGCTCTCAGAACGAGCCAACCGTAAAGTCCAGGTTCTTCGATTGCATAATCAAGCGTCAAATTTAATGGGCCAGATTGAACAGAGTCACGGCGACCTCGGGCGACACATTGTCGCCCTCAGCGCGAAACGATCTCCGCTCAACCAGGAGCCAACCCCGTCATCCGATCAATTGGGATATGTCCTCGGTCAGGCCGGTGATCGTATTCAGCAACTGAAACAGAACTTGCTTCACGTCGATAGTCACATTCGCGAGCTCAAGCTGGAAACGATTCATGATGAACTCTTGACTCTACAACAGGACCTGAGCCTTCGCACCGCGGCCCTCGAACGGCTCACAGTCGTCCAAGGGTCACCAGTTATTGGGAAGAGACTCGATGAGGTTGTCATGCCTCCGTCGGTTCGACTCGTCACAATCTTGCGCGGACCATTTCTCCTATCGACGGATGATACCCTGATCCTCCGCGTCGACGATATCATGATCCTGATTGGACTACAGACAGATCTGACTCTGGTTGTCTCTGAATTCACCAATGCCCGGAACGGCAAACCGGCATAAATTAACTAGACCAAAATGGGCAGGATGACTCACCTATTCCGCATCATCATCAGCCTTGTCTTCATAGCCTTTCTTGATGGTCATTCATTTGCCGTTGCTGCGCCTGCTGCACCAAAACCCAGCGACCCGCCTGGCCTTCGCCTACTGGAAGAGATTCAAACCGTCATCACCGATCTGGCCGAATCAGCCAAACCATCCGTCGTGAATCTCTTTCCCCTTTCCGGACCGGGACGGGGGCGTGAGCCTGCTCAAGAACGAGCTCCCAATGCCTCCGGATCAGGGTCTGGCGTGATCATAGACCCTGAAGGGCACATCATCACGAATAACCATGTCATCGGGGATGCGACAGAAATCGAGGTCCGCTTTTCTGATAAATCCAAGTTGATGGCACAGGTCGTCGGCAGAGACTTGGATACAGACTTAGCCGTCCTCAAGGTCACTGCCGATCATTCACTCCCCAGCGCGAAATTCGGGGATTCGTCGTCTGTGCGCGTGGGTCAATGGGTGCTCGCCGTGGGAAATCCATTCGGGCTCGATCGAACCGTCACGCTTGGTGTCGTGAGTGGGGTCGGTCGGGAAAACGTCAATCTCTCGCGATACGAAAATTTCATTCAGACAGATGCATCGATCAATCCCGGCAACTCAGGCGGCCCGCTCTTCAACTTGCGCGGCGAAGTCATTGGAATCAATACGGCCATCATTAACTTCGCCCAAGGGATCGGGTTTGCCATTCCTTCCAACATGGCCAAGCAGGTGATTCAGCAATTGCTGACGCAGGGACGGGTGACACGAGGCTGGCTGGGAGTCGGCATCCAGCCACTCACGGCGGAGTTGGCCCGCAAGTTCGGCGTCAACGAAGGCGACGGGGTACTGATCAACGAAGTCTTTGACAAGGACCCTGCTGCGGCAGCCGGCATCAAACCCGGCGACATCCTGACCCGTATCGATGGGACTGTCATCGATACGCCGAACCGCCTCTCTCGTGTCGTAGCAGGCTTAGTCCCAGGCTCGACGGCTAAAGTCGAGATTGTCCGCGATCAACAGCGTCTCGTGCTGGACGTCGCACTCATTGAACGTCGAGATCACGCCGTCATCACCTCGCTTCCCCAAACACGCACCGAAGTCAAGCTCGGGCTCGATGTGCAAGATCTTACACCGGGCCTTGCCGATAAATTCAAACTGCGGGAAAGCCGAGGGGCCCTCATCAGCAAAGTAGAACCAGGAAGCCTCGCCCAATCAGAAGGGCTTCATGAAGGCGATCTCATCAAGGAAGTAAACCGTGTCGATATAGGGTCAGTCGGAGAATTCAGCAGCGCAGTCTCCAAAGTCCGGCGAGGTGAAACAATTCTCCTTCGCGTGTTGAGAGAGAGCCGTGCGTTCTATGTCGTGCTGAAATCGACCGACCCCTAGTAGAATGCCGCAGTGTTCCATGGGCTGTTGTGGTCGAGATGAAACCCTCCGGTCTTTGCTCGATATTAGGCTCAACATTAGCTTGAGGTTAACTCGGTAACTGCCTATTAATCAATGCGCTGATGCGTGTATCTCTGCCTTATTGGCTTCGATAATTCGCGCTGTAAGTTCATGTGGCACTTCGTCGTACTTCGTGAACTCCATCGCATAACTGCCACGTCCGGCCGTCAATGAATTCAGCATCGTGGCATACATGAGCAACTCAGCCATGGGGACAAGGGCTGTAATCTGTTCCATCTGATTTTTCGCCTCCACATGAAGAATCCGCCCTCTCCGCGCATTCAAGTCCCCGATCACCCCGCCAATATGATCCGCCTGGGCTTCGACCTCTACCGACATGATCGGCTCTAACAAGACAGGATGAGCAGTCTCCAATGCTTTTTTGAACCCCATGGATGCGGCAATCTTAAACGCCATCTCGGATGAATCGACGGTATGGTACGAGCCATCGTACACCGCCACCCGGCAATCGACGACAGGAAATCCTGCCAAGCTTCCATGATGCATGGCTTCAATCACCCCCTTCTCTACGGCTGGAATAAAGTTGCGTGGAATGGCACCGCCGACTACTCTATTCTCAAACTTGAACCCCTCCCCGCGCGGCAAGGGGGTGAGTTCCAGCCAGCAATCACCATATTGCCCATGTCCACCGGTTTGCCTTTTATATTTCCCCTGCGCTTGTGCCGTGGCGCGAATGGTTTCGCGGTATGGAATCTTCGGCATATGCAGGACCACTTCTGCACCATACTTTCGGCGCAATTTTTCAAGTGCAAGATCGATGTGCCACTGACTCATCCCACTTAACACCATTTCCTTCGTGTCGGCATGGCGCGAAAACTCGAGTGTCGGATCTTCCTCGATCAACTTATGCAGCCCGAGACTGATTTTTTCCATATCAGCATTGGACTTTGGCTCAATCGCAAAGGACAATACAGGACGCGGAAGCACCGGCTTTGGATAACAGATAGGAGCCTGTTCGTCACAGAGGGTATCGCCTGTTTGTGTGTCTTTGAGTTTTCCAATCGCGACAATCTCCCCTGCTCCGGCCGAAGACAACGCCGTATGTTTCTTCCCCAATACCGTGTACAGATGTCCACTTTTTTCTTTCCTCCCTCGCGAGCTGTTGAAGACCATGGAGTCTGCGTGAAGAACCCCAGACAAAACCCGCAGAAAAGATAGCCGTCCGGCAAATGGGTCTATCAGCGTCTTGAAGACAATTCCTGAAAATGGGTCTTCACAAATAGCGCGGCGGCGGACTGGCTCGCCTGTGTCCGGATGCAGGCCTGCGAACGAGGTCGTCGAAGTCCGGTCCATCGGCGATGGCAGCAAGTCGACGATGGCGTTAAGGAGAGGAATAATCCCGATGTTGTTCATCGCGGAGCCGCTGTAGAGCGGGATGACCGCACGAGTCCGGGTGGCAACACGAAGCCCTTCGATCAGGTCTTCCTGCGTCAGCTCACCCATTGCAAGATACTGTTCCAGTAATCGGTCATCACACTCAGCCACGCTTTCTTGAATTCGCTTCCGCCCATCAGCGGCCAAAACCCGTGCATCTTCGGGTATCGGCAACTGCTGATGCAGAGGCGTCTCCGCCCGCGACGTGATGAGGACATCTTGTGCGAGATCCAACACACCCTCTAGGTGGCCACCGCAGCTGTAGGGCAATGACATTGGCAATGGTGTGAGCCCCAGATCGCGTTGACACATCGCACAGGCATTATCGAGTGAGGATTCCTCTTTATCAAATTCGTTGAGGAATAGAAGGCACGGCAAACCGAGTGTTGTAATGTAGGACCACACTCTGACGAGATCGCTCCGGATTCCCGATGAGACGCCTATCACCAGCACGACGGCATCCACCGACCACAATGCCATCACCGTCTCACCGAACAAGGCCATCGCTCCGGGAGGATCAACGAGATTGATAGTGGTGTGCTTCCAGGAACAGCGGAGGAGACTGGTGCTGACGGAACTACGCCGGTGCAATTCTTCCGGCTCGAAATCCGAGACCGTCGTGCCTTGGGTGATAGACCCAAGGTGGGGAACAACGCCGGAGGCAAAGAGGATGGCCTCAGCCAGCGAAGTCTTCCCGGCACCGGCACTCGAGATCAGGATCACGTTTCTGAGTGAATCTCTGGCTCGTTCGCTCATGGCGCCCTCCTCATGCGAATCGGAAGACAGGTGTGTCTTTCGAAAATGACATGGCCTCCCTTACATCGTGACGACTCCTCCTTTGCTCACACGTCGGCGCCAGGGGTTGTCAACCATCCTTGATCGGCAAAGCTGACGTAGCGTCCATCGCCGACGATAAGATGGTCTAGAACCCGAATGCCCAGCACCTCCCCTGCCGATACCAGTCGTGCCGTCAAGACACGATCCTCCTGGCTTGGCGTAGGGTCGCCGCTAGGATGGTTGTGCAAAAAAATTACTGCGGCGGCTGATTCTTTCACGGCAAGTGTAAAGACTTCACGCGGATGGACAATGCTGAGGGTCAAACTGCCCTCCGATACCGTGGCATCACGCATGATGGCGTGCTTAGCATCGAGTAACACAACTTTAAAGACTTCATGGCGTAAATCGCGCAGGGTTGGATGGTAGTGGGTAAAAAGGTCTCGGCTGGATGTGATTTTTGTTCCTTTGACCAGAGGACCTGCGAGAGCACGTTTTCCCAGTTCAAGGGCTGCCTTCAGTTGAGCCGCTTTGGCCTCCCCCACACCTGAGATTGCGCAGAGCTCTTCGATTCCGCACTGTGCAAGCCCGGCCACTCCACCAAGGCGATCCAGGATATCCATCCCCACTTGTACCGCTGAAGAGCCGTGACGACCAACTCGAAGAAGAATGGCCAGGAGTTGGGCATCGGTAAGCACGTGTGGCCCTTGAGAGAGTAAGCGTTCGCGCGGCCGTTCTGTTTCAGGCCACTGAGTGATGCCTTGCCCTCCTTTCTTAGCTGCCATTTATTCTCCTCGGACAAAAAAATGACACTCTGAACATTATCGTACTCATATGTACCCCTCGGTAACCCTGCGCAAACAAATACGTATCATCTAAGCTGTTGAAATTACGTACAGCGACATTTTGGTGCAGTACTTGCTTTGGCAAGCCAGCAGCAGTACACCATCACGTTGGGAGGAATCGATGGAATGTCCGAAGTGCAAAGGTCTCATGATGCTCGAGCGGTTCTCCGACTTCTTCCTAGTTTTCTATGCCTGGAAATGCATCAATTGCGGCGCCATCATCGATCGTACCATCTCAAATAATCGACAAAAGAGCCTGGCTGCTCGAAAATCTCAAGCGGTGGTGACCCCCTGAACAATTGTGCGCTATCATCATATTGGCCAACCCTCTCCATTGCACAGATAGCCTACGCCCCTATTCTGAGGAAGCCTGCCATTCGCATCTTGTGTCATGGCATGGGGCGTCATTATAGTCCTCGATTCTGAGATCGTCAAAATACCTCCATCCCTTTTAGACAACCATCTCTGTTTCTCCCCATCCACTCTGGACCGTTCCAATCACCACACGCATCTTGACCCCTTCAAAAACGCTGTGTTAGATTACAGATTCACGAGATACCACTCACATAACGTATGCGTGTTATTGCCGGATCCCACCGAGGTCGCAGATTAAGTGGGCCTCAAGGGACTGCACTGCGTCCCACATCTGATAAGGTTCGCGAGGCCATTTTTTCAATTCTCGGGGCTCAAGTACCTGGAGGACGCTTTCTCGATTTGTATGCCGGTACTGGAGCCGTGGGGATCGAAGCGTTGAGCCGTGGAGCCGCAGCAGTCACCTTTGTTGAGTCGGACCCCACGGCTGTTCAGCTGTTACAGAAAAATCTACAGACCTGTCAACTGGCCAACCATGCGCAGATACATGTGGGACGGACTTCCGCCTTCCTTGATCGAAAAGATCGCTGGGATGGCCCCTACGATGTACTCTTTGCGGATCCACCGTATGCCGCGCTGGATGAGATAGACATCCTGATCCATGCCTGGAAACCGGGACTCTTATCGGAGCATGCGGCCGTCATGATTGAGCAAGACTCGCGCGCCGCATTGCCTGCATCGATCGACCATGCCACCCTTATTCGACGATACCAATATGGCGACACCGCACTGTATCTCTATAGTGTCTCCACTTCAGCGTCGACCGCATCATGAAGATCGGCATCTACCCGGGCACCTTTGACCCCATTACCCATGGACACACCGATATCATCAGGCGAAGCTTGCGCGTGTTTGATAAAGTCGTGGTCGCTGTTGCGCCCAATCCATCAAAACATCCACTCTTCACCCTGACTGAACGACTGGAAATGATCAGGATCGTGATGAAGGAGTTGGAGCACGTCGAGGTGACCCACTTCGACGGCTTACTTGTCGACTTTGTTCAGCGATTCGGTGCCCATGCGATTATCCGCGGCTTGCGGGCCATCTCAGATTTCGAACATGAGTTTCAGATGGCCCTGATGAATCGAAAAATCGCCAAACAGGTTGAGACCGTCTTCCTGATGCCCAGCGAAGAATATTCCTATCTCTCCTCAACCATCATTAAAGATGTGGCCACCCATGGTGGGGCGCTCACGGAATTTCTCCATCCAGAAATTGCGCACCGATTGCAGGAACGGATTAGGAGTTTGAAATCATGAGGCTTGCTGCGCGAGCAGGGCGAATCGCCCCCTCCCCTACCTTGGCGATGGCTGCAACTGCAAAAGCGATGGCCGCACAGGGAATCGACGTTGCCGATTTCTCGTCCGGCGAACCGGATTTTGATACACCGGAACCGGTTAAAGCCGCTGCAGAAGCCGCCATTCGTGCAGGGTTTACCAAATACACCCCCTCGTCAGGCACCGATGAGCTCCGCCATGCGATTATCGACAAACTTCAACGAGAACATGGGTTGCGGTACGAGAAATCTCAGATTCTGGTCTCCTGCGGCGCAAAACATTCGCTCTACAACCTTGCCGAAGCGCTCCTTGAAGCAGGTGATGAAATCATCATTCCCGTTCCCTATTGGGTCTCCTATGCCGATCAAGCGCTCCTGAACGATGCGACACCGGTGTTCTTGCAAACGAGCGAAGAAGACGGATACGCCATTGATGCCCACGCATTGGAACGGCTCATTACCGCACGTACCAAAGCGATTATCGTCAATAGCCCAGGCAATCCGACGGGAGCGACCTACGATCGGATGACGCTCGAACGCCTTGCTGAGCTGGCGCTTCGTCGGGATCTCCTGCTGATTTCAGACGAGATCTATGAAAAAATCCTCTACGATGGGGCGACGCACACGAGCATTGCCTCGCTAGGGCCGGAAGTCGCAGCCCGTACCGTTGTCATCAACGGTGTCTCCAAAGCATACGCGATGACTGGCTGGCGGATCGGCTATGCAGCAGGGCCCAAAGACCTGTTAACCGCAATGGCAAATATTCAAAGTCAGAGTACATCCAACCCTTGTTCTATTTCACAAAAGGCTGCGGTTGTGGCGTTCCGCGACGGCGATGTCTTCACGGAAAAGATGGTGGCAGAGTTCGATCGGCGACGGCGCGTCATGATTGAGCGTTTGAATGCAATGCCCGGCGTTCACTGCCGAAAGCCTACCGGAGCGTTTTACGCATTTCCCAATGTTCGTGCGTTGCTCGGAAAGCAGGGCCCACATGGAACAATCCATACTCCAACCGATCTTGCAAACTATCTCTTGCATGAGTTCAAGGTTGCGGTGGTTCCCGGCGAGCCGTTCGGAAGCACCGAGCATATTCGACTATCGTATGCGACCAGTATGGAGACTATCGTTCGCGGAATGGATCGCCTCGATGCCGCATTTAAGCAACTGATCTAGCCTGGAGGAACGAAAGGACACCGGGGTTGAAATGGCAATTGAACCGTAACATTTCAGGAATGGCGCTGATTGATTCAGCGCCTTGAGGCTGGAGGAACTGAACCGTGCCCATCTACGAATATCAGTGTGAGAGCTGCACAGACAGGTTTGAAATCAAACAAAGCATGAAGGACGATCCTCTTACAACCTGCCCGCGATGCGGGAAGTCCGTACAGCGCCTTATTTCATCACCGGCCATCATGTTCAAAGGCAGCGGGTGGTACGTGACGGACTACTCTGACAAAATGAAGCCCTCTTCAGGCAGTGACGCACCAACAGCTCAGACGGGGGAAAAGAAAGACTCCCCGCCAAGTACCTCTGAGCCATCGACGTCCACAGCTCCTTCTACTCCAGCTTCTTCTCCTTCTCCCTCACCCCCACCGGCAAGCACCTCGTCGAGCACAGCCACACAGGCAACAACGACCGCGCCGACGCCTTCCACATCGAAGTAGTTCACGAAGGCGAGGTCGGTTAGTGCTTGCGTATGATCTTCGCTGGAGCCTTCTTCTTCACTGGGGCTTTTGGGGGAGCCTTATGCGTGACTTTTTTGGGCGCAACCTTTATCGATGGCTTGGCGGCGCCAACCTTCGGCGCGGCGACTTTCGCCGACTTCGCTAAGCGTTCCTGCGCTGCAGCCAAGCCGTTCTGCAAGCTCGCGATCATGGTCGATTTATCCTGACTCGCTCTAGAGAGGTCATTCACTTGCGTCTGTAAATCGTCTTTCACTTTTGCCATGGAGGTCAGCTGACTCTGTAATTGAGCTTTTTCCATCGTCGCACTCTGGAGCTCGGATTGGAGTTGTTCGATTTGCGTTTGGAGCGCCGGAGGCCAGTAATCGCACCCGGATACACTCACCGAGACGAGCGTTATGGCCGCTACCGCAACCAGGTTACGCACCATCGCTGTTCGAATCATCGGGATTCTCCTTTCAGTGTAAACTAGACGATCGACTTCACTCACTATCAGAATCGAGAGACAAACCGTGGGCAGCCAACTGTGCAACGATGTCTTCTCGATCGATCGCGCCATCGCGGATGATTCGAATCGGACCCTGCACGTCAATCACAGTGGACGGTCGCCCACCGGGTGTCGGTCCAGCATCGACGATCAGATCAAGTGCGTCGCCAAAATAGTGCCGAACTTCTATAGCGGTCGTAGGCGGCGGCATCCCTTCACGGTTCGCACTGGTGCCGGTGAGAGGCCCGACTCGCCGCAAGAGCTCACACAGCGGCTGCCAGGCACTGAAACGGATGCCGACAGAGCGAGTCCCCGCCGTGACCGCGTCGGAAAGTCCAAGCGCTGCAGGGAAGACAATGGTAAGCGGCCCGGGCCAGAAGGCATTCATCAGCACGGTGGCGGCAGGTGGGATGTTTCGAACGAATGGGTTCAACTGAGCCCCTTCTCCAATCAGCACAAGAACCGGCTTTCCCTTCGACCGGCCTTTGACCTGCCACAATTTTACAAGTGCCTGCTCGTTGAATGGATCTACAGCAAGTCCGTAGAAACTTTCTGTCGGCAGGGCGATCAGTCCGTTCTCTCCGAGCACACGGCGCATCCTCTCAGCAAGCACAGAGACGGTGGATACACCGTAGCGCTCGATCCGTCCCATGGCAGAAACCATCAGTCCCCTTCAGCGTGCTGTACGGTGGGAGAACGCACGGCACGCGATATCTGTCCTATAGTGCGCACCTTCAAATGTAATCGACTTGGTCACACGATAGGCCTCAGCTTGCGCAGATTCGAGTGTTGCCCCACGTCCTATCACTCCCAGCACTCGGCCCCCGGCTGTGACGACTTCGGTACCAGTTCGCGCTGTACCTGCATGAAATACCATGCGTGTTGTCTCGGTTGTGCGTAGTAATCCATGAATGGCTCGGCCGGTCTGATAGGCTCCAGGATAGCCTTCTGACGTCATGACAACGCACACTACCGTATCATCATGCCAGTCCACGGCTAGTTGATCAAGGCGATGCTCGACCACCGCCTCTATCACTTCCAGTAAATCGGTCTTCAACAACGGGAGGACCACCTGCGTTTCAGGGTCTCCCATTCTCGCATTGAATTCCAAGGCATAGGCTGTGCCTTTCACAATCATGAGTCCGGCATACAGCACACCCTGAAACGGACAGCCCATGCGAGACAGAGCTTCGACGGCAGGATACAGGATCTGCCGGGTGACCTGTTCACACAATGCTCTGGTAGCAAGCGGGGCAGGGCAATAGGCACCCATACCTCCGGTATTGGGTCCCGTATCGCCGTCTCCAACACGTTTATGATCTTGTGCCGGCAGCATTGGCACCACAGTCAGGCCATCCGTGAATGCCATGATCGTCAGTTCTTCGCCGTCAAGAAACTGCTCGATCAAGACGCGCCGACCGGCTTGACCAAACCGCCCCTGTTCCATCAAATCACGGACCGCCTGTTTAGCCTCTTCACGCGTCGCCGCAACCACCACGCCCTTTCCCTGCGCCAATCCGTCGGCCTTCACCACGACAGGAAGTTCATGCCGATCGAGATACGCCAAGGCCGGGGCGACTTGATCGAAACTTTGCGCGTTCGCCGTAAGAATCTTTGCCCGATTCATGATCTCTTTGGAGAATACTTTGCTGGCTTCGATGCGTGCAGCGCCTTTCGTTGGACCAAAGACTTTGAGCTTCGATGTGCGAAACTCGTCGACAATACCCAACGCCAATGGGGCTTCTGGCCCGACAACTGTCAGATCAATCTGCTCCGACTGGACAAATCCTTTCAGTCCGGCAAGATCGTTGGCGTCAATTGGAACACAGGTCGCAAGCGATTCGACCCCCGCATTGCCAGGAGCACAATAAAGCGTCGGCTTACGGGGACTTTGCTTGAGCTTCCACACGATTGCGTGCTCTCGGCCCCCACTGCCAACAACCAGAATTTTCAT
>JBGTMB010000085.1:0-23469 GCA_041743755.1 Nitrospiraceae bacterium | reverse complement strand
TATTGATCGCCAGATAGTCACCGGGGATCAACACCGAAGCCGCAATCAAGGCCATCACCCCGACGAAACTCTCCAATAACATCGCCCCATAGCCGACCGTAGCCTGGGATTCCTGTTCGATCATCTTCGGCGTCGTCCCTGAAGAGACCAGCGAGTGAAAGCCCGACACAGCTCCGCAGGCAATGGTGATAAAGAGAAAGGGAAACAGCGTGCCGGGAATAATCGGGCCGCCTCCGCTAGCAAATACAGTAACGCGCGGCATCTCGATCGTCGGCGCCATGAGAATCACTCCCACCCCCAGCAACGCCACCACCCCAAGCTTCATAAAAGTAGAGAGATACCCGCGCGGCACCAGTAACATCCACCCGGGCAAGACAGAAGCAAGAAAGCCATAGCCCGCCAACCCCCACACCAACGTCGCTCGCTCCAACTCGAACCACCCGGCAACCGAAGACTGAGCGACCACCCGCCCAAAAATCACAGCCGCAACCAACAACACCACACCAAGCAGGGAGACCTCCGCAACCTGTCCTGGTCGAAACCGTTGAAGATAAAAGCCCATGATGAGGCCGATGGGAATCGTCATCGCAATCGTGAAGGTGCCCCAAGCATTGAGATAAAGCGCATTCACAACGGCAAAACCCAGCCCTGCCAGCGCCACAATCACAATGAACAACACCGCCACCGCCGTCGCCGTACCAGTGACAAGACCCAGTTCATCGCGCGCAATTTCAGGAAGAGAGCGGCCATTTCGCCGCATCGACGCAACGAGGATAATGAAATCCTGTACCGCCCCAGCTAAGACCGCCCCGATCACCAACCATAGAAACCCTGGCAAGAATCCGAACTGCGCCGCCAACACCGGCCCCAGCAACGGCCCAGCGCCAGCAATCGCCGCGAAGTGATGACCGAACAACACATACTTATTGGTGGGATGAAAATTGACGCCGTCATTCAACCGCACCGCAGGCGTCACCCGCTGATCGTTCAGCTCCACAACACGCCGCGAAATCCAGCGGCCATAGAAACGAAAGGCCAGCACATAGATGCAGGCCGCCGCGACAACCAACCAGAGCCCATTCACTTTTTCGTGTGGATTGACAAGACCGACAACAAAGGCGAGCGCAACCGCGCCAAGAATGGCCAGGAACCCCCAAAGCACCAGCTTTAACGCCGACATGCGCGGCATCCTAGCACAAACGGACGGAACGACACCCCTGTCGGTCCGTTGCTCCCGGAGCGCGCACGGTCAGAATGTGCTTGCTCAACGGCCGCAGTCGAACCGACAAGGAGTGCCCTTCCTAGGGGACAACGAGCGAGCTTGGACGGACCATTTGCATTTCAGTGATCGCTCGATGCAAGAGAGAGACGGGAGCGACCAGGCTGCCCTTCGTGCTCGCGGAACGCTCGGCCTGAGAAGGATGTGAGAAGGATGTGAAGAGAGCCGCCTGCTACTGTGTGCCTTGATGATTAGTTTGGCCAAGGGCGATCGGGTTTGTCGCCAATGCCACTAAATCGATCTGGCAGAAGCACGAGATTGCCGAGGCTACGGGCATATCCATCGATCCCAGGGAAGAGCGTGGCGGGAGTTAAATTGCGATCATAGAGATATTTCACGCACTCCCCGATTATTTTCTCGCGACAAGGAATGACGAGTTTAATCAGGTGACGCGAGATCATTTGCTGATCCTTTGAACAAAGGCGCAGATTTTCCATGAAGGATTTCGTTACATCGAGAGGGACCACAAATAGAGCTTGTTGAGTAACAACCCTCTCATTCAAACGGTAGGCATTTAATGGCCAGATGCCAGATGGGGTGCGATGCTTTCCCTGGCTCTTCAGGATGAATTCGATTTCCTGCGGAAGATTAGAGCCCTCTTTTAACATCGTCTTCAGTTTAGGAACATTCTTTGCCGTGCACTCATCACGCCACCAATCGATTTCAAGAGCCCAAACCGCACAAGACTTCCTTTCGTCAATGTTCGCCTTTTCCATTGCGAACAAAACAGCGGTCCAAAAAGAGTAGGTCCAGTCATGTAGTCTCGTTGGTGCACCGTAATGCTGCATGAGGGCAAGCCATTCCATGAAATCTTTATCACTCGGCGGATCAGAGAGGAACCCTCGTGCCTTGCGCATGAACTCTCGGCTAAGGCGTCGCTCCCATGTCCAAGCATCCGATAGGCCGCGACTAAACCGTTCACGTAATGTTCGTTCAAGCGTCGTAGAGAGAGGCCATCGCGTGCTCTCGTGTCCCTTGAAGATCCAACGATTCCATTTCTTAGGGCCCGGCCTACCAAGACCTCGACCTTCAGAGTAGCGCTGTAGTTGCTCCCAAGAATTGACGTTAACTCTGTTGTAGAGATGCCTGTAGCGATCAACCATGCGGATCTCCTAATCCATTGACCTATGCCCGCATGATGGTATACCGATGCTGGGAGACCTGACAACGCCTTATCATGGACTCCAACTCACTTGACACCTCTGCTACCACGCTGCTACCGGAACAGGACAAACCAGCAGAGAGGATCATGGGGTCAAGGATCATGGGGTCAAGTCTTGTAATCCAACATCAAGCCTGAGTTACTACCCTCTCCCTTCCAACCCACATTGTTCATGAGCACTTCTGCTGCAATTGCCGATCCACTGCTACGGCGAACCTGCGGCCAGTGATTTCGCGACGAACCGTTATGAATCATGCGAACCGGCAGCACGTTTTCGTCGCGCACACCACCCCTTCAGCGCAGTTCGGTCCAGCCGGACATACGACTACGAAACATTAACGTCCGTCGACTCGTCTTGAGCACCGCATCGCCGGTGTTCTCAATGCCCTGCAGCAATTCGTCTCCTTGAAGTGGCACCACCTGAAACCGGCTCATGAATGCCGAGAACACCATTAACCGCTCCGTCGTCACAACCAACGCCACGTGGCCATGGGCACGTAGTTCCTGAACCCGTTCAGACATGCCTGAGCCCTCGGTCGTCCAATGCGCGAGGGTTCCTGAAACCCATAGAGGCTCCGCTCCGTAGCCACCACACATAGTTCTCGAAGGACCTGTGACTGATTGACATGCTCGTTGACGCCCAACGACTGTTCGCCCCAGTGGCGAAGTTGCGAGGAGAATCCCAATAGTCTCGTGGAAGTAATCGCCAGCCCCGTCAAACCGAATGCCTTGGTGCTCACCACGGCTTCACCCACTCCGAGGTCAATCTCGGACGGCCCCACTCCATTCACCGCCACCACTTTGTTTTTGACGACCGACACCAACACCTCCGTGAAGCGGCCTTGGGCGAACGCCGGCGTACCGCTGGACCACAGCATCATGACCATGCCGAGGCAGACCATTCCTGCCCGCACCGGCAACAGTGGACGTTCAAACAGGGCACGCAGTCGAGGCCGCCCTACAATCATCAATCCCATCATCATGTCAAAAGAGGATATTGTCCGAAACAGGGCATGTCAACGTGGTGAGCGTGGAGTCGAGCCACACAGATTGAATGGGAGAAATTGCGCAGTATTATAATACAAGATCCGACCCCTTAGTTTCGGATGGGGCGTTTGACGGCAAGGGATTCGCAGGATACTATGCATGATGAGTTCTGTTCCCTCACTAAAACATCAACTGACAGGGCGCCTTCGGGACATCCGTGTCGTGATATGTGCCGTCGTGTCCGTACTCGTGATCACAATTTCGCCTGCCGCGGGAGCCTCTCTCCCTGATCATCGATTCTCGCTGGAGTTTGAAACGGGAGCCGTCTGGCAATCACGAAATCAGATCCATATTCCCGACAGTAGCGCAGGAACCCGCTTTGCTCTGACCGATATTCAAGGAAACGGCCCCGATGCGCAGCGACGCGTCGAACTCACATGGAATATGGCCCACCGACATTCGGTCAGGTTTGTATACGCCCCGCTCGCCTTTTCCGGCACGGGAGCGTTTGATATGCCCGTACGTTTTGCCGGCGGGTCCTTCACGCCAGGCACCGCAGTGGATTCCGAATACAAGTTCGATTCCTACCGACTGACCTATCGATATCTCCTCCATGAATCGGATCGCTGGCGATGGCGCATCGGCGCCACAGCGTTCATTCGAGATGCTCGGGTGGAACTACGCCAACAAGGGGTCGTGGCATCCGACAGTAACGTCGGTTTCGTGCCGTTGCTCAGCACCAGTCTGGAATACGACGTCGCCCCGCGCTGGACGGCTCTGCTCGATTTCGATGGGCTTGTCAGCACACAGGGGCGGGCCATCGATGCAGCAGCGAAAATCCGTTACGATCTCACCGACGCCTGGTACCTGACCGCGGGATATCGCGTATTCGAAGGCGGAGTGGATAATGAGCGGTTTGCGTTTGGCTGGTACAATTTCGCTCTCGCCTCGCTGGGCGTTCGATTCTAACCGATGGCAGACGGGAGCACGCCAGGTACTCATGCCACGCTAGGCACATGTCGCAACTCCCATGGTTTTAAAGACTCCCTAAACTAACTGGGCAAGAAGCCCCCTCCGCGCACGGACAAGGCTTGTGCAATGTTATATTACAAGACCCGACCCCATCTTCTTTTAAAAGAGGTCCGCTACGCGCGTCGAGGAAGCACATTCTGATCGTGCGCGTTCCGTGAGCAGGAGGACGACCAGGTCGCCCCCCTCCCTAATTTGAGATTACTTTGGGAGCCTGGAGCCGACTGATACAGTCCTGCCAGAGAGTGGCCGGGTCCTTGTCAAAGATGCCGACCGAATCTGGCGGCAAGATCGCCCACGCACCTAGACGCATCTCAGCTTCCAGCTGCCTCGGAACCCATGCGGAAAATCCGGCAAAGGCCCGGAAGGTTTCGGTCGGCTTGGCCTGTGTAATGATGCCTTCTAGAGCCTTTGGTGTGCGCCCCAGATAGACCCCGTCGAAGACCGATCGTGCGTCTGCCGGAGGCTCTTTGAGTCGAAACAATAGAAGAAATCGTGTTGGTTCTACCGGTCCCCCCGCAAACAGCCGGTAGCTGGTCCCTTTGAGTGCGGTAATGTCCGGCAAGGCCTTGGACAGCAGAACGTTCGTGGAGCGATTCAGAATAAGCCCGACAGTTCCCTCAGGCCCATGCTCCACGATAAGCACGACGGCTTGGCGGAAGTTCGGATCTTCCAAAGATGGGCTGGCCACTAAGAGCACACCTTTCTTGAGCGACGACGACGAGAATTCCGTCCCCGCCAAAACCGGTACAGCGGGTAGTACGCTCAAGAGTCCCACGATCAGGAAGCTCGCCATGGCTCTCCTTACGCCAACGAGGCCCGGCGCGATGAGGAGGTTATAATTTCGAAAGATTTTTCTTCGCATATTCATCCTTGATTGACACGGGTGGGCTGACAGGGCGGAGAGCCTCTCAGGGAAGCCAAGTGCAAGAGGCATGGAGAAAACTCGCAACAGAAATTGCATGGGCACACGAGGTGTATTTCTGGTGAGCAGGTGAAGGGAGACGGCTACGGGTGCTAGAGTCTGACGCCAACTTCATCCAGGTGTCTGAGCAGGTCGGCCGGGTCTTGATAGACCCGATAGGCTCCTGCCCGCTCCAACTCTTCACGGCCATAGCCCCCGGAGAGCAGTCCCACCGAGATGGCGAACGCGCGACGCGCGGCCAGTAAGTCCCAGACGCTGTCTCCGACGATGACACAGCGACTCATGGGAACCCTGAGCCGTTTCCCTGCGGCGACGAACAGATCGGGATCGGGCTTCGCGAACCGGACGTCGTCGCGCGTGATGACCGGCACGTTCCGATGGAGCGTGAGCAGCTTGAGCGCATGCCGTGCGTTGTGCTTTCGTCCGCTCGTCGCGATGGCGTGAGGCACGCGATGGGCCGCCAATGTATCCAGCAGTGCTTGCGCGCCGGGAAGCACGCGCAGAGATGACGCCTGATTGGCAAACGCCTCGGCGTGCACCAGTTGGATGCGCTCCGCATCCTTCTGCGAGACCGGCCGTCCCGTTTCCCGAGCCAGGGCGTTGAGCATCAGGCCCCCGCTCATGCCGATCTGGCGGTGAATGCGCCAGACCGGCAGTTCGATGCCGGCGGCTTGCGTCGCTTCGCGCCAGGCCAGCACATGCTGGTAGACACTGTCGACCAAGGTGCCGTCCAGATCGAAGAGAAACGCCAACGAGTCGGAATGCCTGATTTTTGCCATCGCCACCCCTAGCCTTCCAGCTTGGCTTGCATGTTGATCGTCGTATTGAGGAGGCGCGAGATCGGGCAGCCGGCTTTGGCCTCCTGTGTCGCCTTGTCCCATGCGGCCTGATCCGCCTTGGGAACCTTGCCTTTGACGTCCAGCAGGATACTCGTCACAGTCCATCCGGCTTCGAGCTTGTCGAACGTAACGGTGGCCGTGGTCTCCAGTTTGTCGGGAGTCAAGCCGGCACTCCCCAATTGCGCCGACAGCGCCATCGTGAAGCACCCGGCATGCGCGGCCGCGATCAATTCTTCCGGGTTGGTACCCTTCCCGCTCTCGAACCTCGTGGAAAACGAATATTGCGTCTGCGACAGGACGCCGCTGTCTGTGGAGACGGTGCCTTTTCCGGTCTTCAAGTCGCCCTGCCAAATGGCCGATCCTTTGCGTTGCATGATTCCTCCTTGGGTTAGGACTGGGGTGACGTTCAGTATGGACAAAGGAACGGACTGCTTTTTTTTCAACAACTGTGCGGCCCCCGCGAACACACGCGCGACGCGATCTGGTTCCTGTGAGATATCACCGCGCAAAGACGAGCAGGCTGTTCGCCGGGAGCACGATGGCGGCTGAATGGTCGAGGTCATGCAGCGGGTGCGGGTCGGCGACGACTCGCCCGCCGTTGCCGATCACGCCGGGATTGACCCAGTTCTCGTACACGTCGCTGTTGAAGACCTCGCGCCACTCCCCGCCGCCAGGGAAGCCGATGCGATAGCCGAACCGGTTGAAGGGTGCCAGATGCACGATCACGATCACGTCGTGGCCTTCTCCCTCCACCCAGCGATGAAACACCAGCACTCGGTTCTGATCGTGCGCGTGCACGGCGCGAAATCCCTGGCCGCGCAAACCGGGAGTATTCCGGCGCATCGCGAGCAATTCTCGCGTGAACCGCACATGGTCGAGCATCTGCCTGTCGCCCCGGTCGAGACCTGCCCAGTTGAGAAGCAGATCGTGGTGCGACACAAAATCGTCCGACCATGGCTTGTCTTCCAGAAATTCCTGCCCCATGAACAGCATGGGAATGCCCGGTGCGGTGAGACTGAGCCCGATCGCCACACTGGCACGACTGCGGGCGAACCAGGAGCGGGGATTCGTCGGATCCCCGAGACGAGCGACACGCTGCTCCCGGTCGTGGTAGACGATGTCGTGATTCTCCGGACCCTGCACGAAGCGCCACTGCTCACGGAAGCCCTCAGGCCAGAGGCTCCGGACCAGGCCCGTCATGTTGAGGGGGCGCTCGTCAGGGGCGCTCGCGTTGCCGATGACGTCGCGGATCGCGACGCGCAAGCCGTCGGTCAAGGTCGTATCGAAGCCGGCCCCGGTTGGCGGCGCCTTCACCACATACGGATTCACGTTCCAATACTCGGCAAGATGCAACGCCTCTGGCCGGTGTGCATGCAACGTGGCGGTGAGGTCCTGGCAAAATCCCCATCCGTGCGGCGCGCCGTCGTGATCGATGACGCTCACCTGGTCGTAACGGAATCCGTCGACACGGTATTCATCGAGAAAGAATGTGGCGTTTTGGATGAGAAAATCCTGCACCTCCGGCTTGGCGAAGTCGAACACGAGGCCGCCGGCATGTCCCTTGTCTGTGAAATAGAGGGAATTCCGCTGCCCGCCGGCGCGGGATTGGCGGTCGAAGAAGTGCAGGCTTTGGTCGCCGAACTCACCGCCCGCATGGTTGTAGACCACGTCGAGGATCACGGCCAGGCCGTGGAGATGACAGAGATCCACCAACGCCTTGAGTTGATTCATTTCTCCGTGCAGATCCTCCGCCCGGTAGGGGCGCTGGCCCTTCGCGTCAAGGAGGCCATTCACCTTAGCGACGTATGGAGACAGACCGGCATCCGCCACGGCGAAATCCATCTCGGGTGAAAAATAATCGGTGCCGTTGTAGCCGAGACTGAAGCTGGTTTGGAATTCCTGAATGGGCATGAGCTGCAGCGCGGTGACGCCCATTTCGGCCAGATACGGGAGCTTGCGCGCGACATCGAGAAACGTGCCACCTTTGTGCGGCAGGTTCGGTGTAAAGAAGGTGCCGACGTGGAGCTGATAAAGGACGAACTCATGAAAGGGCGGCGTGACGTATCCGCTCTCGTGCCAGGGAAAGTCGGTCTTGCGGACAGTGCATTCGCTGGGAAAGGGCGTCGCAAGTTCACGGGCATAGGGATCGCGCTTCGGCCCCTCGCTCCCTTCCCCGACCACGTAGAACATGTAGCGCTCGCGATCCCGGACGCCGGGAATGAAGCCCCGCCAATGACCGAACTCGTCTTGCGTGAGTAGACTGGCGTCGTTGCGCACCCGATGGTTGAAGTCGCCGATTGCATACACAGCCCGGGCCTGCGGCGCCCAGACGCGGAAGGTCGCGCCATCGGCGGTCAGATTGGCCCCCATCGGGGTGCCGGGATGAATGTGGTCAAGAGACGCGGGCATGGCGGTCCCATCGGACAACGATCTTACGCGTTCGTGCTAAACGACCAGCCGATCCTAACAGGATGCTGAAAAAGTCAGCCAGCGTCGTTCTCGCATCGCTCAGAGACTCAACGTACCGAAGCGTACGCCTCGCCTCTTCGCTCGCTGCGGCCTTGCTGGACAGCCATTTTGAGCATCCTGAGACTATTGTGACGTTGGTGCCATAGGGAACATTCCAACGCCATTTTGTTCATCATCTTGGTTTTCCCGCAGCCTGCTAACGCCACACACGGTGGCATGGTCTTGTTAGATGATTGCGATGAGAATCAACGACAGGCTACGACTCGGCGACAGTATGTGTCAACTCAGCGAGATAGAAAAAACATCCATTGCGAATGCTCGTATACAACGAGAGGAGTCCGCGACCGCGCGTTGCGCAAACACAGATCTATATGCTCCTTCCAAGCTCGCTTGTTCCCTCTTTAGGGATGGGGGCTGATTGATCTTCTACTGCGCGCGTGGGACGAGCACATTCTGATCGTGCGCGTTCCGCGAGCACAGAAGATCAACAGCCTCTATCCCCTTCTTTTTTTCGGTTATAGTATCCCCATGCCCTCCCGTCCCAATCACCGCACCCCCAAGCGTCCTCGCTACCGCAAGCGGCGCATGCGCAGGCTTACCTTCAATACCCTCAGGCGTTTCGTACGCGCGCGTTGGCGTACGTTCCGCACAGCCAGGAAGGCCGTGCTCGCCTCGCCACCGACCGTACGTGCCGTCGTGATTGTATCGGGCATCCTGCTCCTCTGGTTCAGCGTCAATTGGGCATATCATGTATTCAATAAGCCGACCGAAGTCCTCTTTCCCTTAGAGCACTCACTCGACAAGCACCCTGCCGAAACGTGGAAGCAGTACGGCTCGCTCTTCCGTACACATGCAACATCGGTCATCACGGCCGAGTTGCTGGCGGCGCTGGCGCAGGTTGAGGGCGGAGGGAATCCGGTGGCACGAACCTACTGGCGGTGGCATCTGACGTGGAACCCCTTGGGACTCTACCAACCGGCATCGAGCGCGGTGGGCATGTATCAGATTACGGACGGGACGTTCCAGGAAGCGACTCGCTACTGTATCCATAACCATCGTGTGGTCGAGGACGGCCCGTGGCACAACCCGGATTCCTGTTGGTTCAATAGCCTCTACAGCCGCGTCGTACCGAGCCATGCCATCCAATTGACCTCGGCGCTGTTGGATCGAGGCGTCGCGAGTGCCGTAGGACCTCGACGGATCGGCACAGTCACACTCCGGCAAAAGCAGAATCTGGCCGCCGTGATTCACCTGTGCGGAGCTGGAGCCGGCCACACCTATGCCTCGCGCGGCTTCCGGCTGACCCACCGCCAACGGTGCGGCGACCACGAAGTGCGAGACTATCTCGGACGAGTCAACGCGATGACGTATCAGTTTGCTCGACTGGCGGCCGCAAACTCGTAGGCTGCTGAAAAAGCCTGCCAGCGGCGTTCTCTCCTTGAAAGCATCCTCAACGTAGCCCAGAGGCTACGCCTCCGGTGCTTTCATCGGCTGCGGCCTTGCTGGACAGTCTTTTTGAGCGGCCTACCCGGAGCCGTTCCCTACCGGCAATTCAATTGCTGTACCACTGACCGCGTCAGATAGAAGATCCTGCTGGGCTTTGGTATCCTCGCATTCACGAGGTGCGAGTAGAGCCCGGAGTACCACGTATGATTCAGATCAGACCAGCGACCGAAGCCGATTTTGCATCTCTGCTCCAAGTACAGCAGGCCGCGTTCGGCGAATACACCAACATCTATACCGTGAGCGGATGGACCACGGAAACGCTCGACAGCCTCAGGGAAGATGCCAGGGAAAAACATATCTTCGTGGCGGAGGCGGAGGGAGCGGTGGTGGGATCTGTGCGCTTCTGGACCGTGGCCGGGGTGTGCATCATCCGGCTCTTATCCGTGAGTCCTGCCCACCAGGGCCATGGGGTGGGGAAAGCTCTGATACACGAAATCGAACGGGTCGCGACCGATGCCCATAAGTTCTTTGCCTGCACGATGCTGCGTACAGGCAGGAACATCCACCTGTTCATGAGCCTCGGCTACAAGGCCGAAACAATTCTCCCCGATCACTACGACCATCTGGATCTTATCTGTTTCGCCAAATACCGCTGAACAGGCTGCTGAAAAAGCCCGCCAGCATAGGAAAGTCGTCAGGCGTGAGACGTAAAAAGTGAGAGGTGAAATGTAGAACTGCCTAAGGCTCTTCCTCTGAAACCATTCACTTTTCACCATTCACTTTTCACGAAATCCTGGGTTGTTACCGTCTATGGTTGCGCGGGCGCAAGATGTTCATGAACGCGTCGTCGGCCACACGCTTTCCCTGCTTGATCCCCTCGGTCGAGTCGAACGCCCAATGGATACCGAGGCAGATCCGGCTCCAGCCGGCTTCTTTCTCCGACTGCGACAGAGAGGAGAAGCTTTACCCGTCGAGCCGCCGGACATTCCCTCGATTATCTTTTGTCACGCGTTGAGTTCGTTGGAGACGAAGGTGAATGGGATGCGGTCGGGTTGATAGTAATTGTGCAGCATCTCGAAAAGCGCTCCACCGAACCCGGCATGGTCACGTCACACGGGTGACCCGCGTCGCTCGCCAGGCAATCGCTATTCCTACAAACAATAAGAGGGACGCGAGAAGAAACGGCGCGCCGGGAAGATGCCAACTGGCTTGTGCCCCGATAAAGAGCGCGAAGGCTTGGGTGAAGAGGCCCGGTCCAATGAGGCCGGCGATCCCGGAAAGCCCCGCAATAGCCCCTTGGAGCTGACCCTGCTCGGAGCTGCTCACGCGGCGGGACATAAACGCTTGCGCGGACGGGCCGGCAAGACCCCAGAAGGCCATGATGGGAATCCCCGCACAATAGATCCATCCGTCGGTCGCCACACCGTAAACCGCAAAGCCCAGCGCGCCGCTGAGCAATCCGGTGAGGAGCGTCTTCCGCTCTCCAAAGCGGGCGATGAGCGGCCGCATGAGCAGCCCTTGCACAATCATGGCAGTGACGCCAGCGCCGGCCAGCATAAAGCCGACAGCCTTCGTGTCCCACCCGTAGCGATAGCCGACATAGAGCACTGCCACACTCGGCAAGACGGCATGCCCGAGGTACCCGAGAAACACCACCGCCGCGAGACTGAGGAGTTCGCGATGCGACCGCAACAGTCTGAACGAGCCGATCGGATTGGCCCGTTTCCAGGAAAAGTTCATGCGCTTCTCGCGCGAGAGCGACTCCGGCAGAACAAAGAATCCGTAACAGGCGTTCACCAGACTCGTTGCTGCCGCGCCCCAGAACGGAAGTCGTGGGTCGACCACGCCGAGCAACCCTCCCAGCGCCGGGCCAAGTATGAAGCCTAAGCCGAACGCCGCGCCGATCATCCCGAAGCTGGCGGCCCGCTTCTCCGGCGGCGTGACGTCGGCAATGTATGCCCCCGCCGTACTGAAGCTGGAGGCCGCGATGCCCGAGATAATTCGGCCCACGAAGAGCCACATGATGCTGGGCGCGAGCGCCATGAAGATGTAGTCGAGGCCGAGGCCGAGATTGGATAGCAGCACGATCGGCCGCCGGCCGAAGCGATCCGACAGCGCGCCTTGAATAGGCGAACAGACAAACTGCATGAGTGCCCAGGCCATGCCCATGAAGCCATAGATTGACGCGGCCTGCGCCGTGTCGCCGGACATGAAGTCTTCGACGAGTTTCGGCAACACGGGAATGACGATACCCAACGAGAGCACGTCGAGCACGACGGTCATGAAAATGAAGCGGATCGCCGCCGGCCGCGGCTGAGTCGATGTAGACGCTGAAGCGATCGTCACCAGTCTGCGCCCAATCGATCGATGACGATCTGATGCACCACTGAATATTTTCCCAGGGTCGCAAGGTAGACGGCTGTTTCCGCCACATCGAACGGATCGATCTTCTCGCTGCGGAGAATGTCTTCCGACGAGGCATCGACCAATTCATCCGCCACGGCTCCCGGACAGATGGCGCTCACTTTTATGTGATGCGGGCGTCCTTCGTCGGCCAGCGATTTCGTCAACGCCATAATGCCATGCTTCGACGCGCTGTAGGCACCCGTGCCTGCCCAGGCCTGAACGCCAGCCACGCTCGACATGTTCATGATCGTCCCGCCCCCTTGTTTCTTCATCTGTCTGAACCCCGCCCGGCAACAGAAGAACGTCCCTCGCACATTCACATTCATGACTTCGTCAAACGAGTGTGTCGTCGTCTCAGCAAGCCGCCCGCCTGCAACAATGCCTGCATTGTTCACGAGAATGTCCACCCGCCCATACCGCTTGACCGTCTCCTCGATCAGTCGTTCCACCTGGCGCTCATCGGCCACATCAGTTTGAATGGCCCAAGCCTCGCCGCCCTTTTTCACAATCTGTGCGACGGTCTGTTCACAGAGCGCCATCCGCCTAGCCGTGACAACGACGTGTGCGCCTTCAGCCCCAAACCGCAGCGCAATCGCCTTGCCGATGCCGCTACTGCTCCCCGTCACAATCGCGACTTTCTCTTTCAATCGGTGCATGCGTTCACCTTTTCCCTATACCTCTCTTTAAGGGAGTGGCCAAAGCTGCCCTTTACTGCGCGCATCGAACGAGCACATTCTGATCGTGCGCGTTTTGCGAGCAAGAAGGGCACCTGGCCGCTCCCTCCCCTCCTTCCAAGCTTGGCCGTTTCCTCTTAGGGAGGGGGCTGATTGATCTTCCACTGCACGCGTCTCATCGGAAGGTCAAGGTTGAAGGTTATCCTCCCCAAATCGGACTGGGCAGTGCTCAACCTGAGCCTCAACCTTAACCTTCTTTCGTAGCAAGGCCGCCCGTTGCGCGAGCACAGACGATCTTCAGCCTCCATCCCCTTCTCCGTCGTAATACTTTTCGCGGTAGATTGGGCACAAGCCTTTTTTCTGAAGCAACGATGTGGCGTCAGCGATCATCGCGCTATTCCCGCAGAGATATACGGCTAAATTCTTGACTGAGGTGATCCGCTCCTCGATCAGACGGAGCACGCGGCCCGACTCACCGGACCAACCTGGATCAGGGCGGGAAAGCGTGGTGACAGCCGTGAGGGTCGGCGTTCGTTTGGTCAATTCAGCCAGTTCCTCCTGATCATACAAATCCCGCTGGCTGCGCAAGCCCCAGAACAGCGTCGCCGGTCTCGGGTTGTGACTTTCCGCGTTTGCCAACAACATGGAGCGAATCGGCGCAATGCCGGTGCCGCTGGCGACAAACAGCAGTTCTCGCTCCGGACCGTCTCGCAGATAGAAATGCCCCGCCGGTCCTTTGAAGTGGGCTTTCTCTCCTGCCTTGAGATGGAAGAGAAAGCCGGAGCCAGGACCACCCGATACCAGATTGAACAAGAGCGTGATGATACCCGGTCGGCTGGGTTGCGACGCTATGGAATAAGCTCGCGTGAGGAGGCGGCCGGTCTGCGGATCCGGCATCTCGAATGAGATAAACTGGCCGGGCTTGAACGTGATCGTCCTCGGCTCGATCAGACGTAGATCGAGCTGGCGCACGTCATGCGTAAGATTCTTGATCGACTCAACTTGTGCGGTGAACGTTTCGATCGGCATGGCTTGCGATTCTAGCAGAACACTCAAAAAGTCCGCCACCGGGGAAGCAGGACGGTCCGGTGAGTCCCCTGTGCTTGCGCAACCGCTCCTCCTTTCTTACCCATTCGTCCCACCCCCAATATCTTTCAGGTATTCAGCTTCTTCGTGACGATACTGTCGAATGGCCTGATGCGTCGGCCCTTTCACAGCTCGGTCCCGCCAGAAGCTGTCGAGCGCGGCATTGATCACTTCCGTGTTGAGCTTGTGAGAATCCGCATCCCGTTTGTATTCCAGATAGGCCACGATGGCTTGCGCTTCCTCTCTCGTAAATGCGGAAAGGCGGCAGCGCGCATGATCGTGCCAGGTCATCGCTCCGTATCGGCGTGGATTAATGAATGCCGATTTGCCGATCGTCTTCTCATAGATCCGTTGCCCAGCAGAAATCTTGACAACCTTGTCTATAAATCCATTTGTGAGATGGAATGCCAGATCGGCGGTGTGCAGCTGGTCCTTGAGGTCGGCAATCACATAGGCAGGAAGGAAATACCGGAAGCCTCCTTCGGAAAAGAAACTCAGTGCATCGTAGCTGCCGTCAAGGACCACAGGGTCGAGTTGCGACCAATCGGTGACACCGATAAAAGGTGCGACCGACTCACCCGGTTCGCAGCCCTCGTGGCTTCCCTGTACAAACGCATCGCCAGGATGCTCCGTGTCGCGAAAGGCCTGCCGAATGTACTCAATGACCCGCTGCGTGTCTTGCATCACTCCCCTTGTATGTCGATTGAAACAGCATTCGCGGCGCGCGGCACGAATTCTGCCAGATCGATTCTGTTGTGGACTTCATGGCAACGAACGACCTATCGTGCGGCGACACCGGAATCATACAGTCGAATGTTGGATTCGGAAATACCCTCGTCTGTCGATATCGGTGAACAGAAACAGCTGATCCTACGCCCGACCCTAGAATCGAGGCAATCAACTTGGCAAACACGCCGTCGCGCTTATCAAGGGCAGCACCGGAAGATTTATACTTGACCGATCGTTCCAGTATTTGAGAGCTTTCCCTCCGAGCCGGAACATATGGAGAGCTCAGATGTCCCGCCCCAAGGAATTCAGCCCAGACGACGCCATCGAGAAGGCCATGCAGGTCTTCTGGCACAAAGGCTATGAAGCCACATCGATGGAAGATTTGCTGAGCGCGATGGATCTGAATCGCGGTTCGCTCTACGACACGTTCGGCGACAAACGGCAACTGTTCCTGAAAGTGGTGGACCGGTACTGCACCACCTTCGTCGGACCAAAATTCTCCCTCCTCAATCAACCGGGGCCGGCAATCCCAGCACTCCATCGATTTATCCATGGCATGATCGAGGGGGCCCTGGCCGACCCGCAACGCCGCGGGTGTCTGATCGCCAACACGGTGATGGAACTGGCGCCGCATGAGAAAGAGATCGCAGGCACGCTCCGCCAGGCCCTAAAGATGGCTGAAGACACATTTTTCAAAGTCTTAGTCCGCGCGAAACTGCAGGGTGAGTTGAAGCATGATAAAGATCCGCGTGCGCTGGCGGGCTTTCTCACGACGATGATGCAAGGCACCATCGTAATGATCAAAGCCGGAACGCCGGCCGACGTGGTGAAGCAAACAGCGGAGACCGCGCTCTCAATCTTAGACTGAGCCGATATTTTTCGACCGGGCATTGAACGTTCGTTCAATGCCCGAAACAACCAAGGATGTTGAAAAGAAGGAGATGTCCCATGACATGCCGCCGCTGCAATGGGTTGATGGTTCAAGAACGGTATGACGATCTTGGATTGGGCTCTGCGGGATATGAAACCTCCGGCTGGCGCTGCCTGAATTGTGGTGCGATCGTCGATGCATCAATTGCGACGCATCATCACTCCACCCACAAGACCGAGCCGGACCAGTCCTTGAAACAACGGCTGAAGAAACTGGTGATGATTCCATAAGAGACTCAACGCCATGTATCACGTCGGGGGGGGAGAGAGAGAAAGAGAGAACGCACCCTCACGCGGATTCATTCAGGCAATGTGGACGATGCATCGAGTCCCGTACGCCATCACCTATCAACCAGGGAGGATCTTGTCATGACGACCATGGACATCGGAAAAGAAGTAGCGGCTCTGTGCAAGCAGGGGAAGAACCAAGAGGCGATCGATCGCTTTTACTCTCCAAATATCGAGAGCGTTGAACCCGTTGCGGTGCCAGGCATGGATCAGACTCAAAAGGGCATCCAGGCCATCAAGAAAAAGAATCAATGGTGGGTCGACAATCATGAGATCCACGGAGGCACGGTTGACGGGCCCTATCCCCACGGCGACCGCTTCATCCTGCATTTCAAGTATGATGTCACGCCCAAACATATGGGAAAACGCATGGCCCTAGATGAAACAGGACTTTACACAGTTCACGACGGGAAAGTCGTCAAAGAAGAGTTCTTCTACTCGATGTCAGCGCCGGACTGTGGGTCACATTGACCTGGGTTGAAGAACGTGCTTGACTACACATCCTACGGCTTACCGAGGGAGGCCTCCCATGAAATGGTTCATCACCCTTTCTCTCATCCTGTATTCTGTCGCGGTGCCGTTCCAACGGGTGCAGGCCGATAGCTCAACCGTTCCCGATTTTGGCCAGCTGGCCTCACTCGTAGGCGAATGGCAAGGCAAGGACCCGGAAGGGAAACCGATGGCCGTGTCCTATCAGTGGACCGGGGGCGGCACAAGTTTAGTGGAAGCGATGACGAAGGCTCAGAAGCCGCTGATGATGACGATGTACCATGCCGACAAGGGCGGCCTGATGCTGACCCATTACTGTAAGCTTGGCAACCAGCCTCGTATGCGCGCCGATAGGCCGGAGGGCGACGCCAAGACGCTGACCTTCAACTTCATCGACATCACGAATCTCGCCAATCCGACAGACCCGCATATGCGCAAGGTCTCGTTTACCTTTCAGGATCAAGATCATTTTACCCAGGAATGGATGCTGAGCAAGGATGGGAAGGAACTGCCCCATCGGTTTGAATTTACCCGTGCGAAGTAGCGGTACCGTCATTCATCTAACCATACAGGAGGAGAAAATCATGGCGACCAAACAATATAAGCAATTGGGATGTCTGGATGTCCAACCGGCAGGCGGCTGCGGATTCCAGGTGCGGGCTGAGACGGAGGCGGAACTGATGCAGTTGGTAGCCACCCACGCCAAGCAGTGCCATAAATTGGATTCAATCCCGCAGGAAATGGCGGCCCAGGGGAAGGCGGCGATCAAGACGGTCACCGTCACGGTCTAAACGAACTCTTGACTGGGGAGCCGTTCCCTGAGTGATGAACTCAGGGAACGGCTCTTCTCAAGGAGTCACCCTTCACAATACACGGAGGCTCAAAATGTGCCGCTTAATCGGAACCTTCACTCTGTCAATGTTGCTGCTCGGACTCTCCGGCTGCAGCTATCTGTTTTATCCCCGAGCAGGCGATTACGCGACCCAAGCGAAAGGTGCGAGCGGAGTCGAGACCATGATCAACCTCACGAACATGATGGAGACAACGGCAAGCAAGGCTAAGGGAGGGAAAGGCGTCGACAGCGCCTTCGATGATCTGCACAACCAGTTCCATGCGCTCGATGATGCGTTCTGCGGTGTAACCGACGCACAGGCGAAAACTCCGGCTTACGACCTGGCCGTGACGCATAAGAAGGAATTGATGGCCATCTTCAAGCGGCTCTGGAAATTCAAAGGCGACCAGCCACAGCGCGACCTGCACCTTGATCTTCTGAGTACTGAGTTGAAGGAATTGCGCGAGACGTTGCAGACGATCAAGTAACCGGCCGAAAGGAACGAGATGATGGGGCAGACACCGGAACAGATCATCGAAGGCCAACGGCAGGACTGGAATCGCGTCGCCGGGGGTTGGGAGAAATGGGATCGATTCTTCGACGAGCAGATGGCGTTTTTGAATCACCGGCTCGTGGCCGATGCCAGACTTCGATCCGGTATGCACGCGCTCGATCTGGGATCTGGCACAGGCTATCCCGCCCTGCTCGGCGCACAAACCGTTGGACCGGGTGGAAGCGTGATCGGACTGGATCTCGCCGAGCAGATGCTTGCCGCTGCACGACGCAAGGCTACAACACTGGGCCTCTCGAACGTGACGTTTCGTACGGGCGACGTGACTTCGCTTCCGCTTGAGACGAATTCGTTCGATGCAGTAACCAGCCGCTTCTGTCTGATGTTTCTGCCGGAGATTCAGAAGGCGGCGGCAGAGATCCTACGTGTGTTACGGCCTGGAGCCTGGCTGGCTGCAGCTGTCTGGTCAGCTTCAGACAAGAACCCCTATCTGATGATTCCGATTACCGTCATTAAGCAATTCCTCGATCTGCCGCAACCAGACCCAACCGCACCGGGAATTTTCCGGCTTGCGAAGCCAGGCGATTTGGTGGGGATGCTACAGCAGGCAGGGCTCACGAACCTATCCGAAGAGGAATTCGTTGCCGATGTAAAATTTCCATCAGGAGAAGAATATTACGCGAGTATCATGGACATTGCCGCGCCGATTCAAAATCTGTTCGCCAAACTGTCCGATGAACAGAAAGCAGACGCGCGTGGACGCATCATCACCTCCGCCAACCAATACCGCCGAACAGATGGTATTGCACTCCCCATTGCTGTACGGATGGTCGCGGGGCGGAAGCCGCACTGATGCACCGATGGCAACCAAGCAGGATGGTTTCAAAGACTATGTGTTGGATCAACTAGCCGATCTGCACGGTGTCACCTGCCGCGCGATGTTCGGCGGATACGGGCTGTACCAACATGGCACCTTCTTCGGTATCATCCATAAAGGCCGGCTCTACTTCAAAACGGATCGGATAACTGCATCTCGTTACCGCGACCGAGGCATGAAACCCTTCAAGCCCTCAGCCGCTCAGACGCTCAAAAATTATTATGAGGTTCCCGTCGAAGTCTTGGAAGTTGCAGACGACCTCACCGTATGGGCTTCTCAGGCCACACAACGATGAAGATCCTGCTACTTCACAGGATGGGCTGTTCAATGACCGAACTGTTTTCCGTGTAGGCTGGGCCCTCCACTTCCGCTTCCTGTCGCGAAGTTTCTTTTTCGGACACCTGTAATCCGTTTGGCGTCAGCCTCAAAACTATTTGATATCGCACTGGAATACGAATCATTTCTCTGGTCGATACCGCCCATGGGAAAGGCATCACCTTTGCTCTCTGGGATTGCCACACACCGTTGGACCCTAGAGAGAATTGCATGGAACTGACTACGCCAATTCCACAGTCATCAGCAGGTGATAGAAGACGCGGCTTTTCTTTCCTTCGTTCAAGTACGATGGCCCGATGTCTTTCTATCGCAGCACTCGGGACATCCTCTGCCGTGGTATACGCATCGACGCCGCCTCAAATACCGCTCTTCGCAGAAGTACCAAGCACAGCGCCTCCCGCCATTGCCCAGGCACTGCCAGCAACCCAGGCACTCAAGCGATGGGTACAGCGGCAGCGCACCATGACACTCAATCCCACAGCACTGGACGTTATGAATCGCCCTCGTACTGAGGCTCACACCGACGTGACGCTGAACCTTTTCGATAATGGACCTCGAACGCTCGACCTTGACATGTAATCGTTCATATTTTTAGGCAGGATATCCGGTCGCATTATGGCAAATGGGCCGAGTGCCAGCTTCGCGAGTTACACATTCAGCGTGACGGCGCGTGATTGTATCGCAAACAATACCCTTGCCCACGAACTGGGACATAACATGGGCGACGCACATGATCGAGCCACGGGTGGAACTGGCGTCTATCCTTACTCCTATGGCTATCGGGACGAAGTCGGAAAATTCCGGACGATCATGGCCTATGGCTGCCCGACTGTGTCATGCCCGCGCGTGAAGTATTTCTCTAATCCACGGCTCCTCTACAACGGACGTCCGCTCGGGATCGATCACGCCACCAATCCAGCAAACTCCGCAGACAACGCGCGTTCCATGAACGATGTGCGTCACATCGTCGCAGCATGGCGCGCAGCGACCACAGACGTGACGCCTCCAGCTGCACCGTCAGGCATCCAGGTTCGTTAGTGTCTTGACCGGAAGGATTCAGGCACGAGCGGCGCCTCTCCATTATTTCCAATCGCGCCGAGCCGCGCCTCTCTATATAATGAAGCGAACGACTGTTACGTCATGGAGAAGAAAGCGGCTCTATGGTCCACCGATTCAGCTACGTGCTCCTCGCCGCCCTGTTGGGCGGTTTTTGCGGCCAGATCGTATGGGCTGATGAGCGCTCGACACCAAAGAGCTTGTGGCAGACAGTCCTGACTCCTCCCACCGCCGATCAGCCGCCGATGCCACGAAGGCCTTGGGTGTTCCGAGATCGGGAGATCGTGCTCGACCTCTCACTCCTTCACGTCTTGAAGGATGCTGGAGCCAGACCCCATCCTCGGATCACCATTGATCTCTTCGATCGCACCAACCATGAGTTGGATGTCATGTCGACGGTCTCCCGAAATAACGATACCGCCGTTGTCCGAGGTACATTCAAGCCCCCATCCAAGGGTGACTTTACCTTTGTCGTCACCGGCAATCTCCTTATCGGAACCATACAAATGGGCGATCGTCTCTACAAGACTGAGCACATCGCGAACGGCCGACTGAGGCTGCTCGAAATTGATCCAGAGAAACTGCCGCCGGATTGATCATCTCCTATCCCACCTCGTGGCGATTCCCCGCTCGCTATGCCACACTACTGCATGTCTCGACATCCGACACTCTGGACCATCGGCCACTCGACCAGACCGATCGGTGAGTTCATTGATTGCTTACGCGCGCACGAAATCCGCCTCCTCGTGGACGTCCGAACGATTCCACGCTCACGACACAACCCGCAATTCAATACGGAGAGATTGGCCGAGAGCCTGAAAGATGCCGGCCTCAGCTCTCTCCATATGCCTACGCTTGGGGGCCTTCGAACGGCTCGGAAGGATTCGATCAACAACGGGTGGCGCAATGCCAGTTTTCGCGGCTATGCCGACTATATGCAGACGGCAGAATTCTGGAATGCACTGGAAGAATTAATAATGCAAAGTCGGCAAGGCCCAAGCGCGATCATGTGCGCCGAGGCTGTCCCGTGGCGCTGCCACCGATCATTGATCGCCGATGCACTGGTGAGCCGTGGTTGGGACGTCCGGCATATCATGTCTCCCGAGACAGCCACCTCGCATATCCTCACATCATTCGCCCATTTCGAGAAGGGTACACTGACCTATCCAAACCCGACTGATCCTCCATCGTTGTTCTAACCGAGTGTCCCGATGTACCCACTCCTGGCCGATCTGGTTCTCATTGTTCATTTAGCCTTCGTAGTCTTTGTCGTGTGGGGTGGACTACTTGTGCTGAAGTGGCGATGGATTGCATGGCTGCACCTGCCGGCTGCTGTCTGGGGCGCGGTCGTCGAATTCACCGGCTGGATCTGCCCACTCACTCCGTTGGAGAATCGGTTGCGCGAGCAAGGTGGCGAAGCCTCCTATCGTTCCGACTTCATCGCAGAGCATCTGCTGCCGTTGCTCTACCCTGAGGATCTGACACGAGACCTTCAGTTGCTGTTAGGCACAGGAGTGGTCGTTCTCAATGCCGCTGTCTATTGGGGGCTCTGGCAAATGCAGATGCGTAGGGTTTCTCGAAAAAGGTAGGGTTCAGTCGCGCGGGGAATGTGATCGTCTTTTGTAAACCGCAGCGAGTCCGTTTAATCCGGATTGCCGCTCTACACCTCACGTCCTACCCCACAAATTCATGAAGGTTCTGCTGCAAGCGCGGATACGCGACTGTGACGGGCAGTCTCCCCGTTCAGCTCTTCGACAGGCTGCACGAGTATGCCTCAGGACTTCACGCCTCCGCGTGCCCGCCTTTAGTCTGTTCTATCTGCTGGCGGCACATACTGAAAAGGGCAGGTGTCGGCTTGGACCTGGGGAGTAGGACCCGGCAACCATAGATGCGACTTTCACTCTTCAGCCTGCGACATCGTGCTGATGGAACCGTATCGTGCCGTGACCCGCACTATCGCTGTTGACAAATACCGGATGCCGCAATAAACTGCGGCCTGTGCTGGTCCTCTGGACATTCTCAGAGAGTAAGAGGGAACCCGGCGAAAGCCGAAGTGGTTGCGAATCTGAAGACCTGCCAGCATCCGGCATGGGAGAGACAACCTAAGCCGGTTCGATCTGGAAACCTCGAGGGAGGTCCATAGGTCTGAGCTGGTTCGGATTCAGTCTCCTCTCTCCGTTCTCGTTCACGACCAATTCTCTCACATGATTTTGATGGCATCCGTGGGGGTGGAGGTCGGTTCGAGAGACACATGCCAATTTACGCGCGTCTAGACTGTCATATTTTCCTCGCGGTGCTACGCGAAGGGTAATCCCTTTTGCCTGACCCGTCGAAGGAGGAGCATGGTTATGCTCGGTGAACCTGTCGAGAAAATGGCCAGTCCCGTTGCCACGCCAGAAGCCGGCCCGACTCAAGATATCCCGACCCACGACATCTGTCCGCAGCGGACCATGCGAGAAAGGAAGCGCACCGGCCCCACGAAGCCAGTCGATATCACCAAGATCATGCGTACCGTCGATCGTTGTTGCACCGGCCTCTCCGATATCGATCCATTCCGAATCATGACCAAGACGATCATCTGTCTCTACGACGGAGCGACGGCGCACGCCCCCAGCCTAATCCCGGGTGGATGCCGCCTCCACCACAGGGAGGAGCGTGGAGGCCTGTTGGGATGGATAATTTTTAACATATCAGGAACACACGAGAGGCCACTCGTTGTGAGCCCTCGTGGCCTACGCTGAGGGCGCAGTGGTATCTGTATGAACGGAATGGCCCAGCATACCGACAGTTCCATCATAGGTAGATCCTGGAAACGTCCTTCCCAGTACTGGGACTGGGACGCCATCCCATTTCTGGCTATCCATCTGATGTGCCTCTTGGCCTTTCTGACCGGAATTCGTTGGGAATGGGTCATATTGGCCATCGGCAGCTACTATCTGAGAATGGTTGCCGTCACGGCAGGATATCACCGCTATTTTTCTCATCGCTCATATAAGACCAGCAGGCTGTTCCAGTTTCTCTTGGCGTTTCTCGCGATGACATCCGCACAGAAAGGCGTGTTGTGGTGGGCGGCTCACCATCGGCATCACCATAAACACTCAGACCAGGAAGAAGACGTG
>JBGTMB010000084.1:0-2593 GCA_041743755.1 Nitrospiraceae bacterium | reverse complement strand
GGCGCCATTGCCAATCGATATGTCTCGGTTGGAGTCGCGGATGCGGTCGCAGAAATTCGAGAAGGGACGACTCTGGCCGCTGCACTGGATCGCCCAAAAGTATTTCCGAAACTCGCGGTGGAGATGCTGTCGGTCGGAGAGGAGACCGGATCGCTGCCCACGATGTTGCATGACGTGGCTGAATTCTATGAGGGAGATTTGGATCTCCGGCTTACACAATTGACGACGTGGATTGAGCCGGTACTTCTGCTGATCATGGGAGTGTTAGTCGGTGCGATCGTCATCGTCATGTATTTGCCCGTGTTTCAGATGGCCGGGGCGGTGTAGCTTGGTATGCATGTACCCATGCCTCGTGGTGTGTGCGTTTGGATGAAATGAGTAGGACACTATGGCACGGACTGTGACACGACCCACGCTGACTGATGTTCTGGTTCAGCAGGGTATTTTGACAAAACAGACGCTCGACCAAGTCCTCAATCGATTGGGCGGTGTGACGGCAGGTTTCGGCCAGACCTTGGTGAGCGAAGGGATTCTCTCCGAAGAACAGTTGGCGCGTGCGTTGGCGGCTCAGTTTGACCTCCCCTGTAATCTATTAACGGAATTCCGTGTCGACCAGGCGTTCTATGACTCCATGTCGGTGAAACTCATGCAACGGCATCCGTTTATCCCGATCGCAGAGCATCAAGGCCGTTTGGCCGTCGCCATCCCCGATCCGCAAAATCTTTTGGCATTGGATGAACTGGAACTGCTCTTGGGGTCTCCGTTGGATTTGGTGGTGAGTACGAGAAGCGCCATTCTGGCGGCCTTGGAACGGAGTGAAGGGGCCAGTCAAGCTCTTCGGGAGCTTGAAGCGGAATATCGATCTGTGTTGGTGAAGGAGGACGAACGAGGAGAGGAAGTCCTCACGATCGATCACGCGGGCGAGGATCAGAGCCCTGCCGTGAAACTATTGGATTCCATCCTCCTGAGCGCGATGCAGCGTCGCGCCAGCGTCATTCACATTGAAGCGGCCGATCGCGCGACCAAGGTGAAATTACGGGTCGATGGGATTCTCGGTCCTGCGATGGAACCGCTCGATATCCGGCTCCATGCGCCGTTGGTTTCGCGGTTGAAAGTGATGTCGGATCTGGATATTGCCGAACGGCGGGTGCCGCAAGATGGAAGTTTCCGGATGCGGCTGGAGCGAAAGACGGTCGATTTCCGCGTCTCGATTCTTCCAAGTGTGTTCGGTGAATCAGCCGTCGTGCGAATTCTGGACCGTGAGGCGATTACGACCGGTGTGTCGACGTTGCGGCTGGAACGACTTGGGTTCAATGCGGAAGATCTGAAGCGGTTTCGTCGCGCAATTACGCGGCCCTACGGCATGGTGTTGGTGACCGGCCCGACCGGCAGCGGCAAGACGACGACGCTGTACGCGGCAATTACGGAGATGAATATCAAAGACGATAAGCTGATCACGATCGAAGACCCGGTCGAATATCAGCTGTCAGGAGTCGTGCAGATTCCTGTGAATGAGAAGAAAGGCCTGACGTTCGCACGAGGGCTTCGATCCATCTTACGTCATGACCCTGACAAGATCATGGTCGGTGAGATTCGTGATGCCGAGACTGCGCAAATTGCCATCCAATCGTCGCTTACGGGTCACTTAGTTTTGACAACAGTGCACGCCAACAATGTGTTCGATGTGATCGGGCGGTTTGCCTCAATGGGCATCGATGCCTATAACTTTTTGGCTGCGTTGAACTGTGTGTTGGCGCAGCGGCTTGTTCGAATGTTGTGCGTGGCCTGTCGAACGGCGGTCAAGCTCGACAAATCGCTGGCGGAAGAATCAGGCCTTGACTACGAGGGATATAAAGATGCGCCATTTTATGAAGGCAAAGGATGCCAGGAGTGCCATGGGACCGGGTATCGAGGGCGAAAATGCATCACGGAGTTTCTGGACTTGAATGATGAGATCAAAGAAATGATTCTGGCCGAGCGCCCCTTGTCCGAGATCCGCTATCGCGCGGTGACCAGCGGAATGATCACGTTGAGACAGTCCGCACTCAGGAAGGTGCTGGAAGGTTCCACAACCTTGCGCGAGATCAATCGAGTCACGTTTAGCGAGGAAGGGTAAGCCATGTGGGGGATAACCGCCAGTCGTCCGCGGCACTGTTTGAAAATCGGGGCGCAGGCTCTTGCGTGGGGAGAAGCCATCCGCACCTGGCGGGGGCGGTATCACTACCGGTGCACGCTTTCACCAGCGCCACCCGAGGCTATCAAGCTCTCTCCGATGGATTTGAATCTCACTGACATGCCTGCGGTAGAAAATTGTTTGCGGTCGCTGGTGGCGCCAGGGCGAGATAGTGGGGTGGCGGGACATGCATGGCAGTCTCAGGCTCCATGCCCGATTGTCTTGTTGCTGCCGGATCTATCGGTGCGCGCGACGGTGTTGCAGTTAGAGCAATTCCCCGTGCATGCGG
Source organism: Nitrospiraceae bacterium (assembly GCA_041743755.1). GTDB lineage: Bacteria > Nitrospirota > Nitrospiria > Nitrospirales > Nitrospiraceae > Palsa-1315. Next base: position 131 of record JBGTMB010000084.1, on the reverse strand, counting down.
AGGAACAAGAGGCATTGATTCGCTGGCGTTTAGGGCAGGAACAGCTGTTGCCCCTGGCAGGGGCCAAGATTGTGTGGCAGGGGTTCCCCTCACATGGAGCACGAGATGAGCGGTCCCACGTTGTCCTAGCC
>JBGTMB010000083.1:0-4729 GCA_041743755.1 Nitrospiraceae bacterium | reverse complement strand
GTCGAGGCCTTGGTGCGGCCCTCCACGATGCGTCGCCTGTGGTGATAGCCGTGCTCGGGAAGCGAGCGATAGGACTGCAGCCCATCACTCACAACCACGCTGCCCTTCTCGACCGCCTCCCGGACGAAGGTCGTCAGGCTGTCGCTCGACCCATCAGCGATCCGCTTCAGGCGAATGCGTCCAATCCCTTTGCCGCGAATCTCGGCGGCAATCACCACCATCGCCTTGTTTCCGAGGTGCCGCCGCCCGCCGCCCTTTTCGACCCCGCCGACAAATGTCTCGTCAACCTCGACCTCACCGGTGAGCGGCTCGCGGCCCGGTCGCACCATCGCCCGCCGCAGTTTGTGCAGCCAGGTCCACGCCGTCTTCTCGCTGCCAATTCCCAACACGTGGTTCAGGCCAACGGCACTCACCCCGTTCTTTTGCCCGACGACCCACCACATCGCTTGGAACCAAAGTTTGAGCGGCTTCCGAGTGTCCTGAAAGATGGTGCCGGCGGTGACGGACACTGCGGATTCGCATGCGCCACACCGAAAGAGCTTGTTCGACGTGAACCACGCCTGGGGGCTCCCGCAGTCCGGGCATCGGAAGCCCTCGGGCCACCGCAGCTTCACCAGGTAGTCCCAACAGGCCTCCTCCGTGGAGAACTGGCGGTTGAATTCGGCTGCCGTTCGTGGGTACTCCATGGCCCCCAACTACAACCTATGGGGACAACTCAAGTCAAGGTACTACCCCTCTGACGGCAACTCCTTGGTCCGCGATATGTAGATCCTCGACTCGTGCTCTTCACCGGCGCAGTCCAATCTGCCTGCGGGACCACGTCGTCGGCTGTTGGTCCCTTCTACTGCCCCGGCGATCACAAAGTCTACCTCGACCTGTCCTCCTTCAAAGTGATGGCGCAACGGTTGGGCGCGCCAGGCGAATTTGCGCAAGCCTATGTCATCGCCCACGAGGTGGGCCATCACGTGCAAAACCTGATGGGCATTGCAGAGAAGATGACGCGCCTCCAGCGCCAGGCCTCTCAAAGAGAGGGGAATGCCTTAACAGTGCGACTGGAACTGCAGGCTGACTGTTTCGCCGGCGTCTGGGGCCACCACGCCAAGCGTGACCGGAACCTGATTGAGCCGGGCGATTTCGAAGAAGGCTTGAAAGCCGCTGCCGCCATCGGAGACGACCGACTCCAAAAGATGGGGCAAGGCTATGTCCAGCCCGAGAGCTGGACGCACGGCTCCTCTGAACAGCGTGACCTGGCTTCGAAGATGCTTGGAGACCGGCGACCCGAAGGCCTGCGACACCTTCGCAAGTAACCTGCGCTAGGCGTGAGCCATGGGTTTCTCTGTGTCGGCTTCCCCGCGAACCTGGACTGTCACCAAGTGGATGTCACAATCGACCACGTCCCCATGGCCGACACCCTGATCCTGGGCCTCCAGGAGCACGACCAGTTCGTTGGTAGTTACCGCGACGCGCAGGCCCGCATCCATGGGTATCTCGCCACAGAGGGAAATTTCATCCGCATTGACGTGCCTGGCGCGCTCGCCACCGTCGTGGCGGGGGTGGCGACGGCGAGCGGGAAGACCACCGCTACAATCGTGGGATTCTTCCTGGATGCCACATTGCAATGCATGGCTTTCTCTGCACCCTGCCGGTGAGCCCGCTGTGCTTTACTCGCTTCGACGTCACGCTGAACGGGATTCCTCAGTCGATGACCCAGGCGACTGGGATCAACACGCAGCAACTCGTGGGCTCGTTTCGTGATCCCGGCGGGCAGGCGCATGGGTTTCTCTGTGTGTTGCCCGTCACGTCGGCCTGTTTTACCCATCTGGATGCCCGCGATGGGATGCACACGGAGATCCTGGGCTTCAATGATCGCGGGCAGTTGGTCGGCCACTTCCGCGATCCGACGGGCCTGCAGCATGGCTTTACCACGATGGCGCCGGGTGCCTCACACGCCCAATCTTCCGTTCCCACGACGCCGACTGAATTTCCACGTACCCGATCGTTTCGTTCATTGTCTCGGAACTCGTCGGCAAGGCCTAGGGATGTTTCGAGGTTCGAACACCAGTCCGGGTCTATATTATTTTAAGCGGTGTGGTCAAAACTGCTCAGAGAGCAAGACCTGGAGAGTGTACCGTTACTTAAGTGCGTGTTTCACATCTAACCGAGGAGGTTTCCATGGTCTCTATTCCAAAAGTCGTTGGTCTCATGTCTTGTGGTTTCCTGCTCTGCCTGGGTCTATCTAGCACGGCACAGGCAGGTAATGCGGCGTCGGCTGCAGCCGACATTCAACCTGGCCCATCTGATAATAAGAAATGCACACAAGCTAATCCGAAAAGCTATCGATATGAGCTACCGGGTGAGAATAAGGAATGCACACAAGCTGATCCGAAAAGCTATCAAAATGAGCTAACGGCTAATGATAAGAAATGCACACAAGCTAATCCGAAAAGCTATCGAGATGAGCTACCGGGTGAGAATAAGGAATGCACACAAGCTGATCCGAAAAGCTATCAAAAATGAGCTAACGGGGCAGGATGAGAAATAAGTGGGTTAGCGCACCGACCAAACCACTCCCAAGACTGGAAAAATGGACCAAGGGGATCGTAGCAAGAGTGCCCAGAGGGGTTGATAGCCGATGGTCGGATGCTGCTGAATCAATTGACGGAGTCGTTAGACCCATGGAGGATCTAGGACCGCCCGGCGCCGGGCGGTCCTCGCCACACGGTGCACCCTCGCACGGCCCACAGCCAAGACCCGGTAACTTCTCCGTTCCGTGATACCCAACAGCGCGGCCCTTATGCGTCGGATGTCTTCCGGCCTAAAGTGTACGGTTTCAGTGCCTTTCGCAAGATGTCGTTCTCGAGCACCAGCTCGCCGATCTTCTGCTTGAGCTTTTTCATCTGCCCATCCTTGAGGGCTTCTTCGTCCTTCTGTCTCGTCCGCAGGGCATTCTCCGCCCCGAGCAGAAACTTCTCGCGCCAGTCCTCCAGCTCGGCAACGGTCAGTCCGTGCCTTCGAGCCGCTTCGGCCACCGACGTCTCCCCCTTCAGGATGCTCACCACCAAGGCTACTCGGCGCTTGGCCGTCCAGCGTTCGATTGGATCTGCCGATTCTGACGCCATGTCCACCTCCTTGGTCCATGTAGGACCATGTCGTAGAGGTGGTCACAATTTCAAGGGGAGCAGGATAGACAATCATTCCCCCGGTTCTGCTCTGACCCCTCACCCCTTACTCGGCGACATAGCCTGGCTTCACGGCAAACACATTAATCCCTGCCCAGGCTTCGGCGGGTGTCCGTCCCTGTGAATGGTCATGCGTGTGGTCGTGGTTGTACCAAGCCAGAATTTCCTGCGCGCCAGTGCTCATCTAGGTCGATAATTCCGGTATCAACCTGCTCTCGTAAAACCCCCGCCTGACAGCTAATACTGTAAGTATTAGCATCGCTATGACAATACCACACGTATTTCAATGGAGGGCACAATGGGACCATCTCGCACAGAGCTGATGCAGTTTAAAGTCACACCGGAAGAGAGAAAGCTGATTGATAGATGCGCCCAGAAGCAGGGCCTTTCAGTCTCCGAGTATGTGCGAGCCGCCGTCCTCATGGACATGATATTGGAAGGGAACGTTGGCGCCATGAAGATTGCCGTCGACACCATTGGACGTAAAGCGGTTCAGTTGCTCAGGAAGCGCGCCGATCGATTGTCAGATTTGGGAGCAGAAGCTACAGATTCACAATAAAGGGAAGGAGGGGAGAGATGATGAGTGAGGCAGTGAGTAAGCGGTTATACAACGTGAAGGAGGCTGGTCGGTATCTCGGGAGAAGCCCCTGGACAATTCGTCGTTTGATTCGAGACGGGGTTCTTCGGGAAGTCCGGCAGGGGCGGCGCGTGATGCTCGACATAGTTGACTTGGAAGAGTTTGTTGAGAAATACAAACGGGAGGCGACCGATGGGCATGATCTACCGGAGGAAGAAGAGAGACCAGGCAACGGGACTCTTGGTTGAGACTGGTCCGCACTGGATGAAGTACTACAGTGAAGGGCGTCGGTTCAGGAAAGCACACGAACCCTCGATCGGGTTGAGGCCAAGAGGTTGTTAAAAGAGAAAGAAGGAGAGATTGCCACGGGACTTTATCGGGGACCAAAGATGGAACGTATCCGGTTCGAGGATCTCGCGGCACTCGTGAGACAAGATTACCAAATCAACAAGCGAAAGACGGTACGACGCATTGACGAGTACATGAATCATTTGAAGACGTTTTTCAAGCAGATGCGCGCGGCCAGTATCACGACTGAACGAATCAAAACGTACATCGTGAAGCGTCAACAGCAGGGAGCGGCGAACGGCACTATTAATCGAGAACTTGCGTGTATAAAGCGCATGTTTCGGTTGGGGTTTCAACAGACACCTCAATTGGTGGTGCGCGTGCCACATATTCCGCAATTGAAAGAGCACAACATTCGGTCAGGCTTTTTCGAGCACGAAGACTTTCTCTCACTCAGAGGCGTCTTGCCCGATTATGGTCAGGTCACTGCAAGCCTGGCCTACTACAGCGGCATGAGAATGGGTGAAGTCTGTTCGCTTCAGTGGCGACAGGTGAACTGGACGGAAGGGAAACTGTACCTTCGGGCCCAAGATACCAAGACCAATACCTCTCGCGTGCTGTACCTCACTGGGGATCTCTATCGTGTCCTGCAAGCGTGGAAAAACCGTTGTGATCTGAAGTGGCC
>JBGTMB010000082.1:0-6913 GCA_041743755.1 Nitrospiraceae bacterium | reverse complement strand
GGCATCGAAGATGCCAAACGTCGCCGGCCCCAACTGCAGTGCGAACCAGATCGGCGTCGTGGCTTCCTGATTGGCTAGGGTGAGCCCGCTTTCGAGAAAGCGGGCGACATCCGCTTCTTTCCCTGGCTTGGCTTTCAATCGCACGAACAGAGCAACTCGTACCATGGCAATCACTCCTATTTGAGGTTAAACAACGTGAGTGAAATTCTAGCCATGAGTGCCAATCTGTACTAGTGGCAGAAGTGACAATTATGATACAGTTCTCGCCATGCGAATTTACGTTCTTGCTCTGAATGAAGTCTTTGACACCGGCTTAACCACGCTGCTCGACACCTTCGGCACGGCGAACGACCTGGCGGAATCCGCCGGGACATCGTCGACGCGTTTCGACGTGACGGTCGTTGGTGTCCGTACCCGTGTGCACACTAGTCATGGGCTGTCGGTGCCTGTACGGTCGGCGACACGACTTGCGCGTCCAGATGTCGCCCTCGTGCCGGCGCTCGGGGCGAAGATGCCTGAGACCCTGCGAGTGGCGCTTGAACGGCGAGACGTAACGGAGGCACAAGCGCTCCTGCGTCGCTGGTCTGGCAGCGGCACGCTGGTGGGCGCGGCATGCACGGGCACGTTTGTTCTCGCCGGCACGTCGCTGCTCAATGGCCAGAATGCGACGACATCCTGGTGGCTCGCCCCGTTTTTTCGTGAACGGTACCCGCATGTCGTGCTAGACGACTCGCGGATGCTCGTGAGTTCATCCCGCTTCGTCACCGCCGGCGCCGCGCTGGCGCACCTCGATCTGGCGTTGTGGCTGGTGCGTCGCAAAAGCCCGGCGCTGGCGGCACTGACGGCCCGCTACCTTGTAATTGACCCGCGGCCATCGCAGGCGGCTTTCATGATTCCTGACCACCTTGCGCACTCGGACCCGCTCGTCGAACGGTTCGAGCGGTGGGCACGGCGTCGGTTGGCAGACGGCTTTTCGCTCAGCGAAGCGGCTCGCGCAGTCGTAACAAGTGAACGGACCCTGTCGCGTCGTCTGCAATCCGTGCTGGGCAAATCCCCGCTCGCGTACGTTCAGGATCTTCGCGTCGAGCGCGCGGTACACCTGCTGCAGACGAGTAGCGCCAGCATTGATCAGATTGCCGCCCAGGTCGGGTACGCAGACGGGGTGACGCTGCGCACACTCATTCGACGTAAGATCGGCCGAGGTGTACGCGAGCTGCGAGGAACTAACTGATCGAATGGTGGCGAAACAACGTTGATATTTGAAGTTCTGCTAAAAATGTGAATCAGGTTCTGCCGCGGCAACGCGGGCGCACCATTGTGGGGAGGGGGCATGGGGGCGTCGTGAGACTCCCCCCTCTCGTACTCCTTCTGAGGATCCTTTCCGCCGGCCCGGTAAATCCTATGACGCTGAGGGTTTCACCCATGTTCGCCATAAAGGGCGCCTGCAGCTCTACACAGCGTCCTCTCTGGATAAGGTGGGAAAGCTTCTGTATGGATTAAATGATGAGAAAGCGTTCGGCCCTGACATGGACCACCTTCTTCGGATGCAGCTTGCGTACGATGTGGCACAGACCCGCAGCCATGCCAAGAACCTCAGCATCAAGCGTTATGTCGCTGTTTCGTTTGGTTAAAGGCGCCATGCAAGCGCTGGGAACTTCGGAGGCAAGGACGATGGCAATAAATATCGCCCTGACACTCTGCGTGTTAAAAGCTGAAGATGAGGGTGACGGGGCCTGAAAAGAAGAAGGGCGGGCGGTTTGAGCCAGGGACCAGGGGGGTCGTTCTTAGGAGGATGGGAGCAGTCCTCCTGTGGCTTTGATACGACCATCTGGATTTTTGAGATGGCAATTCAATCGGCGGCCGTCCTGAAGTACGAGCGTCAATGGTTTGCCGATGATGGTGAGCAATGTGGACTCATCCAATCCGCTGATGGATCCTTCTATCGTTTCAAGCCCGGGAATCTGACCGTCACCGGCATGAGTTCCCGTGTCTATAAATGTTCGAATGACTGAGAGTGAGTAGGAAACCTCAAATGCCCCGCCATCCTTACTTCGGAGCTCTCCGCTTCCCTCGAAACCCTCTGAAGTTTCCGTTTCTCTCATGGCACGCCTTCCTTCTGAAGGTCCGTCTGCGACCTATTTACGCTTCGGCAGCAACCCCTTCTTCCCCAAGGTCGGGAGACTTGAGCGCACGCTTCACCGCCTCCTCCAGACGATCCAACGAACAGTCCTTTGTGACAATCTCGGAGATTCCAAGGGCCCGGATCTGCTGCTCCGTCTTCGGAGTGAATGCCCCTGAATGCATGATGACTGGCTGGTCGAGATTGAGACTGCGGATGTGGCGCAAAACCGTCAACCCATCCATCTGGGGCATATTCAGATCTAGCACAATTACATCGGGGCATTCTTGGCGGAAGAGTTCGAGGCCCTTCTGCCCATTCTCTGCGAGCAGCACATCATAGCCCTTGTGACGGAGGAGAGCGTCGAGGAGATGTCGGACGCCCGGTTCATCATCAATCACCAGAATCTTAGCCATGACTTCAGACGAGGATGAGTGGAAGAAGTAGGACAGTAAAACTGGTGGGATTCAATCCGCTTCTTGCTCGCATTGTCGAACACCGCTTGTGGAATGTAAGTACTTAGCCTGGCGAGCCACTACTTAATCCTCCGTCACAAGGAATGCAAGCACCCCCTACGGGAGAGGGGGTAAAAACAGGCGTATGTTTGAAATCAGTGTGGTCCCGGGACAGAATCCACTTCCGTTTTCACAAGGCGTACAATCGTGCCAGGTCATTTTCTTTGGCTCGCGTGCCAGTCCGTAGACGTCTGAGCCTCTGTCATTCTGCGCTGCATCAGCCATCAACGGGCAAATACGAGCGGGGTTGGTCGTGCAGGGACGGCTTGAAATCACGACCCAGCGTGCGGACAACGGTGGCGATGGCCTCGCGCTCTGCGGTGGTCAATCCATTGTATAGAGCAAATCCTGTGAATGATTGGCAGGCCTGAAGAAATGCCTGGACTTCTTCTCGTATGACAGTCGGTTCCATGGCAGTATCCTTTCATGCATTTGGAAATGTGGACCTGGAAGGCTTGTTATTTCTCTAACGGTAAACGGATTCGGGATCCAACCATTTTATGGCCACCCATACCATCACCCCCAGCAACAACGGGCCACTCATAATTATTGCGAAGGTTAGTATGGGGTCTAGGGGCTCTATGGGATCTAGGCTCTGTTGTGTTAGTGCTGTCAGGGGCGGTGTAAGTTTCATGGCTTCGTGATGCCAGCGACCGAAACAGGATATTAAGACAAAAGCCCGACCTCTTTCGGCGTCGAGCCTTCTACTTCAGACTTGCAACGCTTCCACCGTGTGCTCACCACTGTTTGTGCATTGCGTGCACTAAAGCATGACTCCAATGTATTGCGCCCACGGTATACGCTTGCACGGACCGTCCTACGTCATAGAACCGAGGTGATTGAAGTGAGCCGTGAGAAGGGTACTTATCTATTCGAGGTACACGTTATCAAAGGGAAGGTAAAAACTACGGTCACTCGGTCACTTCCGCTCATCGCAAGTTGGCCCGTTGGGCTCAGAAAGTGCACTTCTGACGGCCCGCACTTACTGGAGCAGTTAAACGAATAAAAGGCCCGACCCCTTTCGGAGCCGGGCCTGCACAATCAGTCCCTCAGAATTCCCATGGCGTTCACGGCTCATTCACAACGCGTCCGTTGGGGACCCGTGTTCCCATCGCGTCTTCTGAAGTAACTCCTTTTTATCAATTCCGACTCCAACGCCATACTAGGAAGAACCCTGGTCGAGCAATCGGCTAATACGCACTTCAGCGTAAGATGGAGAGTAGGTTGTTGAGAACTGAAGAGGTGACCGGGTAATCTCTGAGCCTGGTTACCTCGTGACCGATGACCTGAGCTATGTTTCCACAGAGGGGTCCAGAATCTCTCTCCCATAGATGGAGACAGTTTGGGCTATTACACACCCACATAGGCTCTGGAGGCACTTGCGCTTTGAACTCGTACGCCTCCCACCAGTCGATAGGTTTGACGTTCTCGCCCGCACATTGCGGGCATATTATTCTCTCCATGATGTCTCCCTTCTCTTCGTGGCCCTGTCTTCAGCTGGATCTACCGCTCGCCGGGTCAGAAATAATCGCCATCACCATATTCTGCGTCGAGCCTTCTAGCTGTAGACTGCAGTGCTTTCACCGATCGTTCATAATGTTTCCATTATGCCTTCACAGCTTCTCGCATTGCGCACTTTGAAGCATAACTGAACTCTAGTACATTCGGCGAATTGTCGTACTAGGAGTAACCCGAGAATTGTGGAACTTATTGGGAATTTTTCGCCAGCTGCCACTTAATCGGGGACAGATAGGAAAGCGGGGCACTCAAGCGTCCCATTGCGCTCATAAATGACCATCAGCTAACTTTTCGGATTCTCTCTTTGTCAATGCGGCTCATTATCTCTCCACGTACATCAGCAAAGACATCGACAGTCAGCCACGGGAGTTTGAGGAGCACCGGTACCAACCGAGCGCTCTCGGATTGTCCTGACCCCGCGACACGAGAGAATCCGAATCGAAACTCTTCTTTCTCATGTTCAACGACACGCTCCGGCAGGTTGGAGACTACTCTACGTCAACCACTGGATTGGAGGGGCGGGGACATTTGGATGGATCTCAGGCTTTGAAGGAAGTGGGTGCCAACCATTCCCTCCTGTACAAACAATCTATTGATGTGTACGGCTATACCGTACATACTGGAATGATGAAGGCAATTATACAATGACCATGAAGAACCCGCCCCATCCGGGAGATCTCATTAGGACCGAGATCATCGACGCTCTGGGCTTAAGCGTATCCAAAGCAGCAGACCTTCTCAAAGTTCGCCGTGCAACCCTGTCGGATCTTCTCGCCGGCAAAGCGTCTCTCTCCCCTGAAATGGCCCTCCGCATTGAGAAAGCGTTCGGTCCTGACATGGACCACCTTCTTCGTATGCAGCTTGCGTACGATGTGGCACAGACCCGCAGCCATGCCAAGAAACTCAGCATCAAGCGTTATGTCGCCGCATAGGATCATTCGCGAAGTTTCGCTCAATAGTGCCGGTGCATCCGTGGATCGGCGCTATTCCTATTTCCTCTTGTTAACGATCACCTGAAATTTCCCCTGTTCCGATTACCAGTCCGCACAGTGCTTCATAACCGGGTAGGCGATCACTAAGCGCCGGCAGATATGCGGGCGCACCATTGTTGGGGGGAAGGGGGTGTCGTGAGACTCCCCCCATGGTTCCCTTCTTCTCAGAGTAGATATTGACTCGATCTCGAGGTAGTACTAAACTGTAAAAGTACTACAATAGTGATGGAGGTACGCATGTTGGAATCTACGATAACCCGGAAGGGGCAGGTGACGATTCCCAAGGCGATTCGTGACCGCTTGGGAGTGAAAGAAGGGGAGAAGGTCCTCTTTGTGATGCGAGGTGAGGAAGTGGTCTTGAAGGTCGTCAAGGGGACGATTCTTGATCTCAGAGGCTCAGTTCAGCCGTCAGCTCACCCTGAAGATTTTGAGAAGATTCGTCAGTCTGTAAGGCAGGCCGTAGCAAAGAAGGTGGTCGGGCATGGCTAGTCTTTTCATCGATACCAATGTGTTTCTTCGTTTTCTGACCAACGACGACCCGGCCAAAGCTAAACGAGCTGAGACACTCTTTCGTGATGCGCTGCGCGGTAAGATCAAATTGGCGACGAGTCTGCTGGTCATCGCCGAGATCATCTGGACACTGGAATCTTTTTATAAACTGGAGAAGCCGGATATCGCTGCGAAAGTCGAGAAGATCCTGAATACGCCCAATCTGCACTGTGGAGAAGCCCCGCTTCTCTTTATGGCCCTTGATCTCTATGTCCACGCAAACATCGATTTCGTGGATGCGTACAACGCCTTCCACATGAAAGAGCAGGGACTCGCAGAGATTCTCACCTACGATCGGAGGCACTTTGCCCGCATTCCGTGGGTCCACATCTGGGATTTGTGATCGCACGAAAGTGGGAGGGAAGTGGAGCAAAACCTATCGAGTGAGGCAAGTCCGGGCGGTGCTGCTCACGTATCGGTTGGCCGGCGAAGGAGGCGAAGATTGATGCACAAGTATGAGATCATCATCTACTGGAGCAACGAAGATCGGGCTTTTGTCGCAGAGGTTCCAGAATTGCCCGGCTGCATGGCGCATGGGGACAGTCAGGCGGCGGCTCTTGCCAATGCCAACGACGCGATGCAGCTCTGGCTTGACACAGCCAAGGAATTTGGCCGTCCTATCCCAGAGTCCAAGGGGCAGCGGCTGATGTTGGCGTAATCAGAAGGTCCCGCTTTCGCGATGGCATCACGCCCGGCTTTTTGCCGTACAGGTTTACGTCTCTCCCACATAACAGCGCACAGACTGATTCCATGTCGAGCTGAGCCTGCCTCAACCGGATCGCCCAACGACCAACTGGGGACATTCGCCGCGATTGTTCTTGCCGACACGGAAACCACTTGGCGGCAATGGGGTAGTACCTTGACTTGAGTGACCCCTACCGGTAGTGCCTTGGGCCCTGCCGGCCTCGCACATGCTTGATGATGGCAGCGTAGGGAGCGGGACTGACGGCGACCGCTTGCTGGACCAGGCGGTAGAAGAGCTTCCCTCGATGTTGCGAGGTGCGTCGATTGAAGCGAAAGGCGAACTCGTCCAGGTAGGAATCGAGGTGCTCCTCCAGCAGGTACCGAATAAACCCGCTGGCCGTGGTGCCCTAAGTATGCATTGTATCGAGCTTTTCCTTTATCGGTTGCGGTACCTGAATTAACAGTCGAACGACCTTGATCTCTAGGAGTCCTACGTAGTAGCATTCATACTAGGCCCAAAAAATATCTTCTTGTGA
>JBGTMB010000081.1:0-5441 GCA_041743755.1 Nitrospiraceae bacterium | reverse complement strand
ATATCGTCTTCGCCAAGATACGGCCCGTTTTGCACTTCAATGATATGCAGAATCTCTTGGCCAGGGTTTTCCAACCGATGCCTGGTTTCGAGAGGAATTTCTGTGCTATGACCCACGTTGAGATCGAAGACCTCATCGCCTCTGGTCACCCTCGCCGTCCCGGCAATGACCACCCAATGCTCGCTTCGTCGATGATGCATCTGTAGTGAGAGCCGCCCTCCCGGCTTCACCGTCACGCGCTTCACCTTATACCCCAGTCCCTCTTCCAGGATTGTATAGGAGCCCCAAGGCCGATGCACAGTCAGATGCTCCAGATGTTCCGGCGCATTCTGCTTCTTGAGAACATCGACCAACTGCTTCACATCTTGCGCACGGGATTTTGGACAGACCAGTGTGGCGTCCGGCGTATCGACGACCACCATGTCGGTCAGCCCGATCGTCGCCACAAGGCGGCGATCTCCGTAGACGATCGACCCGCGGCTGCCCAGGTCGACCACACGACCGATGACAACATTGCCGGCCTTATCCTTCGACGCCACCTCATCCAAACTCCCCCAACTCCCAACGTCAGACCACTGGAATGATACAGGCACAATCGCCGCTTTTTTCGATCGCTCCATGACACCCGTGTCGATTGAAACCGGCGTGAGTGCGCGATAGGCATCGTCGATGGCCTGCCGGGGCGCCCCCGACTGCAACAATCGACCGATTCGATCGATCCCACCAAAGAGGGTGGGTTGATGACGTTTGATTTCATCCAGGATGGTCGCGGCGCGCCACACGAACATCCCGCTGTTCCAATAATAGTCCCCGGCCTTGAGGTACTGCGCCGCTTTGGCCTCGTTGGGTTTTTCAACAAATCGGCTGACCGGGTGCCCCTTGAGCGCTCCTTGTTTCGTCAACGTCACTTTCTTATTCGGCCTGATATAGCCGTAGCCGGTTTCCGGACGGATCGGCTTGATGCCGAACGTCACCAGATAGTCCTGCGTCGCCAACGTCGCTGCCAACGAGACCGCTGCATCGAACGCGCGCTGACCTTTGATGATATGATCGGCCGGCACCACCACCATAATTGCGTCTGGATCCCGACGGACTAGTTCTAACGCCACCAACGCAATGGCCGGAGCGGTATTGCGCCCTTCCGGTTCAAGGATAAAATTGTCTGCAAGCGCGTCCTTCCATTCACTCAACTGGACGCGAATGGACTCTGCCTGGGCAGGATTTGTGGAAATCATCACCCGGTTCGGCGTCGACGCACACACCACTCGACGCATAGTCTGCTGAATCAGCGTTTCATCTCCCATAATCCGCAGCAACTGTTTGGGAAACAACTGCCGACTCAGCGGCCAAAACCTGGTGCCGCTTCCGCCTGCCATGATGACGGGATACAGATGGGAACTCAGATCGCTATTCGTGAAGCGTGAAGCGTGAAGCGCCATAGATGGAATCCTTCTGCTCGTCTAACGGTCTCCGATTAACGTGGCCGATGCCGCTGGGCGGCCAGAATCATTTCAGTGAGTTCACGAACTGCTCCCTCTCCACCCTTCTTCTTGCAGATATAGTCGACCGCCGCAGCAATCTGCGGCATCCCATCGGCCGGTGTGGCCGAAAATCCGACTGCCTTCAGCGTCTCAAGGTCGTTGATATCGTCGCCAATATAGGCGACCTGGCTGAGTGTGAGCCCATAGCGGGCCGACATGTCACGAACCAGCGACAACTTATCCATCACCCCTTGGTGCAACTCGGTGATCGTGAGCTTCTCGGCGCGCCGCGCCACCAGCTTCGTCCGCTCCTGGGTCACGATGGCCGTAATGATCCCGGCCCTCTGCAACAATTTGATCCCCATCCCATCGCGTGTATTGAACTTCTTCCACTCATCGCCGGACTCGGCATAGTACATTCCCGCGTCCGTCAGCACACCGTCAACGTCGGTGGCAAACAGCTTGATCCCACGGAGCACAGAAAGTGGTGCCGCGGCAGAAAGTGGGCGGTGTCTTCGTGGAGATGTTCGTCTGGATGCCATGAAGGAGATCGCTTGACAGTGAGGCGATCTTAACAACCACACGCTACAAACACAAGAAAAGGCAGTAATCAATCACTGCGCAACCGATGAGCGAGGGCCTCTCTCGAACAGTACACGGTCAATAGGCATGCTTGTGGATGAATCCTTGCCATATCGTCAGCCACATAATCTTCAGATCAAGCCAGATGGACCAATGCTCGATGTAATAGAGGTCGAACTCAATTCGCTTTTCAAGTGAGGTGTCGCCACGCCAGCCACTGACTTGCGCCCACCCTGTAATCCCGGCCTTCATCTTATGCTTAAGCATATACAGAGGAATCTGTTTCCGGACTTCCTCGACCACCCAGGACCGCTCCGGTCGCGGCCCCACAACACTCATATCGCCTTTCAGCACATTCCAAAACTGAGGCAGTTCATCGAGACTCATACGGCGGAGCACCTTCCCGATTGGTGTCACCCGGGGATCATCCATTGGGGTCAACAATACCGTATCGCCAGGATGATCAAGCTGCATTGTACGGAACTTGAGCATCATGAAGGGTTTTCCATCTAACCCCATGCGCTCCTGCTTAAAGAAAACCGGACCCGGAGAAGTCAGTTTAATCAGCAACGCAATAACCCCTTGCACTGGCAGTGTAAGGGAAAGTGCGATCACGCTACCGATGACATCACTGCTACGCTTAAGGATCGTGTTCCATCCATACAGGGGAGAGCCTTGCAGCGTGATAATCGGTAACCCCTCAAACATTTCGGCCTCGGCACGGAGGGTAATAAACTCATAGATCGACGGGACGACTTTCACTTCGGCGGTCGTTGTCGCAAGATACCCCAACATCTTTTCCGCTACCGGCTGATCCTCCAGGGGCAGACAAAGAAAGATGATATCTAACGCTGGCGCATATTTTTCCAGATCTCCGTACAGACCGATAACCGCCACCCCTTCAATGGTTTGCCCCAATTTTTTCGGCTGTAGGGTCAAATAGCCATGGACCTTAAGGCCGAACTCCGGGTGAAGCGACAGTGAATGTGCGATTCGCTGTCCGAGTTTGTCCGCCCCAATGATAAGACAATGCCTCTGGTTGTAACCCTGCTTTCTGAAAAACCTCAAACCTTCGCGAAAAACCATCCTTGAAAAGCCGAGCGCCACAAGATTCAACACCCAGAAATACAGAAACACAAGCCGCGAGTATTCGAACTGGCGTACGAAGAACGTCAACCCGATAAGAATCAACACCGACAAGGAATTGGCTATAGCAATATCGAACACCTCGGCCAGATGGGAACCCATCCGTCTGGGCCGATACAAATCAAATGCCCGGAAGGATACTCCCCAGACGAACAGGATAGGCACAAGTAAATAGATATACACTTCCAGAGGTGGAGCACCCATCTCAACCGGCCCCCATCCGCCCACGAAACGAACGTAGTAGGATGCAATCCAGCAGGCAGAGATCAGGGCCAGATCAAACAGAAAGAGGAGACTCTGAAGAAATTGCGAATGGCGTTTCAGCATAAGCGGGTACGACGGAAACCCTCCAAGCTTGTTTCGATCAACTGACTCATTCGTTCCTTAAAATATTTCCTGTCGAAGGGCTCCACATGCGATCGAATCCTCTCCGGATCAAACCTATTCTGATGGCGCTCAAAAATTTCGACCGCTTCGACCAGAGATTCCGGCTTCTGCTCATCAAAAAACACGCCCGTAGGATAGTATTCGTTGCTGGCCCGAAGCGGCATGCCCATAGCTTTTTCCTTCCACGCGGAGGGCTCGCGTGGCACCAGCGACACCACTGTCTCTAACGCCCCACCCCTGGCGTAGGCTATGACCGGTTTTCCGCACGCCATCGCCTCGAGCGGAACGATACCAAAATCTTCTTCGCCAGGAAAGAGGAGAGCCTTGCAACGAGCGTAGTGCTGACGAATCGCAGAATCAGGCTGCCAGCCAAGCAGTTCAACACTCGGACCAGCTAGCTCCCTTAGGCGCTGTTCGTCCTGACCTGTTCCTATAATTTTCAGTGGGAACTTCATCCGATTAGCAGCCTCAATGGCTAGATCCACTCTCTTGTAGGGGACCAACGCTGTGACGAGCAAGTAGAAGCCCTCGTCCTGATTGGACGCGGCGAACGACTGCCAGTCCACCGGCGGATACAGAACGGTTGCTTCCCGCCCCCAATAAGACCGTATTCGTCGTGCCACATGCTCAGAGTTGGCGACAAACCGATGCACACCGTCATTTGACGATACATCCCATCGTTGAAGAGGTCGGCGCAGCAAACCCATGGCTGTTCGTGTCAGCCACCCCGCTCGCCCTTCGGAGAAATAGGCGTCGAATTGGTCCCAGATGTATCGCATTGGTGTATGAATATAGGCGACATGGCAGACGTTGTCAGGCACACGCAGCCCTTTCGCTACACAGTGGCTGGAACTGATGATCAGGTTGTAATCACGAAAAACGAAGGACCCGATCGCCAGGGGGAATAGCGGCAAATAGCGTTGATAGTGCGTGCCCGACAAAGGCAGACGTTGAATGAAACTGGTCCGAATAGAATGTTTTTCGATGATAGGAGAAACATGCCCTTTCCGATGTACAAGTGTAAAGACGTCCGCATTTGGGAATAGCTCACAGAGGACCTCAAAACATCGTTCTCCCCCACGCATACTTACGAGCCAGTCATGAACAATCGCAACCCTCACCACTCTTCCCCTAGCAAGAACCAACCTTTGATCCGAGAAGATCGGTAATGACCTCCACAGTGGAAGTTGCGGCACGATCCCAATCAAACTGCTCGGCACGCGCAATCCCCGCCTGCTTCAGCCTCTCCCGCAAGGTTCGATCCGTGAGAATCCGCTCAATCTGAGTGGCAATGTCGGAAACATCATAGGGATTCACGTAGAGCGCGACATCTCCACATACCTCGGGAAGCCCCCCGACTTTGGACACAATGACTGGACATCCAAGCGCCATCGCTTCAAGCGCCGGCAACCCAAAACTCTCATACAGTGACGGAAGCACCAATGCCTCGGCGGCCGCATAGTAGTGACGCAAGCGTTCGTCTTCGTGGTCGATCTCACCGAGAAAGTGCACCCGTTCTTTCATTCGAGATGCATGCGGCACAAGGTCCGGATCACCCGTGATAAATCCTTCGCGGCGCCCAATGATCACAAGGTCGCAGGACTCCTTCTCCACGAGCATAAAGGCATCAAGCAATCGGCGCAAATTTTTATGCGGCTTGACGTTGCCAACGAACAGAATGTACGGCTTTGGATGGGGAGACGACCATGCCGGATTTGCCTGCCAACCCCGATCCACACCGTTATAGACAACGGTAACCGGCTGTTTCCCCTGTGGGCAGAACATCACCAATTGTTCTTTCCCAAACTCAGAGACACAAAGAATTCCATCAGCCTTTTTTCGGAC
>JBGTMB010000080.1:0-5236 GCA_041743755.1 Nitrospiraceae bacterium | reverse complement strand
TTGATTGCGAAACTTTCTTTTCAAAAAGCGATGAAGTGGAATAATACCGGTGTTCGGTTCGCTCGACCGGTGCGCTGGCTGGTGGCCCTGTATGGAGGGGTGACGCTTCCCATCGAAATGGCAGGGATTACTGCCGGAAATCGGACGGAAGGCCATCGCGTGTTAGGGAGTGCGAAGGGGATTGTGGTTCGAAACTATGAATCATATCTGAAGGGACTTGAATGCCAGGGGGTCATTCCGGATCCGCAGCGGCGCCGCCATATAATCGAAGAACAGATCGCGACCTTGTGCAAGGAAACTGGTTTCACGTTGAATATGGACGGCGACTTGCTGGATCAGGCGGTCTATACGACCGAATATCCCAATGCCATTATCGGGTCCTTCAAGCCTGCCTATTTAGAAGTGCCGCAAGAAATTTTGATCACCTCGATGAAAGAACATCAGGGATTCTTTTCCTTGATGCACAAAGAGAACGGGAAGCTCGTCCCCCATTTTATCGCGGTGACGAACAATCGAGCCAAAGATATGGGATTAATTCGCGAAGGCAACGAGCGGGTCCTGGCTGCGCGCCTGGCCGACGCGAAGTTCTTTTTCGACGAAGACCGGAAGGTCACACTTGAGGAACGGGTGGTGAAACTGGCTGGTGTCACGTTTCATCAGAAACTCGGTACGATGGGGCAAAAACAGCAGCGAGTTAAACGGTTAGCTGGATTCATCGCCTCAAGTTTGCGACCACAGGATGACGACCTCAAAAGGGCCTGCGAGAGAGCCGCGGATCTGTGCAAGGCTGACCTTCTCACCGGTGTGGTCGGTGAGTTTCCAGAACTTCAGGGCATCATGGGGGGGGAGTATGCAAAACATGACGGTGAGTCTGAGGCAGTGAGTCTGGCCATCGGGCAGCAGTATCTGCCTCGATCGATCGAAGGGGACTTGCCGAAGAGCGTCGCTGGCCAGGTACTATCATTGGCCGACCGGCTGGATACCGTGGCGGCATTTTTCCATGTGGGTCTCGTGCCGACTGGATCGGAAGACCCCTTTGCTCTGCGCAGGAATGCCACGGCCATTGTCCGGATCATACTTGAGGAACAATTACGCCTTGATATCGGAAGTTACATCGATACCGCGAGAGACCTTGTTATCGGCGATGGCTTCAAAGGGGGAGCCAACCCTTCGCAGGATGGCCGGCGTCGGATGATAGAATTTCTTTTTGAGCGAGTTCGGCACTATGTCAGGGTGGTCTATGCGTTGCGAGACGATGTCATCGAAGCCGTGCTCAAGCAATCGCACGACAAATCGTTAGACCTTGTGGATCTTGTTCAGCGAATGAAGGCACTTGAATCTGTGACCGCAAAGCCGGAATTCGATCCGTTGATCATCGGGTTCAAGCGCGCGCACCGGCTTGTCGAGAAAGAACAGTGGGATCGTAAACCGGTGGACAAGACGCGGTTTGAACATCCTACGGAATCGGCACTGTACGAGGCTCTTGCCGAAGAACGGCAGAGGATGATATCGGCAATGACCTGTGGGGAGTATGTCCAGGCTCTGGACGCGTTGGTGCGTCTGAAGCTTCCTATCGATGCGTTCTTTGCGGGCGTTATGGTCAATGCCGAGGACCCGTCCATCAGAAGCAACCGATTGTCGTTGCTCCAGGAAGTGGACGATTTTTTCAACTCATTCGCTGACTTTTCTCAGATTGTGGTACAAGGAGGGTAGAGCGTGGATGGAAGGGCAGCCTAGCCGTCCTCCTGCTCGCGGAACGCGCACGCTCGGAAGGTGCTCGTTCGACGCGCGCAATCGAGGATCGACCAGGCCACCCTTGAAATGTATTGGGGGACTTGAAAGAACGCGCGCAGTGGAAGATCAATCAGCCCCCACACTGGAGAGAAAACGAGCGAACTTTGAGGGAGCATTTGTCGCTTCGCTAGATGGCCGCACTGAGACCAGCGCGGGTGCCATTCCTATGGAGAGATAGGCGAAGGAGCAACATAGGGGCAGTACGGTATGGAGCCGTCCATGGGTACAGCGTCTCTTTCCCAACCATCGTCAGACGATCAGCGTCGGGCGAAGAGAGTCCGTCGGTTCGCCATCGGCGTGTCTCTTGCCATGATTGTTCTCTGTAATGCGATCGTTCTGGTCGGGTTACGGGTCAGCGGGATGAACCTCGATGAACTGGCAGCAACTCCTGATATCTTCAATTCCAAACAGGATATTTGTCTTCGGCTCGGCTGGCATTCGGTTACGGGAGCGGCGGAACCGGTGCCTCTCTGTTCGGAATGGATTCATCTGTCCGATCCATCCGGCAAGACGCATCAGCTGCAACGAGAGACGAAGTTTCGGCAAGGGCCGGACGGGCAGTATTATGTCGATCAGGGGAGGCATGCCGACTATCGGTTGCTCATATCGGTGCTGGTCGTCGTGGCAGTGATTACGTTCGGGCTGGTGGCGAAATGGTATCTGGTCGGCTGGTATCGATTGCGTCTCGAATCTGCCGCCAGCCATGGGGCATCACTGGTCCATTGAATTGACTTGAAGTCAACACGAAGGAGAGGGCAGCGTGGCAAAGAAATATGTGTATTACTTCGGTGACGGCAAGGCCGAAGGGACCTCCAACATGAAAGAGCTCCTGGGTGGCAAGGGAGCCGGACTTGCTGAAATGACGAATCTCGGCATTTCCGTTCCACCCGGCTTCACGATTTCGACCGAGGCCTGCGTTGAATATTACAAGAATGGAAAACAGTACCCTCCCGGCATGTGGGATGCCGCGCTGAAATCGCTCAAGCGGGTCGAAAAGTCGATGGGCTTGGGGTTTGGCGACCCTGAACGGCCGTTGCTGGTCTCAGTCCGGTCCGGCGCCCGGGCCTCGATGCCCGGCATGATGGACACAGTGCTGAACGTCGGGCTGACGACCAAGACGGCCGAGGGGCTGGCGGTAAAAACTCGCAACGATCGGTTTGCTCAGGACAGCTATCGGCGTTTCGTGTCCATGTACGGCAGCATCGTCATGGGCGTGCCGCGCGAACATTTCGAAGCGATCCTCAAGCACAAGAAGGCCGAGGTGGGTGCCGCGCACGAAACCCATCTCGATGCGCGGCATCTCCGGGAATTGGTTGCCAGTTTCAAGGCGCTCATCAAGGAAGAGACCAAGAAAGAGTTCCCCGATGAGCCGCTCGAACAGCTTCGCTTGGCGGTCAATGCCGTCTTTTCATCCTGGTTCGGCGCGCGGTCCGTCACCTATCGGCGCCTCTATGGGATTCCCGACTCGTGGGGGACCGCGATCAATGTTGTGGCGATGGTATTCGGGAATATGGGGGAAACGAGCGGGACTGGTGTGGCCTTCACACGTAGTCCGGCTTCCGGCGATAAGATTTTTTTCGGAGAGTGTTTGATGAATGCCCAAGGAGAGGATGTTGTCGCCGGCATCAGGACGCCGCTTCCGGTCAGTGCGCTGGCAAAGAATGTGCCGGAGGCCTACAAGGAACTGGAACACACCTACAAGAGGCTCGAAAAACATTACCGGGATATGCTCGATTTGGAATTTACGATCCAAGAGGGCAAGCTTTACATGCTGCAAACGCGGGCCGGCAAACGGACCGGCATCTCCGCCGTGAAGATTGCGGTCGATATGGTCAGAGAAGGCCTCATCTCAAAGCAGGAAGCCGTGCAGCGGATCGGGCCTGAGCAATTGGCGCAATATCTCTATCCGATCTTCGATACGAAAGAAGAGGCGAAGTCCAATCCACTAGGAAAAGGGCTCCCGGCCGGTCCTGGCGCGGCAGCCGGGAAGATCGCTCTCACTCCTGATCGAGCCGTGACGATGAAAGCGGCTGGCGCCCGTGTGGTGCTGGTTAGACAGGAAACCAGCCCGGACGACATTCACGGGATGAACGCTGCGGCAGGGTTCTTAACGGCTCGGGGCGGGATGACCTCCCACGCGGCGGTGGTCGCCCGGCAAATGGGCAAGGTCTGCGTGGCCGGCTGCGATGCGGTGGAAGTGCTGGACAGCCAGTCCGTTCGCATCGGGGCCAAAGTGTTCCGCGAGGGGGACTATCTGTCGATCAACGGTTCGACCGGCAATGTGTACGAGGGAGACGTGCCCGTCGTCGAATCTGAAATCATTCAAGTGATCCAGGGCAAGTTGGATGCGAAGCAGTCGGACAAGTACCAGCGCTTCGCGTTGATTCTGTCATGGGCCGACCGTGTCCGGAAGCTTCACGTCCGCGCCAATGCGGACGTCCCGGATCAGGCGAGCATCGCGCGTGGCTTCGGCGCGGAAGGGATTGGACTCTGTCGGACGGAACATATGTTCTTTGCCGAGGATCGTATCCCGATCATGCAGAAGATGATCCTGGCTCGGACGAAAGAAGAGCGGGAAAAGTTTCTCGATCAGCTCTTGCCGCTGCAAAAACAGGATTTCATCGGGCTCTATCGCGAGATGGCGGGCTATCCGGTCACCATTCGTCTGCTCGATCCGCCGTTGCACGAATTTTTGCCGAAGCGTGAAGACTTGATGGTGGAAATTGCTCAGCTGGAACTGACTGGGCGCGACGGTCCGAGGCTCGAAGAGAAGCGGCGGTTGCTGGCCCGCGTTGAGGAACTCCACGAGTTCAATCCTATGCTCGGGTTACGCGGCTGCCGACTCGGGATTACGATGCCGGAGATTACCCGCATGCAGGCGCGGGCCATCATGGAGGCCGCGTGTGAGCTGGCCAAGGAAGGGAAGAAGATTGTCCCGGAGATCATGATCCCGCTGGTAGGGATGGTCTCGGAAATGAAGGCACAGAAAGATTTGATCCGCGAGGTGGCGCAGGAGACGATGAAGCGATACAACGTGAAGCTTTCCTATCTCGTGGGTACCATGATCGAGCTGCCGCGTGCCGCTGTTACGGCGGATCGCATTGCGACAGAGGCGGAGTTCTTTTCATTTGGAACGAACGACCTTACCCAGACTACGTTCGGCTTCTCCCGTGACGATGCGGCGAAGTTCATCGACTTTTATCGAACGGCGAATATTCTTGAGTCCGACCCATTTGCAGTCCTTGATCGCGAAGGGGTGGGAGCTCTCATGCGGCAGGCCATCGCCGGAGGCCGGAAGACCTGTCCTGGGATTAAGCTCGGCATATGCGGTGAGCATGGCGGCGATCCCAGCTCCGTGGAATTCTGTCACGAACTTGGATTGGACTATGTGAGTTGCTCGCCCTATCGCGTTCCCATTGCGCGGCTAGCGGCAGCTCATGCG
>JBGTMB010000079.1:0-8956 GCA_041743755.1 Nitrospiraceae bacterium | reverse complement strand
ACTCGTGTCCAGGGCAGCGGCAATGTGCTGGTTGGTGTGGCCGTCGGCCGCCAACAAGGCGATCTTGGCGCGGAGCACGAGTCGGGCGGGCGTCCGCCGGCCGCGCGCCCACTGCTCCAGTTGCTGGCGTTCGGGATCCGTCAGCTGCAGGGACGGGGCGATGCGCATGGGCAGGTCCTCCTCTGGAGGAAGAGTATACACGTACGGCATAATAAGTAAATCTATTTATGTATCACTTCACTTCAAAGCCAAACAGTCACGAGGGCCGAATTTTCGTCGGCATCCAACCAGGTAGAGATCTCCGTGTGACTCCACCTGTCGGGGTTTGGTCCATCGGGGTTCAAAGATACTGAGGGTTTTACGCCATCCAGAGCGTGAGATGCGCACTTCGATTAACTGCATCGCGTGAGGCGCCAGGCCATGAGGAGAAGCATTCCTTCCGTGCTCCGATTGACCACGAAAGCCCCTCCTTCCCCGATGATGACGGACTCCCCGCTGATAATCTCACGTATCTCATACGAGCACATGTGCCGATAGTCCATACGCTCCTCACACCGCCGTTGCGGGGAGATCGCTGTAGGCGGCATCACAGCAGACGCGTGGTTGGTAACGGGGACGAAATGGGAGAGCATTTCATCACTAATGTGGGTCGCCATGACCGAACCTCCAGCCTCATTATTTCTTTAGCCTACTAGAACTCCATACATAGGGAAGAGCAAGCATCGCGCCTCAGTATGATGAAAACTTGCGACTTTGTAATTGCAAGACTTTTCATTTGCGCCCTCGCTCTCCACACTTAGGAGGCGCATCCTGTCCGAAGGGAAATGAGTTCATCACCTATATTAGAGTTCGTGTATCCCGTTGACTTCACAGAAGTCTTCAGGGTGTATGCTGCAACATACAGCCGCAAAGAAATCCTTCACATCAACTAGGTTCTGTCGACATTTACTTGAGCCATAAGTAACTGGCCGCGAGCTGGACGAACGACAGGAAGGAGAGCGCTGTCTTGTCGTACCGCGTCGCCACCCGACGGAAATGCTTGAGGTACCCAAACATCCGTTCTACCCGATTGCGCTCCTTGTACAGCGCTTTGTCGTAGTCGCGGAGGACTGTCCGGTTCGATCTCGGTGGGATCACCACCAAGGCCCCAGTCTGTTGAATCCATTTGACCAGCTCATCCGCATCATAGCCTGTGTCGGCAAGCACGGCGTGGGCGCGGAACCCTTCCAGCAGCGCCCGGGCTTGTGTACTGTCATGCCGTTCGCCTCCCGTCACGATGAACCGGAGCGGATTGCCCAACGCATCGCACACGGCATGCAGTTTCGTGGTAAACCCGCCTCGGCAACGCCCTAAGGCCTGCGTCTGCTGCCCCCTTTTGCGCCCGCGGCGTGTTGATGGGCGCGAATGATGGTGGCATCGATCATCAGCCATTCCGTGTCGGCATCGATCGCTAGGGTATTGAAAATCATTTGCCAGATCCCCGCTTTTGCCCACCGTCGGAACCGTTGATGGACACCAGACCATCGGCCGTACACACGGGGCAATGAGCGCCAGGGCGCACCGGTGCGACCGATCCACATCACGGCCTCGATAAAGCACCGATTATCGCCCGTGCGCCCCACATCGCCGGCTTTGCCGGGAAGCGAATCTTTGATCCGCTCCCACTGATCCTCTCGCAAATACTTCGTATAGTCCATGAGAACCTCCTTGGTGGGGAGATTCTCGCGTAATTCTCACTAAATGTCGACAGAGCCTAGCGATCACCCCACGAATGACTGGAGACACACTCGCGAGATCCGAAAGTTCCTACCGCCGAATAGGCAGCCCAAATCATCCAAGCTGTAGACCTATTCTTGGAGTCTCGATTGGTTGGTGTGGTTTCGCCGGGTGGGTCATTCGGTGTGGTCCGCCTTACTGAAACCTGGATCCGCTATTATGAGATGAGCAAAGATCAGAGGAAAAAGACGAACCAGTGGTACAAATCGATCACGAGTAGTCGGCTTTGCGCGCGATATACATAATCAGACGTGGGCACTCGCGCCGATAATCGTGCCCTCCCCCAGACAAACTCCCAGCGCCAGCCAATCTGGATGACGCGGGCCTCCGGATCACCGAATATGCCTTGCATCATTGAGTTTGACCGGAAGCCGGAAAGCGGGAGGTGTCCCATAGGCCTCGGTGTATTCGCATCTGGCGATCATGCCAAATTTCCAGCCCCTATCCCCCGAAGATGCCAGTTCTCGCGCTGCGTTTACCCGCTCACCAAGGAGAAGAGCAAAAAGTTTGATGGCGAGGGTAGAGATCTTGCGAGGAACTTTCTAGATATGACAACCTAAAATTGTGCGGCGCGCTGCCGCGCATACATGGTTGAGGCAGAGTCTTTCAGGACGGAGCCCAAAGTCATCGCAGGAGGTCTTGGGGTTTTTTTGATGAAGGGACCAAGTTGTACATTTCTTGGGGCCGCTGGACACTTTCGCATACAGTTCTCGTTCGAGAGCAGACTCCACAAAGATTATTTCTTTTGTTTCGCCTGAAAAATGAAGAGGTAGGTTACACGCACATCATGGTTCAGTTTTTGCACTTGCCCGACTGGATTCGCGGTCATGCCGGGGAAAATTTGTTGATTCCCGGATCTCAGGGTTCCAAAATATTTTATTAATTTTTAATTTTATTAATTCTTAGGGGAGGACCGTAATGTCGCATCGTCGCAAGAAATACCTGTCGGCCGGTCTAGCAGGAATACTGTGTTCTACCGCGCTGTTTGGCCTCACTGCGGCTCACGCTGATGGGAAAAATAATTTGACCCTTCCCGGCTTGCGAGACCGGCCTCACACGCCAGACAATTCCTTTACACGCATGTTTCCTGAGCTGCCGCCCTACGCCCCGCCGACCGATGCCGCACGCGAACAGGCCAAGAAGCTCGGCGAAAAAGGTGGCATCATCGACGCCTTAGATAACCTGACCGATCCGATTCAGTCGATCACGAATCCCGCGGTGTTCAGTCCACACAATCCCGACAACCTCAACATGACGGCGGGCGTGACCTTCTTCGGTCAGTTCCTGGACCACGATATCACGCTCGACCCGAGATCTCCGTTGCTCGAACGGAGCAACCCGAGAAAGACGACGAACTTTCGCACCGCGGCGTTCGATCTTGACAGCATGTATGGCGAGGGGCCGCAAGGCTCCCCGGAGTTGTATGACCTGAGTTCCGGCGAGATTAAGATGAAGGTCGAGGCCATTCCGGGTTCAGAGCTTGTCTCTCGCAAGGGCGCGATCCGTTTTGACCTCCCGCGTGATCCCAACAATACCGCTATCCTTGGAGATAGCCGGAACGACGAACATGTGATCCTTGCGCAGTTCCACCTGGCGATGCTGCGCTTTCACAATGCCGTGATCGACCACCTGCGCGCCGATCCCGCTCACGCCGACCAATCGGCTGAGCAGATCTTCAAAAAGGCCCAACGCCAGGTCCGCTGGCACTATCAGTGGATCATTGTGCACGAATTTCTGCCGCTGACGATCGGACAAGAGCTTGTCGATAACCTCCTCCGAAAAGGACCTCGCTTCTATCAGGTCGACGACGGTGCAGATGGTCGGCGCGACAGACGGTCAAAGGATCCGTTGCTTCCGATCGAATTTTCCGTGGCCGCCTACCGCTTCGGCCATTCACAAATTCGTCCGAGCTATCGTCTGAACTTCGGGCCCACTGGCGGAGCCCCGGTCTTCGCCTTTCTCTTCGACGATACGCAGGACCCCAACAACCCGGATCCAGACGATATGCGTGGCGGGAAGCGCGCACCGCGTCGGTTTGTCGACTGGCAAACGTTCTTCAAATTCGACAACAATTTCCGACCGAACAAAAAGATTGACGGCAAACTCTCCAGCGTCGTGATGTTGCTTCCAGGTTCGCGTGGGCCGGCTCCAGGCCTGCCGTCCGACGGAGTCCAGTCGTTGGCCTCGCGCAATCTGATGCGCCACGTCAATTTTGGGATACCCTCAGGCCAGGCCATTGCGAGAAGAATGGGCGTTCCAGTATTGACTCCCGTGCAGCTAGATATGCTCAAACCCTTTGACATGGAGAAGAGCACGCCGCTCTGGTATTACATTTTGAAGGAGGCGGAGCTGATGGAGGATGGCCTCCGCTTAGGACCGGTGGGAGGCCGCATCGTCGGGGACGTGTTTATCGGTCTGCTGAAGGCCGATGAGACGTCCTATTTGGCCGCTCGGCCAAACTGGACACCCGTGCTACCGTCTGTGACATCAGGTGAGTTCCGCATCACCGATCTGTTGACATTTGCCGGAGTGGTGCCACCGCTGGAATAGCTCAACAACCGAATGGGTCGGGAGTCTTGATTGCCCTGGGTAGGCAAGAAAAGATTCCCGACCACTTTGCATTGGCCGCACTTCCATACTTCCTCTCCTTACCATCAGTCCCTTCAATGACGATCTCATGCAACGCTGGAGTTTAAGCATATTTCGATATTTGTTTCATCTCTGACGTACACGATACATACATCAGCAAATTCTCCCGCCTCCTGTTCGTTTTTCACCAAGAAGCGCATGCGATCCGCTAGGCATCCCCTGCCAGTTATGCTACAAACCTTCTGGAGGGTGGCCGGTCTCGCACGAAAGCTGTTCACATGACGATGGGGCAACGTTCAAAATCTTTCACATGGTTGACCCTAGCGGGACTCTTCTGCAGCCTGGCCATGACCGGCTGCCTCTCTCCCGTCACACTGAATCGCGCCGTGACAACCTATGACGAGGCGGTCACGGATGCCCTCTCCAAACAACTGCTCATCAACATTGCCCGTGCTCATCAGCATCAACCTATCCACTTCACCGGCGTGTCGAATATCGCCGCAACGTTCGATTTCCGTGTCAGCGCCGGCGCCACTCCGGCACTCACAGGAGATGCCGGCAGAGCGCTCATGCCGATCTTTGGCGGCAGCATGGCGGAGAACCCCACCATCAGTATGGTACCGATCGAAGGGGAAGAGTTTACCAAGCGGCTCTTGACTCCCTTCCTGGAGACCAAATTCCTCCTCCTCCTCCGACAGCGGTACGACATCGATCTGTTGCTGCGGCTGATGGCACAGGAACTCCGGATCACGGAGCATGGGCAGGGGATTGCCTATCGCAATACACCGGCAGATCGGGCGGGCTATGAGATGTTCCGCCGGGTAGTCACGCATCTTTCGGCCATTCAAGATCAGAACCAACTCCATGCCGAACCGCTCGTCTATAAGCGGACATGGACCATTCCTGCCAACTCGGTCACAGCCGAAGGTTTTCAAGCATTACAGAAAGACTATCTCGTCACCTACAACCAGAAAGACAACAGCTATACCCTTCGAAAACAAATCACGGGACCCATTCTCATCACCAACTATGACCCTGACACGCTCTCATCCGACGAACGGGCCCGGTTGGTCGACGAAACGGAGGACGGGCACCTCAACGATGTGGCCTTCGACATCCGCCCAGGGCACGTCGGAGGGGAATACCCCATCAAGGGAGATTTTCGGCTGCGGAGCTTCAATACCATTCTCAACTTCCTGGGCCGATCGCTTGGGGAAGACCCCGAATACCACGTTGACAAAGATCCGCGGACCCCAACGGTCCACGAAAATCCCGTCCACACCATGGAACTCGTGCTGTCGGACGGAGCGCCCTCGGGAGCTGACTTGTCGATTCAATCCCACGGAAAATATTATGCCGTGAACACCACGGGGCCGCTGGCACGCTGGAACCGCCAGGCCTTCCAAATGCTGTACCTCTTGTTCCAGATGGCCGTCGGCGAGGTGCCTCGCGCCGGAGTCCCCATGTTCACGATTGATAAGTGACCAGACCACAGCACAGAAACCCACCCGCGGACCACCGCGGCGACCGCGCCCTTCAACCACGCCACACACCATCCGATCCCACCATTATGCAGAGCAGCAGGCTTCACATGCAAAAGACCTCGGCACCGAAGAGCTGCGCACAGACGAGTTCCGCTATATGGAATTGCAAACCCCAACCCCTATCTGAGAATATGAGCGTGTTGATAGTACGCCGGTTAAGAATTACAAGGTCCGGCGACCTGTAGGTGTCATCCACATAGATTTGCGATACCTTTCTCGGTCAATGGAACACACCTTCACCTGCCCCTCTTGTGGGGAAGAGATTTCGATGGTTCTAGACCTCTCAGTAATCCGTCACACCTACATCGAGGACTGTGAAGTCTGCTGCACCCCCGTCGAGATCAGCTATACCGTTCAAGACGACGCCCTCGCTAGCTTCGACGCGAAGACCCTCGAATAGGTTTGTTGAGAACTCAGCGCTTCTCTGATGAGTTCGTTGGTGCCCCAGCCGGGCCATCCCAATCTTCCTATAAAAAAAGGATGTGGGCGCGGCTTGATCACAGGAAGGAGGAGGTATGGTGAAGAGGGCCAGTTAGAATAAGTGGCAGTTGAACGGCTTACTTCTCAGGGCTTGGGAGTTCCGGAACGGTCGTATCCATGACCCTTATCACGTGCCCCTGATCATCCAGGCGGACGGCAATGTGTTCTCCTACCGACAGTCCCTTAAACAAGTCCGGCCTCGTCATCGTGAACACGACCGTCTGTCCTAGATCTGTTTTAATCTTTCCACTCATCTTGGACATATCGAGTTCCTCAAGCGTCCCGATGACGACATGCGTCCCCTCGCCCGTATGCTCAGGCGACGCTGCCATCGTCATCGATAAAGAAGGAGCACTGAGTAGCATGACAAGCAGTACGATCATCTTCACGAACATAATATCTCCTTAGGCACGCGGCAGAATCTGGTTCGGCAGCTTCGGCTCAGTGGGCCCTGGTGACGGTGAAGGGGGTACCGGTTTTGGCGGTAAAGGATCTATCGGGCCTGACACGGGCCGGATGGACTGACTCGTCTCCATAGCGTTGGCGATAGGACCCTGGAGAAAAAGCGCTGACAATACCATCAACTCGATCATTCCACGTTTCATGATGGCTCCTTACCTCGACGGCTAGGCCGCCGCATGTATCATTTTTCGACACAGTTCTGCGCAACGACGACATTCTATGGCGCAAGGTCCGCACAAAGCATGATGTGGGGCGTGCTGTTCACAGACCTCGGCACATGTGTCACAGATATCGGCGCAGAGGCCGCACAGTCGATCACTCATCGTGGAGCCTCGACTCATCCAACGGCCTGCCAGTACGCAGATATCCGCACACTCGCGGCACAACCGAATGCATTGTGCCATGAGTTTCTGATCACCATGATGATCCATGCCGATCATGTCGTCGCTGCAAGTCTCGCAGGTCTGGGCACAGGCGAAACAGGCGGCAATACATTCCTGATAATGCTTTGTCTGGGTCAGACGATCTTTAGACATCCGCACCTCTATTCCCTCTATTGAACTCCTGTGTGTGCTGGCGTTAGCGAGAAAAGTGAGCGTGTGCCAGTCAAACTCCACAGTAAACGGCACAGTCCTCAGTGTGAATATCGCTGTCAGCAACTTCGTCCTTATTGCAAGGCAACATCATCATAAGTGAAAACCTCTCTCCTGCCTGTTCAATATTGCTCACTACTCATATGACGCCCACCCCGGTTGAGTGCCACGAGATGGTTCCAGAATGACGTCTTTTCATTTTGCGAGAGACAGAATCGAAGTCCTTAAGAAGATGCCAGGTCTCGGCTGTATGTCCACCAAGGACATTTCTGAGGGGAATATCACCTTGAGTTCTAACTCCAAGTGCAACACTACCGGCCCGGATGGGCTACGGTGTTGCCATGTTAACAAGATCCTATCGACACATGAGTGCGGAAGACCGTGAGACGTTGAGCTTGGGCCTGGCCCAGGGTCATTCGTTGCGGACGATGGCGAGGGTGTTGGGACGCGCGCCCAGCACCGTGAGCCGCGAGTCGGCCCGCAACACCACGCGGGGCCGCCCCTATCGCGGTAAGTTTCAGGATAGATGTCGCGTCAGCATCAGCTCGCCGTGCGACGGTTCGCCAGGCTCACGGACCGTGCTCCTTCTTTGAACCCATTCAACGTGACGCGTTCAATCTTCGTCCAATTGCGTGTAGCGCCTGACCACCGCGAGGGATGGGTGCGTTGGGCGGCGTGATACACACGATCTCGGTGGTGTAAGATCGCGGTGTCCGTGCCGGTATGGCGTGAGGCCGGGGTGGTGAACCGGATACCACTGTGCAAATGCTCGTGATTGTACCAATGCATAAAGGTCACGACCCACGCACGGGCCGCGTCCAGATTGGCAAACGGCCTGGTTGGATACAAGGGACAGTATTTCACGGTCCGAAATAACGACTCAGAAAACGGATTGTCGTTGCTGACCGACGGGCGACTGAACGAGGGCATCACGCCCAGCCGTTGCATGGTGGCCAGCATGGTCGCGCCTTTCATCGCTCCTCCGTTGTCCGCATGCACGGAGACCTGATGCGGCTCGATGCCTTCTTCACGGCAAATCGTCTCGAGTAACTGTGAGGAGTGTGCCATGGATTCCTCGGCATGGACTTCCGCGCCCACGGCCTTGCGCGAGAAGACATCCACACATAGATACAAATAAAAATACTGCCCCCGAATCGGACTCAGCAGATACGTGATATCCCAACTGAACAGCGTCCGAGGCACCGTGACCTCATCCGCGCGCGGCCTGGCCCGGTGAGCGGGTGTCGCCCGACCGCGATGCGCCAGCAGATCGTGCGTCTTCAGCACGCGGTAGACGGACGATTCTGAGGCCAGATATTCTCCTCGGTCCGCCAAACGTGGGACGATCTGATGCGGACTCGCATTGCAAAACTCCGGACGTGCCGCCATCGCCACCATCTGATCACGTTCACGTTGTGACAGCGTATTCCGTGGAGCCGTCCGCGGCCCCCGGCGGCCCTCCTCGGCCGTCTGCGGGCACTGCCACCGTTGCAGCGTGCGCTCGGCCACCCC
>JBGTMB010000078.1:0-38860 GCA_041743755.1 Nitrospiraceae bacterium | reverse complement strand
CATCCTTACCAAAGAAGAGTTTTTACAAGAACTGCACAGCTAAAGGTTGCAAAGAAGTAAGGACATTTCCCACTTCGCTGCGCGCGCGCTCCTCATTTCTCTGGTGGTCAGGCTTAGGGTATACGGCATCATTCGTCATTGAGGACTGTCATGGATCTTCCAAAACCGGTGCCGTTGCGACCTCTCGGGGAGGCGCTCGGTGGGTACATTCTGTTTCCTCGTTTGATCGATAAAGTCCGTCTCCTTGCCCAAGACTCCCCCAGACCTATGTCGCCAATGTCCTCGGAACCGAGTTCCCACTGGATGGACGGTTTCTGACCTTTCCTGGGTTGAACGCCGAGGCGTTGCGCCAGGTTGCTATCAAGGCCAGAAGAGCCAACCGCTCAAGTCGAGCTGGCTCTCCGGGAAGATGGGTGCCGGGTCCGTCGTGCGCTCCACCACTGGCATAACTCAGTGGGCGGCGGCCCCGCCCGGAACAGCCACCGCGGGAGCTGCTAAAGGTCGCCTGCGGCAATCCCTAACAATGGGGCTGGAAGTCTGTTCTGATTGCTCGGCCTGAAAACCTGTCCAACAA
This sequence comes from Nitrospiraceae bacterium, assembly GCA_041743755.1. Classification (GTDB taxonomy): domain Bacteria; phylum Nitrospirota; class Nitrospiria; order Nitrospirales; family Nitrospiraceae; genus Palsa-1315. The sequence continues at coordinate 38,286 of JBGTMB010000078.1, read as the reverse complement.
CCCTACTTCGCACCGCTCTCCTTCTTGTGCCTAACGATCTTACCCCTCACCCATACCGCGCTTTGCTGCGTACACCCCACGTTTCATCGCCCTTCTCCCCTAACCCATCACGCCTTACCCCTTACGTCCCTATGGTGTTGCACAAAATTGAAAACATACATGCAATGGAGCGTACAAATTTGTACGTATAAGTAGTTGCCACAGTGCTAAGCCATTGATAATACGGCAGAGTCGTGCTGGACCATTAATTGCTATTGCCTTGTGTACGTTCGGTTTCATAACAAGGGAGAAAATAATCATGGATTGCCCGAAGTGCAAAGGATTGATGATGTTGGAACGATTCTCTGATTTTTTCCTGGCCTTCTATGCCTGGAAATGCGTCAACTGCGGAGCAGTCATCGATCGGACAATCGCCAAAAATCGGAGAAATAGCCTCGCCGCCAAGGCCACGAAAGAAGTCGAAACCGCCACCGTGTAACACGGCGCCTGGAAAACATCGGAACTCCGGTATCGCCTTTGTGAGATTCGACAATGAGCGGACCGGAGTTCTGGGATACGTTCCATGCGGGCAACCGCTGTTGTCTCCAGCCATCGCTCGATACTTGTTCATCGATTCCCACCGTCTTTTCTCTCCTGCCCAATACCATTTCGCGCTGACTCTGAACAGACTGTTAACTTGGCAGTTCGCGCTCCCATTTCTCAGCGCTCGGCGTCTCGCAAGTTGAATAACGTGCAGGTCCAGTCTCGCCCTGTTGACACGATCTCTGCCTATAAGTACTTTGTAATATCTTCTCTGATTCGAAACCGAAGGAGTTGGTATGGCTCGCTACCGCAAAGCACTGCCACAGCTTCAGGGGAATCTCTCCCTTATGGACGGTAGCATCGTGACTACCTTGGTTTTCCACGAGAGCCTCCATCTGCCGCACTTCGCCGCTTTCGACTTGCTCAACACGCTGGCACGCTCAAAAGAAAGAGAATTGCAATGAGGAACGAAGACAGACCTATGGGGCGGCTCCTTTCCCGCCGTGAAGTGATGGCATATCTCGGCGCCACTGGTGCGGTCTGGCTGGCGGGTGGCAGTCTCTTTCCCAGATGGGCGATTGCGGACACACGTGGACCCTCATGTGTGGTCCGACCGGAACAAACCGAAGGTCCGTACTTCGTTGACGAGCGCTTGAATCGCTCCGACATTCGGGCTGATCCGGCCGATGGACGAGTGAGTCCCGGTACGCCACTGGCTCTCACGCTACTGGTCTCGCGCCTCAACGCGGGAGATTGTCAACCGCTGCCGGATGCTCAGGTAGACCTCTGGCATTGCGATGCGCAGGGGGTCTATTCGGATATACAGGATCCTGGGTTCGACACGATCGGCAAGAAATTTCTACGCGGCCATCAGGTCACCGATGCACACGGGGAAGCGCGGTTTGTCACGATATATCCTGGTTGGTATCCTGGCCGGACAGTGCATATTCACTTCAAAATTCGCACTACCACTGTGTCCAGGCGGAGCTTCGAGTTTACCTCGCAATTGTATTTCGACGATGCGGTGACGGATCGCGCTCATGCTGCCAATCCATACGCCGCGAAAGGTCCGCGCACGACGAGAAATCAGCAGGATTGGATCTTCCGCCGTGGTGGTGATCGACTCGTGCTTGATACGACGACAACGACTGCCGGCTATGCGGCAACCTTTCCGGTCGGCCTGCAGTTTCGCGAAAGAGCCACCTGACCACTTTCACGCCATCAGGTGGGGACGTGGTGTGTGCGTACCCAGCGCGTCATGGATGGCCCCAGGACAATCTGCATGAGTTGTCGTAGCATGCCACGTCAACACACAAACACATCCTCTAATCACCCACCGCCGGTGCGCGTGGATTGTCCTGCGGTTTTTCTTGTAACCGACATATAAGCACGTATACTCCAACACAGAGATACGATCCTGGTCCCGAATAGAGGTGCGCAACAGCATGGCCAAAATCGATGAACTCTTTCGAATGATGGCGGAACAGGGCGCGTCCGACCTGCACTTGATTTCGGGGCAACCACCTGCCCTGCGGATCGACGGCGAGTTGGAGCGAATTGCCGGACAGGCTGTTCTCACCCAGGACACCCTCCAACCATTGTTGCACGAAATCTTGCCGGAATCGAAGATGGAGCAGTTCGAGTCAACCGGCGACGTGGATTTTGGTTATGAAATTGCCGGTGTCGCCAGATTTCGTTCCAACCTCTTCAATCACAAATACGGCATCGGGGCAGTGTTCCGGAAAATCCCCAGCACGGTTCTGACGGCTGAGGATCTCGGGCTCCCTCCGATCCTGACACGCGCGGCCATGTTGAAAAAGGGACTAGTTCTGGTCACCGGCCCGACCGGCAGCGGTAAATCCACGACCTTGGCAGCAATGGTCGACTATGCCAACAAAAATCGAAAGGATCACATTCTGACGGTTGAAGATCCGATCGAGTTCGTCCACCAAAGTCAGGATTGCATCGTGAACCATCGAGAAGTGGGACTGCATACGATGACGTTCGCATCGGCGTTGCGCGGTGCGTTGCGGGAAGATCCTGACATTATCCTTGTCGGAGAAATGCGGGACCTCGAAACCATTTCTCTGGCAGTCGAAGCTGCGGCCACAGGCCACTTAGTCTTCGGAACGCTGCACACCGAGAATGCGGCCAAGACGGTCGATCGAATCGTGGAAGTCTTCCCCCATGGAGAACAACCGCAAATCCGGAACACGCTGTCGACGGCGCTGAGAGTCGTGGTCGCACAGAATCTGTTTAAGCGGATCGACAAGAAAGGACGCTGTGCGGCGCTGGAAATTTTAGTCTGTACGCCCGCTGTCGGGAATCTCATTCGCGACGCCAAGACGGTCCAAATTGCATCGGTCATGCAGACGGGAAAAGCCATGGGGATGCAGACCTTGGACGATGCGATTCAGGATCTTCTGACGAAGAAGTGGATCTCGCCCGAGGAAGCCTATGAGAAGTCTATCGACAAGAATCGGTTCGCCAAGCTGCTCAAGACGCCTCCTGACGGGCTCCAATGAAGCTCCCCGCAGCAGCCTACTCCGCCGAAGCAGCCACTTCGGCTGCGAAGGCCCGAAGCTGCGGGGTATCTTGCGAAATTCTCTGAAGCCCCCCTGCCTAACCCTCCTTCGCCAAGGCTACGGAGGGTTCTCCTCGCCTTCATCTCCGTAGCAAGCTACGGGGTATTCGGCCAAAGAGTATAAAAACTCCCCTCGCCGCAAACTACAAGGAACGTTCAAGGACAAATACTACGCACAGGCCGAGCGATGGAGAAGTCGTGCGGCTATTCGTGCTTGGCGCGGAAAGCGTCTGTCAGTCGAGTTTTGACCTCCGGCGCGGGTGACGAAGATTCGTGATTCCGGTACCCTACCGTGTTGGTCAATCGGAGCAGGACTTGGCGAACGGTGCGCAATTGATCTCGATATCGCGCGCAGGCTTCGCAAATCCAATAATGAAGGTGGAGAGTAAGCCTCGCCGACCAGGGCAGCGGGCGATCCATGGCTTGCGACGCCAAGTGGGTAACGTCTTTGCAAGGTGGTGTGATCCGAGTGAGTAATGTCGTAATCATGTGGTGCTGAACCGTTTGGTTCTTTCGCTCCTATTATTAAGACATCACGGATTACGTGTGGCCTGTTCTCCTCTCGACAAGCTCTTGCCTCCCTGCTTCTGAGTCGATTGAGGAGCTGTTTCCTTACGCTGCCGTATAATTACCCGTTTTACTGTCGTTTTCTGCGTCTTGGCCTGGATACCGAGATCTTCTATCAAGGCTCGTAGAGGTTCTGCAACCGACCAAGCTTGAGCATAGCAGCCACGCGCGGTATGGGGCGCTTCGGCATCGAAAATCTCTGAAACTTGGCCAAGGCACACTTCTTTCACATGCGCGCTGATCCCATCCAGGAACGAACGCGCCTGCTTCAGCGTGGAGGGATTCTTTCCATGAACCTTGATCCAGGCTGTCACAAACTGACCCAGTAAAAAAGGCCAGACCGTGCCCTGATGATAAGCGCCGTCGCGTTCAAGCACACCGCCTTCGTACCTCGGACGATAGCGAGAATCGTGTGGCGACAACGTCCGAAGTCCCACCGGCGTCAGGAGTTGTTCTTGGACGAGGCGAAGGATTTTCAGCGCCCGGTCGTGCGGGACTAGCTCGTCAACTAACGAAATGGCATAGAGTTGATTCGGTCGCACTGAGGCATCGTTCCCTTCCGGTCCATCGATCACATCGTACAAATAGCCACCATCTTCGTACCAAAACCGTTTGAGGAAGGACGCGATCGCATTGCTGCGGTCATTGTGGCACCGATCGGCATAGTCCGCCTCACCAAATTTCCGCGCAAGAGCTTCGCCGACTTCCAGCGATCGAACCCACAAGGCTTGAATCTCGACCGGCTTTCCATGGCGTGGCGTGACGACCCAGTCGCCGACCTTCGCGTCCATCCAAGTCAATTGGGCACCGGGCATTCCGCCCGCAATTAGACCATCTTCGCCCATCTTGATCCCATACCGAGTACCCCGCCGATAACCGTCGAGAATCTGCTTCACCGCAGGCCACGCAGTCTCTTGCACCCGGACCTCATCTCGTGACGCCGTGAGATAGCGATCAATCGCATGGATAAACCACAGCGAGGCGTCGATCGTGTTGTATTCAGGCTGCTCGCCTACATCGGGGAAGCGGTTCGGAACCATACCGGCAGACACATGCGCAGCGAAGGAGGCGATGACCTGCCACGCCACGTCCAATTGACCGGTAACCAGACAGAGGCCGGGCAACGAAATGAATGTGTCGCGACCCCAATCGGTAAACCAGGGATACCCGGCGATGACTGTGTGCTGTGCCCCTCGCACAGAGAGATACATGTCCGCCGCGCACCAGAGTTGGCCGGCCAAAGAATCATCGGTTGGGGCTGCTTGTCGAATTGTGTATCGACGAGACTTCTCGCGTTTCGCAAGGGCCGCGACGTCGAGCTGGTCGATCGTCTCGCTGGTGAGGGCTAAGGTCCTGGTGGATCCTGAATCAAGCTCGAATGTGAACTCTCCGGGCGACCACCAATCCTCTTCGGCATCGAGCCCACGTTGCCGTTCAACGGAGAATTGTATGTACCGATACCAAGCCGGTTCATGCCGATACGCTCCGGAGTGGAAAGCCCTCACTGGAGGCAGATCGGCATACCCGTGCCACATAACCATTCCACTCCCAGCATGGGCTTCCGTCGAGAGGTGGCCATTCTCGTGATGTGTCCCATGATAGTCACGCCCGGTCAGCTTCGGTCTCACACGCAGCGCAGCCCTCGTTGGCTTCTTACCAACCAGCCTCCATCGCACCATCACCATATCGCGGCCGTGAATCGACAGGACTTCCCGCTGAACTATTATTCCGTTGCAGTCAAAGGTCCAGGTCGGCCAGGGATCTGTTGAAAATTGGATACAGTGTTCATACCCGGACGGATGGACAGCATCCCGATACAGATTCGTTGAGAGAGGAATCGCCTCCCCGTCGATGTCGAGCCATTCTTCGAGGTGGTTGACCAAAACGACTCGTTCACTTGGCGGCTTTCTGGCCGTCAGCAAAAGCGCATGATATCGGCGGGTATTGGCGCCCGCGATCGTGCCGGAAGCGAATCCCCCTCTTCCGTTCGTCTCAAGCCATTCGAGACTCAACGCACGGTCGAGACTCCGGCAATCCTGGGTGTTAACCTTCATCGTCAGGACGTCCCTCGTCTCTCGTGAAGCGTATCTCGTTTCAGAAAATCCAGTTTACTGTTCCGCTTGCGCTTCACGTTTCACGAACGACGCTTCACGCATCTTACTCCCCGGATTGCTGAATCAACTTCGCCACCAGTCCCGTCCAGCCTGTTTGATGACTCGCACCGATACCGGCCCCGTTGTCCCCGTGGAAGTATTCATAGAACAAAATGTTATTGCGCCAATGCGGATCGTCTTGTAGTCGATTCGTTCCACCGAACACTGGACGTTTCCCCTCGGCATTCTGGAGGAAGATGTGCGTCAAACGACGTGAGATCTCAGCTGCCACTTGCCAGAGCGTGGATTGACGGCCCGATCCTGTTGGACACTCCACCTTATACTGGTCACCGAGATAGTAGTGAAATTTTTGCAACGACTCGATCAAGAGATAGTTGACCGGAAACCAGATCGGTCCGCGCCAATTCGAATTGCCTCCGAACAAACCGGTGCTGGATTCCGCCGGTTCGTAGTCCACTCGATGTTCATGGCCCATGACCGAGACGATATAAGGATGGTCTTTGTGATAACGCGAGAGCGCGCGAATGCCGTAGGGAGACAGGAATTCGTCTTCATCCAGCAGGTACCCCAACACAGACTTCAACCGATCGCGGCTCACGAGCGAGAGAAATCGCCGCACGCCACCGTCGTATGACTGCGTTTCCAAATGCTGCGCAAAGTCCGGTCGGTTTTCGATGAACCACTGCATGCGGTGCTTGAACCTCGGCAGGCTGTCCACGAGTTCGGAATCGAGTGTCTCGACCGCGAACAGAGGAATCAGGCCGACCATCGAACGGACCTTCATATGTGTCGTGTCCCCGTTCGGCAGGTGGAGCACATCATAGAAGAAGCCGTCCTTACGGTCCCACAACTCGATCTTCTCGCCGCCGATGTTGTTCATGGCGCGGCAGATATAGACGAAGTGTTCGAAAAATTTGCTGGCCACGTCTTCGTAGGCCCGATTGTCCCTGGCAAGCTCCAGCGCAATCGTCAACATGTTGAGGCAATACATGCCCATCCAACTGGTGGCATCCGACTGTTCAATGTGGCCGCCGGTCGGCAACGGCGCGCTCCGATCGAACACCCCGATGTTGTCGAGGCCGAGAAAGCCTCCCTGGAAGATGTTCTTTCCATCGGCGTCTTTACGATTCACCCACCAGGTAAAGTTCAACAGCAACTTGTGGAAGACACGCTCTAAGAACCGTCGATCGCCGACACCTTTACGCTTCTTATCAATTTTATAGATGCGCCAGGCGGCCCAGGCATGGACCGGCGGATTCACATCGCCGAACGCCCATTCGTAGGCCGGAATCTGTCCGTTGGGATGCATGTACCATTCACGCAACATCAAGACGAGTTGCTCCTTGGCGAACGTCGGATCGACGAGCGCGAGCGGGATGCAGTGAAACGCGAGATCCCACGCTGCATACCAGGGGTACTCCCACTTGTCCGGCATCGAAATGACGTCGGCGTTATAGAGGTGCCCCCAGTCCGAATTGCGGCCATGGAGGCGTTCATGCGGCGGCTCCGGCATGCCCGGGTCGCCCTTGAGCCAGCGATTCACATCGTAGTGATAAAACTGTTTACTCCAAAGCAATCCGGCAAAGGCTTGCCGCTGCACACAGCGCGCATCTTCCGACAGATTGCTCGGTGCGAGGCTGTCATAGAACTCGTTCGCCTCCTCGAGGCGTGTCGAAAACACCGTGTCGAAGTCCTGCTGGGCGAAACCTGAACTTTGCGCGTCGTTGGTAAATCGCAGCTTGATCGTCTTCGTGGCGCCTGGGGCAAGCGTCAGCACGTACTGAGCCGCCGCCTTCGTCCCCAAGTGGTCCGGGTTGACCGCGTCCTTCTCGCCCTGCACAACATAATTGTGAAAGCTGTCCTTCACGTACCGGGCCCCTTCTTGGTCGCCATAGAGGCGGCGGCTGTTGGTTTCATTTTCCGTGAACAGTAAGGGAGGCTCGCCCTCGCAGAGCAGCCTGCGGAGGCCATAGTAATCATGCTGGGTCTCGATGACCCCCATCTGATTCGTCGACTCCCCTTGCCTGAAACGGGGGCGCCTGATGTCCGATCCCCAGGACCATGTGTTGCGATACCAGATTGTCGGAAGCAGCGTGAGTTCTGCTTGCTCGGGGCCACGATTCACCACCTGGATACGGATGCACAGATCTTCCGGCGAGGCCTTGGCATACTCCACAAAAACGTCGAAGTAGCGGTTTTCATCAAACGCTCCGCTGTCGATCAATTCAAACTCAGGATCACGACGGCCTCGACGGCGGTTTTCCTCAGCCAGCTGGGTATAAGGGAAAGCCGCGTGCGGGTACTTGTAGAGGTATTTCATGTAGGAATGCGTCGGCGTCGAATCGAGATAGAAGTAGCATTCCTTCACGTCCTCACCGTGATTGCCTTCGTTGCCGGTGAGGCCGAAGATCCGTTCTTTTAAAAACGGATCGCGCCCGTTCCACAAGGCGACGGCAAAGCAGATCAATTGATGGCGATCGCAGATACCGGCGAGACCATCCTCGTTCCAGCGGTAGGCGCGGGATCTCGCATGATCATGGGGAAACGCTTCCCAGGCCGTTCCATGAGGGCTGTAGTCCTCGCGCACAGTTCCCCAAGCCCGTTCGCTCAGATAAGGGCCCCAACGTTTCCAGTGGCGCTGACGTTGCGCGTCCTCTTCAAGGCGCTGCTGTTCAGCCAGGAGTGACGGTTGAGGGGCGGAAGCGGTCTGACGAGGAGAGGCCATACGACTCCTTCGGTAGAAACGTCACATAACTAGAGTCGCCCCGCTGCGGAAAGTCTTACATCAGACTAGTGCCGAGCCCCGGATGTCGTCAAGCAAAGATGAAAGACCGATGAACCTCCCCTGATGAACAGGATCTGCCCATCCTCCCCCCATTCGACAGTGGAGGTGAGTTGTCTGGCCTCGATTGCGCTGAGAGTCAGCGGGACAGTAGCGGATCAGGGCGAAATGCGACGACTTCGGGAGTTGAGTCTTGAAGCCCAGCCAGCGCCGCTTTGGCTCGATCAACATAGTAGGCCCATTCGCGGTTCGAATATCGTGCGAGCACACGCTGATAGAGCGCCCGAGCTTCAGGCATAAATTCGGCCTCGGCCATCACCCCGGCAGCCCTGAGAGTACAGGCAGCTCCAAGAGCTTGGGGATCGACCGACGTACGGCGCGGTTGGTTCGTCACGTGATGTCCCCATGCCTTCATCCAGGACGGAGGTTCAGCCCCCTCAGATACAACACGCTCGAACCGTTTAACGATCAAGACCAACTCCGTGGGATCGGTGGCAGCGAGGCAATGTTGATAACTCTCCCATAATGGCATGATCGGTGACGGAGGCTCTGCCGTTGTTCGCTCCAATAGCGAGATATCATGGCAACCACTTAAGAGGATGATGAGCAGGCACATGGTCCTACGCATGAATGTCTATCGGAGAAACAGGGAGCTCTTACAGCGCTTGGCAACAAAAGAAAATGGAGGAGGGTTATTGAAAACTGGTGGGCCAGTTGGGACTTGAGCCCAAGCCCCTCAGGGTTGGTACCGGCGGAGCGGAGCCCCAATGGGCTCCGCTAGCCGCCAGATGTCGTTTGAGGCAACGACTCTAAGAACTTACTTGGCCCCCTCGATCAGCTTGCCGTCCAGCATCAGGGATTGGCCTTCCTGCAGCTGTATCATTTTCCCATCCTTCATGACCATCTTACCGTTCATCATGATCCTCGTACCATTAGACATGGTCGTCTCGCGATCCATCCGGCCAATTTCCTTCCCGTCCTGCAATCTCCACATTTTACCATCCTTCATCGTGACGCCATCCTTCTCGACGGCCATCGCGGGTGAGGCAAGGAATGATAGGGATAAGCAGAGCCCAACAACTGCGAGCGTGACGATTCTATACTTCTTCATGACGATCCACCCCTCCAATGATTAATAAATAATGTGAACGAACTGCCCCTGACAACGTAAATCCTGAAAACTGGCCCAGTAAGGTGGGCCACGCCCGGCTTGGGCCGATATGAAACCGGCCTCGTCACCCAATGGCCACCGGGTAAAAGAGTCGAAGTGGCGCCATCGTCTATGTAGCTGTGTATGTGAATAGTTTTTCGGTTGATGAGGCGAGATTGGCCGCTGTAGCAGCGGGCACAGCCTACGGGACAGAATTCGACAACTGCAGCTACGCATCACCAATTAACCGCCCGCTTTATTCGCAACGGGCAAGCTCATCGCGCGATGCGCGTGAAGTTTCCGGCGCGTGTCTTAAACCGACTTGATCCGACTACAGTAGGAAATCAGGATTGGAATACTTGTGTGATAGGCACCTGCCGTCACTCAGGTATGTTCACCTGAGTGAGGATGCCGATCAATTTACAACAGCCTATATCTCCAACTGTAGCGGCGCAATCTCATACTGAGCCATGCAGCACAGCGACGATGCTTTTAGAGGATTGCATTATTGTCTAGTGCCTTAAAGGCTGTCAAGCCCACAGGCGAAAATGTTATACTGGCACTCAACCAGATAAGCCACGGAGCAGAAATCATGTTTGTGCAATATATGGCCAAGACCGAGATGACCCATTTTTGGCAGTTTATGTTTGACCTCTGCAATGAAGAATATTCCTGCGTGCTTGGATGGGGCCTGGGAGGGGTTGTGGCAGTCCTCGGTGTGGTCCTGGGCTTTGGGTTTCTGATCACGCGCGCAAATAAAAGGAGAGAATAGAAGAAACTTCAGTCAGCCGATAACCCATCAGAACGCTATCGAATTTTCTGCCTACGTGATTGTTATCGAGATCACACGATCCGACCGTACAGAGCCTACCGTCGTTACCTATCGACCAGCCCAATGAGGCAGAACTCGTGGCGCCACCGAGTGGAACCGCAACTCAACGTGGCAAAATCCTTCCCCTCCTCAAAAAGAACACATCCATTAAGTGCGGGAATGGGGCCATGACATGATCAACTATATGGTGAGCCGGCTGGGACTCGAACCCAGGACCCTCGCCTTAAAAGCTCGAAAAGATGGATTCACACAGCGGCTTGGTTTTGCGAAGGTTTCCCCATTTTTTCTTTGCGAACGAGGACTTGCGATGATTCTATACATTCCATTGAGTCTGTGGAGTTCCATCCATTTTGCAGATTTCTAACACAAAATTAGCACAGCAGAAGTTTCAGCTCTGTCTTTGGATGTACCGAAGGCGGGATTGTATCAGAGGGGGTTGCTCAAGTCTTTGATGAAGTGGGCAATCCCCACTCCCACTGCGGAGTATAGCTTGAAACCAGTTTGCCGCTCTTTGTTTCACTTACTCAGGTTCTGCCGTCATTTGCTGGTCAGGCTAACACCTATCTAACACTCGTCAGTATAATGTTGGCGATCTCAGGAAACTCCGGAGCGAACATCGGGCCACTCCCTCCGTCATGGGCATAAAAATCGATTCCACGCTCGGCTTCTCCATGTAGCACCTGACAGGTGTATAGGGAAGGCTGTGTTCGTCCTATGATGCTTCAGAGCTTGAGTCTTCACAATATGGCTTCTTAGGCGTCTCGTTATATGCTTCTCATTCATCTGTTGATCGCTCCCACGCCACATCCGAACTCTTCACGCCACCCGCGCACGCCGCAGGCGTAGGCTATTCGTCACGACGCTGACTGAACTGAACGCCATGGCCGCACTGGCGAGAATCGGGCTGAGCAGAATTCCGAAGACCGGGTAGAGGATGCCGGCCGCTACCGGAATGCCGACGACATTATAGACAAATGCCCAAAACAAATTCTGTTTCATCGTCCGCATCGTGCGCCTGGCGAGAAGAATAGCCGACGCGACGCCGTGGAGATCATTCCGCATGAGCGTCACATCACTCGCTTCGATGGCAATGTCCGTTCCCGTGCCGATAGCGAACCCGATATCGGCCTGCGCCAAGGCTGGAGCATCGTTGATGCCATCGCCCACCATCGCGACGACCTCTCCGGCGCGCTGCCGGCGTCGGACCTCTAGCACTTTGCCCTCAGGCAACACCCCAGCCACCACGTGGTCGATTCCGGCCTGCCGTGCGATGGCCTCCGCGGTGCGAGGGTGATCCCCCGTCAGCATCACCACCGTGAGTCCCAGTCGATTCAGCTGTTGAATGGCTTCACGGGATGTCGGCTTGATGGGATCGGCTACGGCGATGATTCCTGCTAACTGACCATTGATCGCGATATACATGGGCGTTTTCCCCTCGCCGGCTAGACGTTCCGCCCCTGCGTTCGTTTCGGTAAGATCCACCGCGTAACCGGACATGAGCGCCTCATTGCCGACGGCAAGCGCCACACCCTGTACGACGCCCGTTGCCCCTTGCCCCGTGACGGATTGGAACGACTCTGCCGTCTCCAGAATGAGGGACTGCTCTTGGGCATATCGCACGATCGCTTCAGCCAACGGATGTTCAGAGGAAGCCTCGAGCGAGGCGACCAGCCGAACGAGATCCTGTTTGGACCACTCCGAACCCAACACCGGTACCACGTCCGTGACGGTCGGCCGCCCCTCAGTGATCGTCCCGGTCTTATCCAACACGACGGTGTTGATTTGACCGGCACGCTGCAAGGCCTCTCCGCCTTTGATGAGGATACCCCGTTCGGCTCCCTTTCCGGTGGCGACCATCACCGCAGTCGGTATGGCCAATCCCATCGCGCAGGGGCAGGCAATGATCAGGACCGCAACCGCCGCGGCAAATGCGCGCATAGCCGGCGCCTGATCAGCCGTCACAAACCAGATGACAAATGTGGCGATCGCAAGGGACAGCACGATCGGTACAAAGATCCCGCTGACCTGATCGGCAAGCTTCTGGATGGGCGCCCGTGACCCCTGCGCGTCTCGCATGAGCTTGACGATGTGCGCCAGGACGCTGTCCGAGCCTAGTGTTGTTGCGCGAGACCGGAACGCTCCGGTCCGATTGATCGTGCCACCGATGAGGCGATCTCCCGGGTGTTTCTCGACCGGCAGGGATTCGCCCGTCAGCATCGATTCATCGACCGCGCTCGCCCCGGAAATGATTTCTCCATCCACGGGGATCCGTTCCCCCGGCCGCACAATGACGATGTCCTCGCTTTGCACGGCTTCGACGAGGATGTCTTCCTCGGCGCCATCCCGCACTACCCGTGCCGTTCTCGGCTGGAGGTTCACGAGACTCCGCAGGGCCGCGGAGGTTTGCCGCTTGGCACGAGCCTCCAGCGCATTGCCGGTGAGGATCAGCGCAATGATCATGATCACCGCTTCATAGTAGAGGTCAGCGGGCACGCCTCGACTCAGGAAGAACTCTGGCACCACCGTCGCCAGCACGGAATAGAGGAAGGCGGCCCCTGTGCCGACTGCGATGAGTGTGTTCATGTCCGCCGAGTGATGTCGGAAGGCGGACCAGGCGCGCACGTAGAAATGCCGCCCCGCCCATCCCATCACGAGCAAGGTCAGCGCAAGCAGCGCGTACGATAACACCCATGGCGTGAACGTATAGAGCCAGGGGGCGACGGCGCGGATGGCGGGGGTCATTGATTCCATCGCCCATCGCATGAACGGATCGGCAACCGGTCCATGCACATCCGCCCCGGCAGCCCCCATGAGCGGCATGGACAGTATCATGGCCAGCAGGCCGATGATTCCACTTAACGACGCCTTGTACCTAAGCTCTCGATATTCTTCCTCCTGAGCCCGATCCTGGGCCTCCTGCTCTTCGAACGCGGTCTGATCCTGCGCGGCCAATTCCGCGCCATACCCGGTCTCGCGAATCGCCTCGACCAGGGCCATGGGGGAGGTCATCTGAGGATCGTACGTCACGGCGGCATTCTTCAGCATGAGGTTCACTGAGGCATCGATCACCCCAGTTTTTCCTTGTAGGGTCCGTTGCACTCGCGCCTGGCAGGCGGCGCAGGTCATCCCATTCACAGGAATCGTGACCTTTTCACGCGTGGTCATGGTATGGGTTCCGATTTCGGACGCATCTGCCAGGTTCCGTGTTTCTGTCAACAGCAAGGGAGTCGTGGTCGACATCGTGGTCTCCTCGTTAGTCTTGCACGATGAGCTGACCGCGTAACATGCTCATCCCGCAGGTGAATGTGAAATGGCCGGTCTGTGACGGCGTCAGCTCGATCTGGGTCTTCCCGAAGGCGGGCAAGAATTTGCGAATCCCGAAATCTGCAAAGACGACCTCTTCCGAACAACCTGACCGTTCTCGTCGATCGAAGACGAGCCGGACAGGCTGGTCCCTCTTCACGCGCACCACGGCCGGATGATAGCCTCCTTCAACCACTATGGTGACCTCCTGGACTCCCTCCGGATCAAGCGCGGCGTTGGACACCACCTGTCGGGCCAGAAAGAAATACCAGTTGATCCAGAGTATTGCCGCGAGGCCACCGATGATGACCATCCATTCCATCGTGTTCATGCGACCCTCCTGACCAACTGGGCTTCGTAGCCTGCCTCGTTCACAGCCTGGATAATCTCCGAGGGAACGATTGTCCTCGGGTCATAGTTGACGATGGCTTCACCGACCTTCACGCTCTGCACCTGCACGCCATTGAGCCTGGTCAAGACCTTCGTGATTTGTCCAACGCAATGCCCGCAGCTCATTCCAGTGATTTTCAGGGTCAATGTTTCCATGGCACACCTCCTTTTTGAGTGGGCTTCGCGCGCCTCAGTTTTAAGGAGCACGCGTTCTTCACCCCTTCAGACGGAAGAGCAGGCCAATTATTACAGTGAGCGTGAACACGACTGTACTGACAGGGGTATCGGACTAGGACACGTCGTTGAGGAGGGTGCCGGCAGACTGGGTTATTCGCAGGTGCAATTCAGGCAGCCATGGGTGCTGCAGATCCCGCAGGACTGTTCCAAGCTGGCGCGTAAGGCCTGGCGGGCCCGGTGTAAACGAACCGTGAGATTACTTTGGGATATCTTCAATTCCTTCGCTACGAGCTTCGGAGATTCCTCCTCGAGATCGATTCGCCGGATAAGCTCAGCATAGTTCGAACGAAGCGTCGGCAGGAGCCGGTTGAGGCAGGCGCAGACGGTGGATTTCACCTCATCGAGCGGAGGCTCCTTATCGTCTCCAGAGAGAGTCAGTTCTTGGAGGAAGGCGTCATTACGACGAGCCTCTGTACCTTTCGATCGATAATAATCGATGAGCGTATGACGAAGGATTTTGTAGAACCAGGCCACCACACTGTCATTACTGCGTATGGAATGGTGACGCTGAACGGCTCGGATCATGCTTTGTTGCAGGAGATCATCAACCAGCGCCTCGTCACTTACACGACGACGGAGAAACACTCGAAAGGCAGACCCGTGCTCTAGAAGCCGCTGGAGCATGTCGGTCATGTGTGGTTCAGGATCCGTATATGATGGGATGATGGAACCCTCGCCTTGTGGTTCTGATTGGTCGTTCTTATTAATGGAACGCCTCATTCAACAATCCTTGTGTGAGATACCCTGCGGTGGCCCTTGATGGGCAACACATTATACATACACACGGCCCGCTGATTAAGAGTGGCAGGTGGTCAATAAACCGAACCGCTCGATGTTGCGAAGGTTCCCCCGTTTATCTTTCAATATCAGCGGCTTGCTAGCTTTCTACTGATTCCATGGCTTCTACTGAATTCGGTTCTCTGTGAAGATTTGCGCACAAAATTAGCACAAGGAGCGGTTTTGAACGGTCTTGCGAGAGCGAGCACCCTCGCAAGTATTTGATTGTAAATGGTGAGCCGGCTGGGACTCGAACCCAGGACCCTCGCCTTAAAAGGGCGATGCTCTACCAACTGAGCTACCGGCTCACCGAGCCAAGACCGCGGATTCTACCACCGACGTTCGGTCTATGCCTAGCCCGCATATCGCGAGATTTGCGTGACTTGCGGGAAAAGTGGAACGGCCAGGACATATCAACTTTGCGAGTCACGCCTGTCGCGCACTTCCCGCTCGTCTCGCCCACTTTTCACGAACGACGAGAACGGATCTTGAGTGGGTTGCGAAGCACAATGGTTTCACTGCGCTTTGAGCCGGTTGAGATCATGTCGATAGGACACTCGGAAATCTCTTCAAGATACTGGAGGTAGCGCTTGGCTTCCGCTGGAATCTGTTTATACGTGGTTGCACCGGTGGTAGAGCCAGACCAGCCCTTGAACGTCTTGTACACCGGCTTACAGTCGGTCAACGTCTGGAGATCGGCCGGCATATCCCGATAGAGTTTTCCCTCATACCGATAGCCAGTGCAAACTTTGAGTTCCTTGCAACCGTCGAGTACATCCAGTTTCGTCACGGCCAGCGACGTCAGTCCATTCACTTTAGTGGCGTAACGCACGAGAACGCCGTCGAACCAGCCGCAGCGTCGGGCACGCCCCGTCGTCGATCCGAACTCTTTTCCTCGTGACTGGAGACCTTCTCCTACCGCATCGGTCAATTCCGTGGGGAAGGGCCCACTGCCGACTCGGGTGGTGTAGGCTTTGGCGACCCCTAGCACTGCATCGATCTTTGTCGGGCCCACACCCGTTCCCGTCGAAGCGCCGCCAGCCGTGGAGCTGGAAGAAGTCACGTAGGGATAGGTGCCGAAGTCCACATCCAAATGTGTTCCCTGTGCCCCTTCAAATAGCACGGTCTTCCGACTCTCGATTATCTTATTCACGAGCGTAACGGTATCGACGATATGGCTCTTCAGGCGATCGGCATAGCCCATATACTGTCGAAATACCTTTTCAACCTCGAACCGTTCCAGCTTATACAATTGCTCGAGAAACCAATTGATCTCGACCACGTTCTCTTCGAGTTTGGTTCGAAACGCCTTCGGGTTCAGCAGATCCCCCATTCGGATACCGACTCGCGACATCTTATCGGCATAGGAGGGGCCAATCCCTCGACCCGTCGTACCGATTCGGCGAGAGCCTTTCGACTGTTCAGAGGCTTTGTCGATGGCCTTGTGATACGGCAGGATGAGATGGGCACGCTGGCTCACGACAAAATTCTTTCCGATCTTCACCCCTTGAGTTTGGAGATGGTCCAACTCCTCGATCAACGAGGCCGGGTCTACAACCACCCCGTTCCCGATCACACAGAGCGTCCCTCGGTAGAGGATGCCTGAGGGAATGAGGTGAAACACGAAGGTGCCTCGTTCATTAATGACGGTGTGCCCCGCGTTAGACCCTCCCTGGTAACGAACCACCGCATTGACATCGCGGGCCAAGATATCCACGATCTTGCCCTTGCCTTCGTCACCCCACTGCGCCCCGATCACCACGAGATTTCCCATCGCCTGCCATGCTCCCAAAAAAAGAGCCCTGGACCCAGAGCCAGAGCCGAGGGGCCATGGTAGGAGCGCCTCTGGAGTTTGTCAAGAACCGTGACGGTCAAATCGTTCTGAATTTTTCTCATCCCAGATAGCCATCCATGTGGGCATCGTATGGCTCTCAGTGGGAATGTTCGCCCCTGCTGATCCCATAAGTCCTCCTGCCTCACCGTTTATCGGTGCGATATATGATCCCGAAAGAAGGTCTATGGGCACATCCTCATTGCGTCCAAAGTACTGCATCAGGTACCGTAACGCCCATGTCTATGCGGTTCGTATCGGGCATGTCGATCCTCGTGTTGGTAACTGGGCTCGCCCTGCTAGCCGCCTGCAACCATCTACAGACACCCCGCTTCATGTATCCCACCGAGCAGGAGCCGGTCATCCCGCTTTCGGTCACGCTGGTCTTCGATGAGCCCGTCCGTTCGGCCACCGTGGAGCAAATGATCTGCGCCGACGTGCAGTGGAAAGGCCGTCTGGGCGATGCGATTGTCCAATCCTTCATCGAAACCGGACGCGCCCGATTGGCTCAACTGACGGTTGGAGACCCGTCGGGTACGGCACAGCCGGCCATCGCCCCCGCATCCGAGTTTACGGCCTTCATCACGCTGGCGAACACCTCCTTCACGCCCACGTCACGCAGTGGATCAGACGACACCTACCTCGCTCAGTTCGATGTCCGCCTCACCGCAATCTTCCAAGATTCCCAAGGACGCCGATTCCCGGAAGCACCGATAGTCTATTCGAATCGAGTGGCGTTGTGGGCGCCCCAAATCGGCGGCAGCAACAACCAATGTGCGACAGGGCAGTTGGACGCAGCCGTGCGAACGGCAGCCGATCATCTTGCCAACCAGCTCATGGGATACCTGAAGCAGTTGCAGGAGAAGACGCAAGGGGAAGGCACCGCGCGTCGGCAGAGTCCCGATGCCGGCCCAAGCCTGCTGGCCCTCAAGGCAACCCTGCTGGATGCCAACAACAATCTTGTGCTGGAGGGCGGAGAAAAGATCGGGATCAGGATCGACGTCACGAATGCCGGCAAGACCGCGCTGGGCGCGACGACTGTGACTCTCTCAGGAACACCCGCTCTCATCGATACCTTCACCGGCGCACTGTCGCGACCAGTTCAGATCGCGACTCTCCAACCAGGGGAAACGAAGAGTACAATCCTGTGGGGAACATTACAGAAGGGCCTCGAAGGATCGCGAGGTGAACTCACCGTGACCGTCACACCATCTGGAGCCACCAGCGGCACACCGGCAACACAAACCCTCATCGCAGCCATGGCCGCTCGCGGCGCACCGGCGGTAGCCGCACCATCGTCCGCCATACGGACTGGCCCAACCACCACCGAAGGCGGCCAGAATTCAGACCGCTATGCTGTCATCGTGGGACTGAGCCAGTACCGAACCCCCTGGCCGGGCTGGCAAGACGGACTCTCATTCGACACCAAGGAAACCGTTTCCCTGTTCGCCGATTCTCTCCATGTACCTGAAGGGCAGACCTTACTGCTCCAAGACGAGCTGGCGACCCAGACTGACGTCGAAGAAGCCCTCACCCTCTGGCTCCCCAAGCGGGTCACGAAAGACTCGATCGTCATCTTCTATTTCGCCGGACACGCACGTGCCGACTCCAAAACCGGTGAAGTATTTCTGATGCCCTACGACAGCACCCCGCAATCGTCTCCGTTCCGGTTAACCTCCCTCCGGTTCCTCCAACAACGTCTGTTGAAGCTGAGGGCCAAACTTGTAGTCGCCATCATCGAGGCACCGGTAGACAAGATGAGTGTAGCGGCGAAGAACAACACCCGTCGACGTGCCACTCCCAATTGGATCGGCGATCTTGGCGGATCGTCCAACATTGGGACTGGAGCGATCATTCAAGTCTCTAGGCGGAGCACGTCGTCACAGGGTCGGCAGAATCTTCTGAACGGATTAACCGGCCAGGCAGATCGTGACAACGACGGAACCGTCACCCTCGGTGAATGGCTCCGCTCACTCAGATCCATCGCCATCATGGCTCCGACGCTCCCTCCCGATCTCGCAGTTCAGTCCATTCCACTGAGTCAGGTACCTGCCCTAAGGCCCCTTCAATAAAGCACGCTCGAGAGGTGTGCAGCGCAGACAGACTGGGTTGTGTCTGTCATGAGAGATACGCTTCATGCGTAACGCGGGTTAGAAGTTCACATGCACCTGCGTGTAGGCCCAGATCGAGTTCACCGCTGAGGACCCGCTTCCAGCAGCATTCCCCGCAGCCAACTGGTCGAGCATCTTGCCGGCAATCAGATAGGAGACCCCGGTTTGCCACGCCACCTTGTTCTCCTTGAAGAATATGGTATAGACGCCATCGATCTCCTTGTACAACGAGTTGCTGGTCGCAATATTCGTCGTAGTCCCGCCACCAGAATTGCCTGCGGCAGTCGCTGTGGAGAAGCAACCCTGACTGGCGGTATACCAACAATCATTGTTGTTGGCCTTGCGGAAAATCCAGAACCGAAAATCCAGGTGGTGCGCGATGCTCGGCTTCACCTGCACACTGGCGCTGTAGCCGACCATGTTTCGCCAAGCCATCCGGTCGGCATAGCCCATCAAAATATGGTTCGTCGGATAGAGATTCTCGAAGGTGTTCGCATTGCCGTCGCACCCACTCCCAGTACTCCCATCGCAGTTCTTCGCGCTGCCGTCACCGGACGCATAGTTAAATTCCACACCAAGACGTGGCGTCCACGGCAATTGTTCCAAGGTCAGCCCGCCCTCAACGGCCATGGCGTGGGCATTGATGTGGAGCCGATTCGAGCTCTGTGCAAGGCCCATCGATCCCGTCTGCCAATAAGACTCGGCTGTTCCATCGAACAGGCCCTGGCGATACGCGACACGCCCCCCCAACGTATGACGCTGTTGCCCTGGCGCATGTGCTGCCGTACCGCCAAAGGTCGTGACGGTACCCACTGCGCTATTCCCCCCCGGTGTGAGCGCGGCATTGGTGTTGAGATAGACCCAGAGAGGTTCGACCGACAGGCCCGGCATGGGCTTGAAGGCCACCCGAGTAAAAAAGAGGTCTGCATTGGCATTCCCCGCTCCGATGGATACGGCCCCACCTCCCCCCGCGCAACCAGTCGTACCGGTTCCGCAGGATGAGTTCGCGGCGTTGGCTTCTGTGTCGGCGAGGCGCACCCAGCCCCCCCAGACTTCATACATCTTCTGGGAATATTGAAGGGTGACGCCATCAAAAGAGAAGCCGATATTGTTCCAATCAAACGAACCGAACAAGCGCTGGTTCCCCATCACGATGAGTTGCCGCCCCCCCTTGATGCTGAGGCCAGCGACCCCAAGATTGCGGATCACGATGTAGGCCTGCCGGATGCCGAGGCTGGTGAGCGTGTTGGGATCGTTTGCCGCGCTCGGAGAAGTATTGGCACCCCAGTTCTTCGCATATTGCATCTGGAAAAAAGTATCAACGTCGGGCGACACCGCATAGTTGAGTCCCAGCCGCGCCCATTGTTGGATAAATTGATCCGCTACGCCGTTAGAGGCCGCGCCCGTCGCGCGTCCAAGACCACTGGTATTCGCCAGTCCAAAGTTCGAGTTGTTGCGGTATTCCGGCCTAATCCGTGCGTCGCCGGAAATCGTCACTTTCCCAATATCGAATAAGGGACTCCTGGGTGGGTCGAAGTTCCAATACCGTACGAGATCCGGCATCCCGCGCGTGACCGTCGGCTCCATACCCGGCTGATCCTTCACTTCGTCCGCCTCCGGCGGACTCGCCAAGGCATGGGTCACGGGCAGTGCCGCGAGCAGGACGGCTGCCAACACTCCGGATAGAGTCATCATCTCTCGTCTCATCACGCTTCTCCTGTGCGGTGATCCGTCATGACAGGCGACAGCGGCCCCGATGTTTCGACCACCTCAATAATCGACATAGACCTTTCGGACCGGGAACTCAAAGCCGACTGTCATGGTCTCTTTTGGCTTAATCTCAATTTCCTGTTCTCGGATATGCGGCCTATCGTAAATTGGCCGCCCGGCCTCCTCCCGTATGACTTTGTAGCCTTCGTGCCAGGCGACCAACGTGTACTTGCCTGGCGGAACCCCGCTAATCACAAACCTTCCGTCCGCGTCCGTGACCGCGAAATACGGATGATCAAATCCAGCCCAATAGGCGTTCATGTTGTTATGGACATCACACTGAAGTCGCATCACTCCCTTTTCATTCCTGAGGGGTGTCCGCAGAAACTTGTGTTCAATTTGCTGACTGGGATCCGGCATAGGGACGTTCAGGAGCGAGACATTCTTGGCGTTGAAAAAGTGTGGGTTGTGGAAAAACGAATCGTGGTTGACCATCGCCATCGTCTGGCTTCGGACAAATGGGAAAATATGCTCCGTGAATTGGCAGTTCACCATATGGAGCCAGTATTTGTCCGCCGGCGCTTTCCCTTTCTCTACCTGTTCAAGATAGACCAGCACGTACGACACACCGTTGTTTTTTGAATTGACCAGCAATGCCTGAGACTTCACCTCCTCGCCGCATACACCCGTGTCTTCCTCAATCTCGATCGGCTGGAGCTCAGGGAGATCGCCGTTCCATCTCGCTACCCCGGTAATGGTGCCTCCGTCCGTGACATCCATCACCTGGTACGGTTCGGCAAACACGAACCCTGCGGCACCCTCTATGAACCCCATCACCAGCAACGGCACCATCCAAGACGTGAGAGTCTTTGCACGACTCATACGTGAACCTCCTTGTGGAATAGCCGGATTTTATGATCCGTGAGCACACAACATTACCTCGTCAGGGTGCCCCGCGCAGTCAGCCATACGATGACGAACGTGTCGATAATCGGGGATAACCTTCGAGAGAGATGTGAAGTTCAGACTGTCGACCGTCAGGAGAGAATACAGACGCGATGACTGATTGAGAGCAGGACGTTCGCATGGATACTCTCCCGCACATGGGCCAGCCTCCATGCGACAGTCAGTGGAATCAAAGGACCCATCAGATTCTACCCTTCTGCAACATAAAGACACAACGCAGAACGGACGGCAACGCATGGAGGATATCGGTGGCAATCAATGGTTGGTGGAAGCTTTACAGTTCAGCTCCCTATCGTTTCTCCGGTGGGATCGCTTCGATCATGGCCGAGAAGCGGGTAGGTACACTCGTAGGAGCAGATACGCGCCTCAAGCGAATCCGGGCAGCAGCGCCTTATTGCAGTGCTCGCAGGTCGGCCTGAGTTCAAGAAATTGAACTCTTGAAACGCCACATATTGACGCGGTCAGGTGCTGCGGATGGTTAGCCAACTTCCTCCGCGATTTTCTCCAACTGTGTTGGCCAAGCACCTTGACCGTTGCCGCCCTGAACCAAACACGGAAGTTCTGATCCACAGACGAGACGATATATTCCTTATCAAGATCGTGAAACGTACCATTGGTCCCAACTCGCTGTCGCTTGACCACCTGATCACCAGGCTTCAGGCCGAGATCATTAGCCGCGGTTCGATTTCTCACTCGAAGTTCATCGTCAATCTTGGCGAAAGCGACACGAAAACTGTCGTTGGTCAAATCCAAGCTGACTGAACGTCCGAATGCGACTTGACGGTCGGTTGCTAATCGCAGTTCCTAACCGGGATAGATTGTCGGTGCCACTTTGTCTTCAAGATGGGCAGCTGCCACCCGCTCTGTATCAGCCACGATGTCTACGTCGAGAAGCTTGGCCAAGTGGGTTTGATGGTTGTTCGGTATCGCCATACGTCGATCTTAGACCTATTACTATTGAGTAGATTGCTACGCCTGTCTCGATCAAAGAGAAATGCGATTCTGGGAAATCGTACTTGCTTTCCCTCTACATATCAACGGATCTGTCGCCGTCCCAGACAAAACAAACGCTGCACGAGTTGAGCGACTACTGCTTTATCCTGGGTATTCCACAGGCAAGAAGCCTATCCAACCTGCCTTCTTGATTCTTATCGCCGCTCCAAGGGGAGCAGCCGGACTGTCCTTCACTGCGCGCATTGAGGGAGCACATTCTGATTGTGCGGCCTCAGCGAGCAAGAAGGATGGTCTGGCTGCTCCCCTCTGTCACTGAAACGACAACGGCGAGGCGTGGGATACCCACGCCTCGCCGTACACTCGACGCCAGCCCTGTGGCTGACGCTGTTGCTCTAGCTATGAATGGAAAGTGAGAATGACGTCTGACTCACTGACTGATAGGCAAAGGCCACACTGGTGCCTGTGGTCGCCGGTGCTTGCACCTGGGTTGCAGGCTGATCGTGATTGTCGCTCTTGTGCTCCCACCTACCTTGCAATTCCTTCCCCAGATCCTCTCGGAGTTTCTCAAAGAAGTCTGGCAGATACTTCCGTACCTTATGCGACTCCACCTTCTATTCCCTCAGCGCATCTAACACTTGCTGAACTAGCGTCGCAGGCCGCTGCGTCTCCTGCGCAGGGACACTGAGGTGTGTAACCTCGGCTGAATTCGCAACCGGCACAGCGGTCGATGGCGGGGTGGGCACCGTGGTACCGGTGGACGGTTGCGGGATCGCCGCAGCCGCCGAGGGTGCCCCACCCGGGGTAACTGTGTGAGACGTCGTGGCAGGTATCTGCGGCAGCCGGTTGATCGGCAACGCAGAGAAACCGACCACCTCCGAGACAATATGCGCGGCAAGAACCGTGACGGACCGTTCCACATCCACACTGAGGTCCAGACCTGAGAGAGATGACAGGGTTCCAAACCGCTCAGCCAGCTTCGCCGCCTTGGCCAACTCCTCATCATTCTGCCCGCTTAAATATTGATTGAAGACGTTGGCGACGTTTCGGAACAGCTTCGCCAAATCCTTCACCTCTTCTTCGTTCAGATCGCCTTCGATCGTCACGCCAAACTCGTGTGTCAGCGAATATTCCGCATACGTCGCATCAACACCCACTGTCTTGCCATCGCCTTCAGCCTGTGCCTTGTAGTTCACGGCGCGGAAGTCGGATTCAAGATCCGCCGAGAGGGTGATGGTGTCTCCTTCCGCTGTCGTCACACTCAAGCGGCCGGAGAAGTCGTTGGAGACGGCGACCCCGCTGACCTTGGTATCCAATCGCTGATTTCCCGTGCCGTTCGTAGACGGCAGGCGGAAGAACTGTGCGGGATCGAATTGAGTCAGTGCTTGGACCGGCATACGATGTTTCCTCGGCTCAGAAGCTAGGGTTGCCACACCCGCGACTATTCTTTTCTATCGGCACACCTCTGGCAGAACTGTAGCGCACGTGTGTTATAGTGGGGCCAACGACGAATGGAGCCGTTCCCTTGCACACTGAGGAGGTATCTGAATGAAACAGGCTACTGTGTGGACCATCATCCCGATACTCATGCTGTTGGCATCAGGCTGCACACTCAAGGGAACGGTCAAGCAAATCACCGACACGACGTCGAACGTCACAGGCACAACGTCTGGCCACGCCTGGTGGAATGAAGACGGCCTTTTGCTCCCGGAGCATAAGGCCATTGCCTTTGCACAATATAACGAAGCGAACTTGGAGCAGGACCTCGCGCGCGGACAGGGGGAATATGTCACATCCCTCGCTGCCCTCTTGGGAGTTCCGAGCAACCAGCAGCCGGCCTTTCACGCAAAGGCGCAGGGGGCGTTCTATACCCTGGCCACACCGGATCACGAGGCTCAGATTCACCGGTTGCGGACGCTGGCTCACTGACAACTGGACGACGATCGACACACCGATGCTCCCATTTCACCAAATTTTTCATCCCACCGATTTCTCCGTCGCGGACCAGGCGGCGTTCGCCCACGCCGTAAAGCTCACCTGCCTCGTGCAGGGAGAGCTGACCATGATGCACGTCGACCCGACGATCGGGCGCCAAGGCTTCGAGGATTTCCCCCGCATCCGGCCACTCCTTGCTCGCTGGGGGATCTTGCCGGAAGGCAGCTCGAAGGAAGATGTCTTGAAGTTGGGCGTCAAGATCAAACGCGTCCGCGCTGTCGCAGACGATGCCACAGAGGCTCTGCTCCAACACCTAACAGCACGCCCCACAGACCTGCTCGTGCTGTCTACGCACCAGCGTGAAGGCCTCGCTCGCCTTGCGCACCACGCAGTCGCCGAGCCCCTGGCTCGTGGCACTCACGCCAAAACACTCTTTGTCCCGGCGGGCATCGAGGGGTTTGTCTCAGCAAACACGGGCCGCACAAACCTGAGCCGGGTGTTGATCCCGATCGCCCATACGCCGCACCCACAACCGGCCATCGATCTTGCCGCTGACCTAGCAAGCTCGCTGGGCAGCTCGGATGTCTTATTCGAGCTGATACATTTTGGGAAGGAAGAGGATTTTCCGAAACTCATCAAGCCTGAGCGCTCTGGCTGGTCATGGAATACACTCGTTGCGAAGGGTGATCCGGTTGAGTGGATCTTAGCAGCAGGAGCTGATTTTGATGTGGACCTGATCGTGATGATGACGGAAGGACACACCAGCCTGTTCGACCTGCTTCGTGGAAGCACCACCGAACGGGTGGTCCGTGGCACGCGCTGCCCCCTGCTCACTATTCCTGCCCGACCAGATTTACCCGTCCTTGCTCCATAGCGTGCTCGTTGAACTTGCCCACCGCAGCCTCCCGTCCTAAAACGGCTCGCACCATAACTCCGTCGCGAAACACCACGAAGTTTGAAGGCACAGCAGGCACGCGCGGACCCGGCAAGATGATTCCCACGAGATTCAACGGATCGCTGGCAGATAGCTTGATGTCATGAGAGGCAGCGCCAGACTCGTTTTGTTTCCTCCCGGCCCGTAACGATTCAACCGCTTCTGGCAACGCGAATTGTTCCCCAGTAAAGCCGCTCACAAACCTCCCCCCACGGATCTCGCCTTGCGATTCCATCCGACGATACTGCACCAGTAGATCGCGCCAGGACTGAACCAGAGACTCACGTACCAACAGGTCGCGGAATACGACGCCGTATCGTCGCAACAATTGGCGCGCGACGGGCTCAGCTGAGATGTGCTGAGGACTGAGTGCGGAGCACGGAGTTGCGGGAACTGATCGCCGATGGCCGATAGCATTTTTTTGGAGCAACGCCCACCTTCCGGCTGTGTGTCGAGGTCGGCGAGCCCGTTCCCGTCCTTGTGCGCGGCGGCGGCGCGGGTCCATAAGGGCACGGAGATTGTCGAAGCCGTCGGCCGTGACCAAGCCGGCGGCCGCGAGTTCCCAGAGTCCTTCTTCCACTTCCATCGGAAGATGGTTGGTCATTCGTACAAGATCGGCAAAGAAGCTCGCACCTCGCTCGTGCAAGGTACGACGCAGGTCTTGCGCCACGTGACTCAACTGGGCAAACGGGTCCGGCCCATTCGATATCGCGCTATCCTGGAAGGCATCCCTCAACCACGCGCTCTCTTCGCGTGGGAAGATACTAATTGGCGCCACACTCGTCGGGATGATCCGACATCGTTCAAGATCGCCGACATGCCCAAGCCGTGGATGAGGAGACAGCCTGCCCCAACTGATCGCCCCGCTCAGACAGAGCCGGTCCAACATCTCCGGCTCATACTTGGCAAGCCTCGTCCGGAGCAGATGCGGCTCCCAGGCCGACGCTGCCGATTCGAATCCAGCTAATTGCACGATGATGTCCAAGAGGCCGGTCTCGCCATGGAGACGTGACCCGGGAGCAACATGTTGCCATTGAAAGAGAAATCGCATGAACTCGGACGCCGTCACTGGCTCGACTTCTTTTCGCAATCTGCCGATGGTCAGACGATGAATGCGCGCCAGCAGCCGGCGGTGACAAAATTCAATCTCGTCGCTCGTGGCTCGTGAAGCGTGAAACGTGAAGCGCCCGCGGAGTATTTGGCCGGATATTTCGAGCCGAACCATGGAGCCGTTTACGCCATCAGTCGAAAGATGAAGTCGTTCAGCCAATTTAGCTACTGTCGTTGGCCCGATGCTTTCCATCCAACCAAGCACCGTGGCATCGGTGGCGGCTTCATCGTCCGACACAAACATCGACTCCACTTGGGTTCGATGCTCCGTCGCAACCCACCCTCTGACTTCCTGCACGTTACCTCTTACCTCTAACCCCTCACCGTCTCCCCCCTCACCTCTCACGTTGAGTTCAACTGCGCGCCCCTCCTCGATCAAACGCGGCAGATGGATCGCCCAGTCCTGAACTTCTTCGACCGGCAGCCAAAGTAACGTGAGCAACGCGTCGTGCAATTCGTCCGGATCGCGCACGACAGGCCAGGACTCCCGCTGTACTTCCTCAATCGCTGCGGGGTCCAAGGCCCCAACCTCGCCGGCCAGCTGAGCCGGCAGCGTGCGCCGCATTTCCACTGCCCTCGCCCGCCGCTCTTCCAACGGCGCATCGTCGAGAAAGGCATAGGGATTGGCATTCAAGATCTCGTGCGAGAACGGAGACGGCACAGGCGTGTCGACCGCCACACAGTTGATCGTCCCTGCTTCAATCTGCTTGATGAGTTCGGTCAATCCATCGAGGTCCATCGCCTCGGTGAAACAGTCCCGCAAGGTCTCGTTCACGAGCGGATGATCCGGAATCTGGCGAGTCCGTTCGCCAATCATATTATCCTGACAGGCCATCGCATCAGGGAAGACGGCGCCAAGAAGATCTTCCGCCTTCATCCGTTGGATCTGCGGAGGAACCTTTTTCCCATGAGAGAAACGCAGCAACACCAACGCACGACTGACATTCCAGCGCCAGCGCGTCATAAACATCGGCGCTTGAAGCACGGCGGGGAGCAAGACCTCACGAAGCATCCGACTCTGCAGGAAGCCGAACACCGACGCGAGCGGAAAGCTGTGCTTCTCGCCCAGCGAGATCACGATCCCGTTGTCGGTCGCCGCGGCTTGCAATTCGAAATCGAAGGTCACACAGAACCGCTTCCGCAAGGCGAGGCCCCAGGCCCGATTGATCCTGCCCCCGAAGGGCGCGTGCAGCACCAACTGCATCCCGCCGCTTTCATCGAAGAACCGCTCCGCGACGATGGTCTTCTGCGTCGGCACCGTTCCAAACACAGCCTTGCCTGCCAGCACATATTCGATGGCCTGTTGAGCCCCGCGCTGATCCAGAGCGCACTCTTGACGAAGCCATTGAACGGGTGAGGCGTACGGGGTGAGGGGTAAGGGGGTTGCCTCAAGAGCGTGATCGATATCAGATCGAAGACGAGCCACCTCAGCCGAAAGTTCTGCCGTCCGCGACGGGGCTTCGCCGCGCCAGAAGGGAATGCTGGGCGCTGCTCCGTGGGCGTCCTCCACCCGCACCTTGCCCCTCTCCACACCCTTGATCCGCCAGGATGTATTGCCCAGCAACATGATATCACCGGCCAAACTCTCCACCGCAAAGTCTTCATCAACCGATCCCACAACCGTGCCTTCAGGCTCGGCGACCACGGTATAGTTCGCTGTATCCGGGATGGCACCGCCGGACGTGATTGCTGCTAGTCGCGCACCACGCCGACCTTTGATCCGGCGATTGATCCGATCGTGATGCAGATAGGCCAGACCCCGCCCGCGATTGGTCGCAATCCCATCAGCCAACATCCGTAACACCTGATCGAACTCCGAACGAGCTAAAGCCCGATAGGGATCGGCCCGGCGACACAGGTCGAATAAGTCGTCCTCCTGCCAGGTCTGCGTCGCCGCGGACGCCACGAGCTGCTGCGCCAGAATGTCGAGTGGAGCCGGAGGCACGGCAATGCGATCCAGGACTCCTGTCCGAATAGCTCGTATCAGCGCCGCACATTCCAGCAACTCATCGCGGGTCATCGCAAAAATCCGGCCTTTCGGAATCGCCTTGATCCAGTGACCGGCCCGGCCAACCCGTTGCAAGCACGTGGCTATCGTGCGGGGTGAACCGATCTGGCAGACGAGATCCACAGTGCCGATATCAATGCCGAGTTCGAGCGAGGCCGTCGCAACAACAACGCGCGTCTGACCGCTCTTGAGCCGTTCTTCCGCCGACAAGCGAATTTGGCGTGAGAGGCTGCCATGGTGCGCGGCAACCACGTCGGCGCCTAAGTCTCGCAACCGTTCTTCCAGGGAGTGCGACACCCGCTCGGCCAGCCGCCTGGTATTGACGAACACCAGCGTCGACCGATGCTGTCTGACAAACTCGGCCAACCGATCGTAGACATCGGCCCAAATCGCGTTCGTGGCCACAGCGCTTAGCTCATCCTTCGGTACTTCTACCGCCAGATCCATCTCCCGCTTGTGTCCCACGTCGATGATGGACGGCATCGGACGATCTCCAACCAGAAACCGCGCCACCCTTTCGATCGGGCGCTGCGTCGCCGAGAGTCCAATCCGCTGTGGCTTCGTCAGCGTAAGCGCCTCCAATCGCTCCAACGACAGGGCTAGGTGGGCCCCGCGTTTGTTCGGCGCGACCGCATGGATTTCATCGACGATGACGGTCCGAACCGTCTGTAGTAACCGGCGGCTCTTTTCTGCCGTCAATAAAATATAGAGTGATTCCGGCGTCGTGACGAGAATATGGGGTGGCCGCTTGAGCATCAGCTGGCGCTCCGCCATCGGGGTATCGCCCGTGCGGACCAATACGCGCAGTTCCGGCATCAAGAGCCCTGCAAACAACGCCGCGGTACCGATTTCAGCCAACGGCTGCTGGAGATTTTTCTGTATGTCGTTGCTGAGCGCTTTGAGCGGCGACACGTAGAGCACCTGAGTCTGATCGTCGAGCTCACGCGCGAGGGCTTGCTTGAAAAGGCGATCGATGCAAGAGAGAAAAGCGGCAAACGTCTTGCCGGACCCAGTCGGCGCGGCAATCAGCACATCGGCCCCAGACTGAATGGCCGGCCAAGCCTGGACCTGGACATCGGTGGGAATCCCGACTGAGGACGTGAACCATTCAGCGATGAGAGGATGAAATCGAAAGAGAGACATGGCACGTGATCGTACCACGCCACCAGAGGAAGCTCTACCGGCTAGGGCAGCGCACGGATGTAGATATGAGAGCCGCTTCCTGCCACAAGATTGGTGGCCTGCGATGAAAATGCGATGAGGTCGCCGTCGCTGTTCGTGGAGGGCTGATCGCTTGCGGAGTTTCCTGCAACAGGAGTAACACTGTTATCTTTAGAAACGAGACTTGTCGTACCATTCACACCAACTGAACGATCATGGCTGTAGACCTGTTGCCCGGCCACTGCCGGAGCTGGGCTGAGGAGGTTAGTTGCTAGTGAGGTAAAGGCAATCACTTGCCCGTTCGAGCTGATGGATGGAACACTGCTCGCCCCATTGCCCTGAACAGGCGACCCGTTATTGTCATGCGAGACAAGACTGTTCGTCCCATTGACCCCCGTGTTGCGATCATGAAGATAGATCTGTTGACCACTTACGCTTGCTATGAGATTTGACGCAAGGGACATGAATGCTACAAACCGCCCGTCTCCGCTGATTGACGGCGTGCTGCTATTGCCATTTCCCGCTGTTGGGACGCTGTCCTTGGACACCAGGCTGGTGGTTCCATTCGCACCAGTGAGACGATCATGGAGATAGATCTGCTGGTTACCGCCCGCTGCGCCAAGATTCGTGGACAAGGAGGCAAACGCCACGAACCGGCCGGTGGCACTGATGGCCGGTGTGGCACTCACACCGTTGCCAGGCACTGGAGTCACAGTATTATCTTTCGAAATGAGCGTGGTCTGCTCAGTCTGTCGATCGTGGACATAGATCTGGGTTCCACTGACGCCGGCCACTAAGTTCGTGGAGGCTGAGGCAAAGGCCACATACCGACCGTCAGCGCTGATCGCCGGCGCATTACTGATCCCATCTCCGATGGTACCGGCGCTGCTCTTCGAGACCACGGTGGTGTGACCACTCTGGCGATCCCGCACATAGATCTGTTGACCGCTCACGCTCGCCACGAGATTCGAAGACAATGAGACAAACGCCACGAGCCGACCATCGCTGCTTATAGAAGGATCGCTACTGGTACCGCCACCTTCGTTGATGGCACTGGAGTTGCTGTCGCGGGATACCACCTCAATCAGATTCGTCTGCCGGTTGTGCAGATAGATTTGCGTGCCGTTGACATCAGTCACGAAGTTAGTCGACGACGAAGCAAAGGCGACCAGACTTCCGTCGCCGTTCATGGAAGGAGTCGAGCTGGCACCGCTTCCTGCCGTACCATTATCATTCACCGACACGCGATCCGTCCTTGTATGAATGGCAAACAGCACTGAGCCGGTCGCGGTCTTCCCTGTGCTGTCCGTCACCGTGAATACGGCAGTCGGGGTTTCCACTGTCGTCGGGATACCGCTCACGACTCCCGTGCCTGGGTTGAGGGACAAGCCGACCGGCAAGACTCCGCCGAATAGCGTCCAGGTGAAGGGGGCCGTTCCCCCAGTAACCGCAAGGGTCGACGTATAGGCATTGCCAACCACACCGAAATCAGCTGCCGCCGTCGACACCACAAAATCTGAGGCAGTGCCCCCGCCTCCGCTCCCACTGTTTGTACAGCCTGAGAGTCCGGAAACAAAGACGATGATCGATAACACGAGTGCAAGAGATTTCATAGGGGACATTCTCCTACGAGTTCCTCTTTGAGACAACAAATATGCTATTTTACGCGACGCGGTAACAGTGGCCGACCTTTACGGATGGAGATATTGAGTGACGCGACACATACCATCACCCCTGGTCGTGCTGGGATTCGGCTACACGGGCCGTGTCGTGCACAGCATCGGAGCCTCGCAGGGGAAAGCTATCCACGCCACCAGCAGGAGTCCCCTCAATAATCTCTCAGGTATTCCTTCGGAATATCGACTGAGCTTCGATTTGGAACAGCCCTCGACATGGCCGAACATTCCTGCGGGCGCCGATCTCATCTGGTGTTTTCCCGCCGCACCGCTCGAACAGGTCAAGGCCTTTGCACACACGCTCGATACGACGGCTCGACGCATGATCGTCCTGGGAAGTACGTCTGCCTACGAGGAATCGGATCATTCCACCGAATATCCTCCACCCTGGATTGACGAATCAGCTCCGATCGACCGAACCAAGCCGCGCGTGCAAGGGGAAGAGTTCTTGCGCGCCAACTGTGGCGCGATCGTCCTCCGCGTAGCAGGCATCTATGGCCCGGGTCGGAACCCGCTAGATTGGATCAGGCAAGGCCGCGTGAGTCCGTCACGCAAGTACGTGAATCTTATTCACGTGGAAGATTTGGCAGCCATCTGTCTGGCCGCAATCGAGAAGGGGAAGCCTGGCGAAGCCTACAACGTCAGCGATGGTGTACCGCACACCTGGGATGAAATCTGTGCAACTGCGCAGCAGCGATGGGGTGTGACAGCGACAGCAGCCAAAGAAGACCACTTCACAGGAAAACGAATCAGCAGCACCAAACTTCGAGCAGAACTCAGCTACACTTTTAAGCACCCAGATTTACACGAAGCTCTCGCATTGATCGAATCAGGAACGGGGTAGCAGTGCGGGATGGTCAAAATGGCTTCCAGCAAGGCCCGAGGCGAGAGGGAACCGGAGGCGTACCCTCAGCAGAGAACCGAATGCGATACCATTCCCGCCAATATTGATAAGCA
Organism: Nitrospiraceae bacterium; assembly: GCA_041743755.1. Classification (GTDB taxonomy): domain Bacteria; phylum Nitrospirota; class Nitrospiria; order Nitrospirales; family Nitrospiraceae; genus Palsa-1315. Next base: position 5,678 of record JBGTMB010000078.1, on the reverse strand, counting down.
CCAGCCCTCGTTATGTCTTTGAGGATGGTCAAACTGGTTCTCCAACTAGGCCGCAGGTGAGCCGCAACCGCAGGCGTACCCTTTGGGTACGTTGAGGATTGTGGCGAACCGAGAACGACGTTGGCAGCCAGTTTCACCATCCGATTACCGGAGGAGGGCCATTACTGCTAAGCACACCAGCAGATTATTGATCGCATGGGCGAGAATACCTGGCCAGAGACTTCCGGTTTTTTCATAGATCCACGCCCAAAGCACTCCACTCCAACACACACTCAACAGTCCTACAACTCCGTAGCCATGCGCGATGCCGAAGATGCCGGCGCTGATCAACGCGGCCGGCAGAAAGCGGAATTTACGGCGGAGAATCGCGAACAGCAATCCGCGAAATGCGAGTTCCTCGAACAGCGGCGCGAAGATCACGTATTCGAGCAAGCTGACGGCTGTCACGGACGGCGCAGCCCAGACGAGATTGGCATCGAACCATTCGACCCAATGGCTTGTCAGGTGGAACGGCGCTGCCAGCCGATCCATCACCCACCCTCCCCACAGGCCGGCAGCCACTACCGCCAAGACCGCAGCCGTTAAACGACCGGCATTGGCCCATCCGACTTCCAACCCAAAACCACCAAAGAACGTCATCCCGGAGGGCCGGAACAGATAATGGTACGCCAAAATAAGGAGCGGCACATTCGTCAGCGGAATGGCCAATGCCCGGAGCAAGGCACTGTCAGTCGGCACATACAACAGAAACAGCGCCGTGATCATGGCGCCAATTGCACCGCCGCGCAGCAATACTGCCGCACCAATGCCGCCTGGCCATGGCGGCGGCACACCCGGCTCATGCAGTCGGACGAAACTGGACGCCTCATTCCGTCTCAGCCACAGCAGCACGCACACCACCGTCCCGACAATCATCGCGCCGAGCTCAACAAGCGTCAGCCCATGTGACCGGGCAAACTGGCGGTCGATACGCACAGCAGCTTGTTCTTGAATTCTGGCTACGAGCGCGGCATCGTTGGCACGGCGCGCGAGACGTTCAGCCAGTCGATCGTAAAACCACCCGGACGGCAACACTTCTGCCGCTGCGGCTTGCCGCAAGACATATCTGTCTCCGGCATGCACCGGTCCTTCACTATAGGCAGCCGTCACCAGATCGGCAAACTGAGGAAACGGGTCTCCTGCTTTTACCCACTCATGCGCTGAGAGGAGCGCCTGCGACACATGACCGGCCTCTGCTTGGAGAATCGCCAATTGAAGGTCTACGGAGGGGTCTTCGGAGGACTCTGCCAGTTCACGATACCACTCAATTTCGTGCGCCCGTTCAGCCTCGTCGTTGCCGGAGACCCAGGCCAAGAGCTGCTGCTCCCACTGAGGTGCACGCTTGAGCCCTTCCTCCACATCCCTGGTCCGACTGACCATCAAACTCAGCGCTTGCTCGGGTGACTCGATCCGGTCCAGCTTCGATGCCGATGTCGACAACCCGACCATCGACCCCAGCGCCACGGTAAGAAAAATCGCAGCCAACAGCGTCATCATGGGCGAGAACCGCCCAAAATAGACCCCGACCGGCGGCGGGGCATCTGAGGATCGCCACCAGGACTTGGGTTGTTGCGGTTCGTTGAGAGGCACGGTCGCTGACTCAATCATCGTTGGAACTATAACATGCTATTTTTCTCCCTCGAAATCCCCCGGAATGGCTAGCCCGCATTATTCACGACGGTTCGTCGCGAAATCGCTGAGCCGCGTCGCGAGACCGGCGCGCGGAGCCTGGAGAACCTGCGGCATACTCGTGCAGTACGTCGAGGGTCCGAGGGGCGAGCCCGCTGGCCGAAGGCTCGTCGTAGCAGCGGATCGGCGATTGCCGCAGAAGTGTTCATGAGTCATGCGGGCTAGACGTCGCATGAGCGTGCTGAGAATACTCGTGGCCGATCACGACTGGACTCCGCTATACTCCGGTCTGTCTGGCCTATCTGGTTTATTTGGTTCATCTGGTTAGTTTCGTTCAACCAAACAAACAAAACAAACCAAAGAAACCAAATGAGCGAAATTCGGAGTCCTATGCCGTTTCAGAATTTTATTCCCCCACGCCGGTTGCTTCTTGGTCCCGGGCCAAGCATGGTGCATCCGCGAGTCCTGCGTGCGCTCTCGACCCCTCTGCTTGGCCATCTAGACCCGGTCTTTCTTGCGCTCATGGATGATATTCAAGCCCGGCTACGGGTTGTCTTTCAGACCAAGAACCGCTTCACCATCGCTGTGTCAGGCACCGGCTCAGCCGGTATGGAAGCGTCAATCGTGAATGTCGTTGAGCCGGGCGATACGGTGATTGTCGGAGTCAATGGCGTATTCGGCACACGCCTCGCCAGTATCGTGGAACGCTGCGGCGGCAAAGCCATTCGCGTCGAAGCTCCTTGGGGACAGATCGTAGAACCAGACGCAATAGAAACGGCATTACGCCGATCCAGCCCAGTCAAAGCGGTGGCCATCGTGCACGCCGAAACCTCAACCGGCGTCTGGCAGCCGCTTGAGCCGATCGCTCACCTGTGTCGTACCCATGACACACTCTTCATCGTCGATGCCGTCACCTCGATGGGAGGCGCACCGCTCGAGATCGATCGTTGGGGCATCGATGTCTGCTATAGCGCCACGCAGAAATGTTTGAGCTGCCCGCCCGGATTGTCGCCCTTCACTCTCAGCGACCGCGCCTTCGCGGCCATCAAGGCCCGGCGAAATCCCTGTCAGAGTTGGTATCTGGACATGGCCTTGATTGCCGATTACTGGACTGAAGGGACCAGGGCCTATCACCACACGGCACCGATCACCATGCTCTATGGCCTGCGGGAAGCATTGCGGCTCGTCGAAGAAGAGGGATTGCCTGCCCGCTTCGATCGCCATCAGCTCAATAGCGAAGCCTTGACCGCTGGCTTAACTGCACTCGGGCTTCCGCCACTTCCCCTGGCGGGCCAGCGGCTCCCGATGTTGACCTGTGTCACAGTCCCCGCTTCCATTCCTGAAGCTGACACACGAGCGAACCTGCTCTCAACATACGGCATAGAAATCGGCGGAGGGCTCGGGCCACTTAAGGGGAAAGCCTGGCGGATCGGCTTGATGGGTGAATCATCGACCGAAGCCCATGTCTTAACCCTGCTCAATGCGCTGGAAGAACTGTTTATCCGCGGCGGCTGGCTCTCCACTCCTGGAGTCTCGCTCCAGGCTGCCGCACAAGTCTATAGTCGTAGAAATTCCTGACGGTGGGGGACGTTGATCGCATGAAGAAGAGACCATCACTCTGGATGCTGGCTGCCGGGGCCTTTGCCCTTATCGCCATGATCGCATACTTGTTCTTTGCCCTGACGCTGGCGGATCATATGGAGCCGTATCCCGTTCCTGAAGACAAGGCTGCGCCGACAAAGTCGGCGCTGTGAAGGGCTGGACGATAACCCTTTCCTTGGATAGACCATGATGAAGTCCGTTGTCATTTGCTCAGTGCGCGTCATCGACGGAACCGGTCGAACAATCGAACGGGCCACGGTTGCCGTGCGTGGCGCCACAATTGCCGCTGTCGGATCGGATCGAGACCTCTCCATCCCGCGTGGAGCAACCAAGATCGATGGCCGGGGACTCACGCTGTTGCCGGGCCTGATCGACTGTCATGTGCATCTCTGCCTCGGCGCTGAACCGGATGTCGTCGATGCCATCGCCAAAGAGACATCCGCACTGACACTACTGAAAGCCGGCCAGGCCGCGCAGCGGACCCTGGAGGCAGGCTTTACCACCGTGCGCGACGTGGGGTCGCGCGACCACGCCATCTTTACGCTGCAACGGGCTATCGACACAGGACTCGTTCCCGGCCCCCGCATTGTCGGAGCAGGCCTGGCGATTTGCATGATCGGCGGCCACGCTAGATTTATCGGTCAAGAGGTGGAAGGAGCAGATCAAGTCCGTTCTGCCGTACGCGCGCAAATCGCCGCAGGGGCTGCCGTCATCAAAGTCATTGCGTCAGGCGGCGTCCTCACGCCAGGCACCTCGCCGGACCAGGCGCAAATGACTGTAGAGGAACTCCAGGCTGCCGTGGACGAAGCGCAACGAGCTGGACGAAAAGTTGCCGCCCATGCCCATGGATCGTCGGGGATGAAGAATGCCATCCGCGCCGGAGTCCATTCGATCGAGCATGCCACACTCATGGACGAAGAAGCGTCGGCCATGATGAAACAGCAGGGTGTCTTCATGGTGCCGACACTCTCTGCGCTGGCCACCACTGCCGCTTGCCGACTCGGATGCGGCATTCCCGAAAGCGCCTTGGACAAAGCCAAATCCATGACGAAGCGGCATCAAGTAAGCTTCAAGAATGCTCTTCGGGACGGTATCCAGATTGCGATGGGCACGGATGCGGGAACGCCTTTTAACTTTCACGGAGAGAACACCCAGGAACTCGAGCGGATGGTCGCCTTCGGGATGAGCCCAATGCAGGCGATTCTCGCCTCAACCTCCGCTGCCGCACGCTTGATCGGGATTCAGGACCAGGTAGGAACGATCGAGAAGGGGAAACTGGCGGATCTTCTCTTGTTCGAGGGAAATCCGCTTCGTCGCATTGATCTGCTGCGCGATCGCAGCCGAATTATCGGCGTCATGCAGGCGGGTCAGTTTGTCGCGGGGCCGCTTTCAAGGACGTGAACCGTGACATGCACTCATCGGTACTGAATCGGGATGAATTCGGGCCTCGAAGGACCGCTCCCGGCCAAGTGCGGAAGTTCGGCATCGAAATCGCACCGCCATAAAGCGGTCCTCAGCCCTGCCGCATTAACGTGGCGGCTCAGCCGCGGCGCGAAGCGCCGTCGGCTGCAGCGGCGTGTTGGACGGCCTTTCTTTCATAGCGGGCCACGTAGAGGCTTAACTCCGAGGGATGCTGCCCTTGTTTGCCGTCAGCCACTGCCCGAAGGTCTGAAGCGCGGGGTTGAGAGCCCTAGAAACTCCGAGATCCCGCGCGCCGCAGAATTCCATCTCGAACTCCGCCTTGTACTGGAACATGTTGCCTAGGTCCTCGGCGCCGGCGAACCCGAAGCCGCGATAAGCTTCCGCAGTGACAGCATTATAGACCACGTCCTGCCCAAGGGCCTTCCCGAGCTCGGCGGCCATCTGGGTGCCAGTCAGGTGCTCGCCGGCGACGCCGACGGACTTCCCGATGTATTGGGCACCGCGCTTGAAGACTCCGTAGGCGCACTTTCCGATATCGGCGACGGCGATACCCGGTAGCTTCTTGTCCGCCATGGGAAGCGTGAAGACGAGTTTGCCATCAGGGTCCTTCTTGGGGCCCATCCCGAAGTAGATCAGGTTTTCCCAGTAGAAGGAAGTGTGGAAGAAGGTCGTCGGCACTCCGAGGTCTTTGAAGAACTTATTGGCCTCACCCTTGACGTCCATGTGAGGAACCTTATACTTTTCCTGGAGCGTTGGCATGCGGGGGTCGCTCAGGGGAATGCGGATGCGAGTGTCTTCGAGCGTCGACCAGAGGACGTGCTCGAGTCGGGCATCCTTGGCTGCCTGGGCCATCGCCTGAGCCTGGGCCTGCTCCTTGGCGGGAGAGAAGTGCTCCCAGAAGTTGGTGACGAGGTAGGCTCCGTACGCGCCGTCGAAAGCCTTCTTGAGGTCGGCGACGCTGTCGAAGTTTGCTGCCACGACGTCGG
>JBGTMB010000077.1:0-2446 GCA_041743755.1 Nitrospiraceae bacterium | reverse complement strand
CTCTCTGCCATCGATGCCCCTGTCTCCGGCGGCGACGTCGGTGCGAAGAATGCATCGCTCTCAATCATGATCGGTGGTGACACAACATCCGTGCAAGCCGTGATGCCGCTCTTAGAACGAGTGGGGAAAAAGATCGTGCATCAGGGAGGACCAGGCGCCGGGCAACAGGCAAAACTCTGTAACCAAATCGTGATCGCCGGCACGATGGTCGGTGTCTGCGAGAGTTTGCTCTATGGCTACAAGGCAGGGCTCGATCTGAACCGCATGCTCGAATCGATCCGTGGCGGCGCAGCTGCCTGTTGGACCTTGGACAATCTGGCGCCAAAGATTCTCCAGCGCAACTTCGACCCAGGGTTTTTTGTCGAGCATTTCATCAAAGACATGGGGATTGCTTTGGAAGAAGCGACACGCATGGGGCTCGCGCTCCCAGGCCTCACGTTGGCACACCAGCTCTACCAGACCGTCCAAACACTCGGGCATGGCCGGAGCGGAACCCACGCACTGATACTGGCGCTGGAGTCATTATCGGACATCGAGATAACAATATAACAGGATTGATGCATCGATTTCTGCTCAACACTCATTGTGATCTTGTGAGTAGTAATGTCGCAGTAGCAGCATCGCAGGATGCTCAAAATGGCCGTCCAGTGCGGCCGCAGCGCGCGGTCACTTTATAAGGGGTGGTCGGGATGATCCCAACTGCGCGCGTCCAACGAGGGGAGTCCTCGACCGCGCGTTGCGCGAGCAAGGGGATCGTCTCAGCTGCCCCATCCCCCCTTTTTCAGCATCCTGCTAAAGTCGGTGGTAGTGTTTCAGAAGCAGCAGCCCTCCCCACGCGAACGAGGCCAGCATCAGGAGAATGCCGAAGTTGTAGGCGAGGTGGGCCAGGCAATGGTCATGCTCCAGCCAGCCCAACATGGTCAGGATATTGTTCCAGTCATGTCCATCCGTTTCCTTCCCGGTGACCCCGCCAAGCAATGTGAGATCCAACGCCCGTGCATCGTTGATATACGGAGCGATATCCATAAAGCTTTCCGCCGTCCACCAGAGAGCGACTGAAGCACCGAAGGGATCGCGCGTCTTGATAAGAAATGTGCCGAGACAGACGAGCGGCATCAGGATCTGACCGAGACTCCCGCCCAGAATCGTCATAAACTGCCCCAGCGGGATAAAGAGAATGTGGCCGGCTTCGTGGACCGGCAGATTGATCAGATGGAGAAATGATTCCCCTGTGTAGTTGGTTTCGAGGGGCGTGAAAATGAATGCCCGGCCCCACCAAAGCAGTACCAGAAACACGACGACACGACCGGCGAACCTCAGCGAGTCCGTCGACGTATCTGAGTCAACAAGCCACTCCTTCGCAAGCGACACCCAGCGAGCGTAGTGTTGTGGGGCAGCCTGCTGCCGCACCGGCGGGGTAAGCGTCCGATATTTTGCAAAGATGATCCCGCATTTCACGCACTCCGTTGCTCCGTCAGGCTGGCCAGCCTGACACTTGGGGCAGGACAGGGTCGAGGTCGCAGTGGGCTCCATAGCCACACTCTAGGGCTGAGTGTGCAATCGGACAAGAAAATCTCAGGATTGATTCAGAGTGACGTGTGGGGTTCTCTCGCAGGATGCTCAAACTGTCCGCCAGCAAGGCCGCAGCGAGTGAGGACCGGAGGCGTACCCTCAGGGGTACGTTGAGGATCTGAACGATGCGAGAACGACGCTGGCGGGCTGTTTCAGCAGCTTGTCAGTGGAAAGAGAAAGGAACAGGCGCGAAAGTGACCACAAACACAGCCAAAGCAATCCATCCGACAATGACCCGCTCCCGGCCCAACGGAACATGAATATCGTGCACCGGTGGATGCCCCAGACCCCAGAGTCCTGACATAAAGGCCCAGAGCCACCAGCCTGGCCAGCCCACATATCCCAACACAATGAGGATCGGTATCATGATAAAGGCCATCGTGCGCTGGCGCTTGCCCCACAAAGCGTAGGCGACATGTCCACCATCGAGTTGGCCGATGGGAATCAGATTCAACGATGTCACAAACAGGCCAAACCACGCGGCGAATCCGATGGGGTGCAAGACGATATCTGCCTCAGGGGGAATGGATCCGACAACCAGCCACGCAATGAACTGCAAGAGTATCGGTTCGCCCAACTGCAATCCATGAGTCGCCGTCCGATCGACAACCGTCGACAGATTCAGGCCAATAACCAACGCGACGACTGCAGCGATAAAGCCGGCAAGTGGGCCAGCTACGCCGATGTCGAACAGCGCGCGGCGATTCACAATCGGCCCGCGCAGGCGGATAATCGCCCCGAATGTGCCGATGAAATAGGGAGGGCCCGGGATAAACAACGGCAATGACGCCGGGGCGCCGTGAATACGAGAGAGCGCATAGTGCCCGAATTCATGGGTGACCAGAATGGTCAAGAGCGTGGCGGCGAAGGGAAT
>JBGTMB010000076.1:0-12389 GCA_041743755.1 Nitrospiraceae bacterium | reverse complement strand
GAGCGTGGTATCGAGCCGGGCTGTATCCTGTTTGGCCAATGCCTCTCCCTCACAGTGCAGGAGTACCAATACCTCTGCGGATGCAGCCTCTACTCGCGCAACCTCTACCGTCACCAGCATGATCTTCATTCGAGTCTCCTTTCCCAGGCTGTCAGCCGTCAGCATTCAGCTTTCAACCGACACTGAGAGCTGATGGCTGAGTGCTGATCGCTACTCCTCACACCCCTCGCATATCCGGCGCCCAAATATACTTGTGCATCTGCAATTGAAAACGAACCGGTAGGCGATCGGCTAGAATCCATTCGGCCAGCTGACGTACATCGAGCGAACCGAAAACAGGACTGAAGAGCACCGAACAGCGGCTGGCTATCTCATATCGGGTCAGGATCTCATGAGCCCAGTCGTAATCGGCTCGGTCAGCCAGGACAAACTTCGCTTCATCCTTGGCCGCCAGCGTCGTGAGATTCGGCCAGTGCATCTTCTCTGTCATCCCGCTCCCCGGGCACTTCACATCCAGAATGACATGGACGCGCGGGTCGACCGGTGCAATATCGATGGCCCCGCTGGTTTCAAGGAGGACCGTATAGCCGGCATCGCAGAGTCCGGACATCAACGAGAGACTCTGAGGCTGGGCAAGCGGCTCCCCACCCGTGACCTCCACCAGGCGACATCCATAGGTATTCACCGTTGCCAGCGTGTCTTCGATCGAGAACTCGCGCCCCCCAAAAAAAGCATAGTCGGTATCGCACCAGGTACAGCGGAGCGGGCAGCCGGTCAGTCGTACAAACACACAGGGCTGCCCAGCGTAGCTCGACTCACCTTGAATACTATGGAAGATTTCGGTGATGCGCATGGCTCAAGACGTGAAGCGTGAAGGGTGAAGCGTGAAGCGCGTGTCGGAAACGTGGAGAAGCTGAATAGCCGCAGAAATGGTTAACATTGAACGATTCATATCATTACTTCCACGTCGTGATAGGCCAACCTCGGCGTTGCGCCGTGCGAGCCATGCCTCGGATCGGGTTGACCACTAGGGGATGTCCGACCAGTTCAAGAAGGTCATGATCACCGGGGCTGTCGCCATACGCATAGGAGCCGGCTAGGTCAAGGCTCATTTCCCGAGCATGGGCAAGGATCAGTTCGCGCTTGCCCAAACCATAGGGCAACGGGGGAATCAGTGTGCCGGTATAGATGGAATCCCGTTGCTCCAGCTTCGCTGCGAAGACCGTAGGCACGTCCAAGAAGGTTGCAAGGGGCTCAATCAAGAAATCGGGGGCGCCAGTCACAAGAATCAGTTGGTGCCCGGCCTGTCGATGGGCGTCCAGCTTCGTACGACCTTGTTGGGACACCTTGCCGATCATTTCGGTCTGACAGAACTCCCGCGCATACGATGCAATGTCTGCGGGGCACTTGCCGGTGAGATAGATCTTTCGCTCCCGGAGCGAGTGCAGTGAGAACGGGGGCACATGCCCCGCCAGCCATGCCGCGCTCCTGCACAACTCCCCCCATCCCACGAGACCGCGCCGCCACAAAAACCGGAAGAATCGTACCTCGCTGGCCTCTCCTGGCAGAAGTGTATTGTCGACGTCGAACAAGGCAGCGATGGATCCCTGTGTTCGTCGTTCAACGACATCATCGAGTGTGGGCGTCAGCCTGTGGAGACTTTGCACGGTGTTGGAGGATCCGGTGAGCATACGCCGCCCGATTCTACCGGAGCCTCTATTGATTGACAAGGATTTTGGCCCACTACTATAATGCAGCACCCGCTAGCTAGTTGCCCGTGACGCGGATCATCAAAGGGTGATGCGCTTGACGGATGAGGTTGCCGAAGTGGTGAAATGGCAGACACGCACGTTTGAGGGGCGTGTGGCGCAAGCCGTGCGGGTTCAAGTCCCGCCTTCGGCACCATCTGAGTCGTGGGGCATATACGCGCCCTGGGCCTCGGTTTCTTAGGTCGTGCAGATCTAAAACACTCGTTCACCCCGACCCTCCTGATCCGTCCGTAAAGAATCACCGGCTTGGGTGGGCAGCAATGCGGTCCTCTCTACTTGATCGACTTCAAAACGACAGGACTGGGGTTTGCCGATGGGACGTTCGTCTCGCATCTGTTGTTTCCCCTTTCTTCTTCACGCATTATCAGAGTCATTCCGCTCCACTATGTGGGATTCGCGCGATTGTCACGGTTGCGTGTCACTACTTCGATAGTGGTGATCTATGCCCACCCATCATACGTCACCATCTTGCACGCCAAGGAGTCACACGATGAGTAGTCCTGGCCATCTGCCTGAACTCGATGCACTGCGCAGTCAGGTTGCCGACCTATCGCATCAGCTGGCCGAGCGGGACCGCTCGGCGCAACATCAGCGCGAGCAATCTGATCTGCTGCGTGCGATTGTCGAAGGAACTGGGGTGGAGACCGGCGAAGAATTCTTCTCGGCTTTGGTCACACACCTGACGTCAGTATTGCGCGTAAAGTATACGTTCATCGGGGAAGTGCAGGGAGATCACATCAAGAAGATCCGCACCCTTGCAGTCTCGGCCGGGGGCGCCCTCGTCGACAATTTCGAATATGCACTCGCCCATACGCCCTGCGCCTCAGCACTGACTCAGAGCTTTGCGTGCTTCGACAAGGGTCTCCAGACACTGTTTCCTCAGTTCACGCGTTTGGCGGACCTCGGAGCCGAGAGCTATTGCGCGGTGCCGCTTCGAACGAAAGGCGGGGCAGTCATGGGACTGCTCGTCGTGATGGATACGAAGCCCTTGCAACAAGGCGACGGTCTGCAGTCACTGTTGGAAGTCTTTGCGCCGCGCGTTGCTGCAGAGTTCGAGTGGAGGCGAGTCGAACAAGAACGTGGCCAGGTTCTGGCAGACGTACACAATGTCATAGAGACGATCCCTGATATCGTGGTTGCTCTCGACACCCAAGGCAATGTGGTGAAATGGAATCGGCGTCTTGAGGACGTCACGGGATACAGTTCTGAGGAATTATTGAACAAGCCGGCATTGGCGTTCGTGCCTCCGGAAGAACAGGCCCGCACTGCCGCCGCCATTCAGCGGGTCTTCATGGAAGGGTACGCCGAACTTGAAGGCCATCTATTGACCAAAGAGCATCGCCTCATTCCCTATCACTGGGCCGGCGCGTTGCTCAAGAATAGTTACGGCGAGCCCGTCGGTATCACCGGAATTGGGCGAGACGTATCTGAAAAGAGGCGGGCGGAAGAGGCGTTGCGTAGAAGTGAAGAGCGGTTCGCGCTGGCCGTAGAGGGATCGAACGATATGCTCTGGGATGCCCACCGGCTTCCCGGTGAGCCTTGGTATGCGCCACAGACACCGATCTGGTGGTCGCCACGAGTTCGTCAACTGCTGGGGCTACAAGAATCAGACTCGTTCGAGACGTTCGAGCAATGGGCCGCTCGTCTCCATCCCGATGATAAGGATCGCGTGTTCGGCCAGTTGACTGCGCACATTGAGCATCGAGTTCCGTACGATGTTGAGTACCGGCTACGCACCAATCGAGGAGACTATCGATGGATTCGCGGGCGCGGGCAGGCACTGTGGGATGAGCAGGGAGAGCCTTGTCGCATGTCTGGCTCATGTCAAGACATCACCGAGCATAAGTGGGCGGAAAAAGCGCTTTGCGAATCTGAAGAGCGGTATCGCATGCTAGTCGACCTCTCGCCGAATGGGGTGTTCGTCTATTGTAACGGCAAGAAGGTCTATGTCAATCAAGCAGCATGCACGATTTTGGGAGCGGCGTCGCCTGAACAGTTATTCGAGGTATCCACATTTCATTTTTCTCATCCTGATGATTACGAATCGATTCACATCAGTCTCGCGCAGATTCTTGCTACCGGCGAACCGGTTCGTCGAGTCGAATGGAAGTACCAGAGGCTTGATGGAACCCCGATCTCCGTCGAGGTTGACGCTGGTCGTATCATGTGGAATGGCGAACCCGCCGTTCAGGTCATCTTCGCCGACATCACCGACCGCAAGCAGGCGGACGTGGCCCTTCGTGCAAGCGAAGAACGGTATCGGGCGCTGTACGATGGCACGCCGACTATGTACTTCACACTCGCAACGGACGGCACGGTGCGTTCTGTCAACCGTTTTGGGGCAGAGCAGCTCGGATATCGAGTGGAGGAATTGATCGGGCACTCCGTGCTGGTCCTCTTTCACGAACAGGATAAGGAAGCCGTTGCCGCGAGTCTGTCTGAGTGTCTTGCGACACCGGCGATCACGAGATACTGGGAGTTTCGGAAGGTAGGGAAAGATGGGAACATCATTTGGGTGAGGGAAACGGCCCGTGTGGGTCATTCTTCCACCGGGGAGACCGTCGTATTGATAACATGCGAAGATATCACCGAGCGCAAGCAGGCGGAGGAAGCGTTCCGTCGGAGTGAAGAACGCTTCAGAACCATGTTCACGCAGGCACCAATCGGTATGACGCTTATCGATTCGCTGACGGGACAGATTTATGAAGCCAATTCCAAGTTTGCTCACATTTCAGGTAGGACGAAGGAGGAAGTATCTAGCCTCAATTGGATGAGCATCACCCATCCGGACGACGTGCAAACGGATTTAGATAACATGGCCAGGCTGAATGCCAGGGAAATAGCTGGATTCCAAATGGAGAAACGCTATATCTGGCCCGATGGCAAGGTTGTGTGGATCAACCTGACAGTGGCTCCGATCCAAGTTGAAGAGTACGCTGGCCCGCGCCACCTGGCTATGATTGAGGACATCACTGAACGTAAGCAGGCGGAGCAGGAGCAAGCCCGGCTCATTGAGGATCTGACCCGGTCACGACAACACTTTCAAGCACTCTTCAACTGGACTCCCTCCGCTGTCGGGATCAGTACTCTGGCAGAAGGTCGGTTTATTGATGTGAATGAAGGGTTTAGTCGGCTGACCGGGTATACGCGAGAGGAAGTGATTGGCCGTACGACGCTAGAATTGGGATTGTGGGTTGACCCATCGGAACGCGCGATTGTGCTTCGAGAAATGCAGGAACAGGGCTATCTGCACAATCGAGAAGGTCTGCTACGGACTAAGTCCGGAGAGATTCGCTCGCTCATGGTCTCCGTCGAATCGATCCAACTCGGGTCCACGCCTTGCCTGATCTACCTAGGCCATGACATCACCGAGCGCAAGCGCATGGAAGACGCGCTACGCACGCGAGAACGTGAGTTGCAAGCGGCGCTTCAAGAACGTGAACGGATCAGCCAAGACCTCCATGATGGCATCTTACAATCGCTCTTTGCCGTGGGGCTCAACCTCGAAGTGGCCAAATCGTTGATGCCTCCAAAGACACGAAAGACGTCCGGCGCTTCACTCGATAAAGCCATTGATCAATTGAACCGTGTCCTGCGGGAGATCCGGAGCTTTATTGCGAGACTGGATTTGGACCTGTTGGAGGGAAAGGATCTGCCAACAGCATTGCAGCACGCGTTGAAATCATTGACGGAGAACCAGGCCACTCGCGTGCGTCTCGAGGTCGAGGACCGTGCCGCAAAGGCCATATCGGTTGAACAATCTCTGCACCTGTTCCACGTCATTCAAGAAGCGGTGAGTAATTGCATCCGGCACGGTGGCGCACAAGAGGCCCGTGTGTCGCTCAAAATGCTGAAGCAGGGTGTCCGGCTGAGCATTCGCGACAACGGGCGTGGATTCAACCCAAATGTCGCCAAGGGGGTCGGGCATGGGTTGGCCAATATGGCCGCCCGCGCGAAGAAGATGGGAGGGCGGTTCACCGTCTTGTCAAAGGAGAATGAGGGGACACGCATCGTTCTCGATTTGCCGAAGGAGGCGTCCAATGTCTCCCGCTAAGAAGCCGATTCGCCTCTTGTTAGTCGACGACCATGAAGTGGTCCGTGTCGGCTTGCGAACGGTCTTGCACAATCGCCAAGGCATTACCGTCGTCGGCGAGGCAGGATCCAAGGCAGCCGGAGTACAGGCGGTCAAGCGGCTCAAACCGGACATCGTCCTGATGGATGTCCGACTCCCGGATGGCTCCGGGGTTGAAGCGGCCCGTGACATCTTCGCCGGGCATCCCGCGACACGCGTCATCTTTCTCACTTCCTATATGAATGGTGATTCCGCACGGGCAGCCATGCTGGCCGGCGCACAGGGGTATGTCGTCAAAAATATCGACTCTGACCAGCTGATTCGATCGATTCTTGACGTTTCCAACGGGCAATCGATGTTCGATCCAGTCCTTACCCAGCAGGCGTTGAGTAGGAATGTTGGGTCGGTTCAAGCCCGTTCGGAGCGGGAACCATCCCTCGCTCCTCAAGAAGAGCGCGTCCTGGCGCTGCTGGCGGAAGGTTTGACGAATAAGGAAATTGCTGTCTCGATGCAACTCAGTGATAAGACGGTCAAGAACTATGTCGCCAACATGTTCCAAAAGCTGCAGATCTCACGACGTGCGCAAGCCGCCGCCTACTTCGTGAAACGTCAGGTCTGACGAGGCACCCGCACGATCCAGAGTTGAGGATTCGACGTTCAGTAACCCTCAGATCCTTTTCTCTCACCAGCCCCATTTCCCTCGTGAGACTATCTGGTCAGAGCCACATGCCCCTATGTAGGCGCGCATCGCCGTCGATATTCCCTGGGACAGACAATGACGAATTGTTTGCCCGCACACGTGGGAGATGATACAGTTCAGAAGTATTTTCTGGAAGGCACGCCATGTGAGGAACCGAGGTCCGGAATCATTCACCGAAGCCGAGGTGCACAATGTCATCCATCCTTGTCGTCGACGACGAAGACCAAATCCGCCGGTTGATTTGCCAAACATTAGAGGGGGCCGGCTATCACGTCACGGAAGCTCGTGATGGGAAGGAAGCTCTCCGTCTGTATCGGTTAGCTCCAGCAGATCTGGTCATTATGGACATTCTCATGCCCGATCAGGATGGTCTGGAGACCACCGTCGCATTGCGACAGGAGTCTCCCGATGTGAAAATCATTGTGATTACCGGTGGCAGCGACATGATTGGCATCCTCAATTATCTCGATGTGGCGACAATGTTGGGCGCCCACCGCACGCTTCAAAAACCTTTTGAGATGAAGACCCTCCTCGAAACCATCCACGCTGAATTACAGGCTCCTAGCCCACACGCGGCGTATTCGCTTCGCGCCCAAGAATCGTAAGAGCGAAGATCTGAAACGTCGGATGGCCGCGGGCTGTTCCTCCACAACCATTCGGATTCACGATTCACCGTTCATGGATTGCAGATGGGAAGAGGCGAGCTTGACCATCGGTCGGAGAATCGCTAAGGTGAGGAATTCGTTGGAGCCATAGGCCTGAGCACTGTAGGGGAAGGATCCACGCACATATGTCTCGTCTTCATAGGGAGCCACAATCACGGCGGCGCGGAACGGATCGTGTGCATCCTTTGGTTGGCGTGTTAGGCGGAAGTAAGTCTGATTTCCCGATCTTAGAAAAAGCCACAGCCATTCTGACGGAACTCGGGGTTCCGCACGAATTGATGGTCGTCTCTGCGCATCGAACCCCGGATCGCTTATTCTCGTATGCAGAGCAAGCTCCCGGCCGGGGGATCGAAGTGATCATTGCCGGCGCGGGAGGGGCGGCACATCTTCCCGGGATGCTGGCAGCGAAGACGCATCTGCCGGTTATCGGAGTTCCGATCCCGACGGAGCATCTTCGCGGGCTGGACTCGCTCCTCTCCATCGTGCAAATGCCGAAAGGGATTCCGGTCGCCACGGTGGCCATCGGCGGAGCGGAAAATGCCGGATTGCTTGCGGCACAAATTTTAGCAGGCCGGTATCCAGCGATTGCCGCTCGCGTGAAATTATTCCGCCAGACACAGACGGACGCGGTGCTCCGGTCCCCTGAAGCAAAAGGACTGGTGACTGGAACGAAAGATCCGGGCCGTCCGAGCCGACAATCGTGACGGCGGGCGTTATCGCACCTGGATCTGTCCTGGGCGTCCTGGGCGGCGGACAATTAGGCGCCATGTTCACCGTCGCAGCATGCCGCCTCGGGTATCACGTTGCTGTCTGGGATCCAGATCCAGAAGCGCCGGCTCATCGTGTTGCCACGCACAGCTTCCCCTTCCCCTTCACCGACCAACACGTTCTGACGCGGTTTGCCGATCTGGTCAGTGTCGTGACCTACGAATGGGAAAATGTCCCGGTGGAACTCTGTCGCGCGCTAGAGCAGCGGAAGCCGGTTCGTCCCTCGAGTGCCATCCTGAGTGTGATTCAAGATCGCATCGCGCAAAAAAACTTCTTGGCCACCAACGGATTTTCTGTTCCCCCCTTCGTCAGCCTGATTTCTCCCGATCAATTGTTGTCGACGGTCAGACAGGTTGGGTTTCCCGCTCTCTGTAAAACAGCAACAGCTGGGTATGACGGCAAGGGGCAGTGGAGAATTCCCCACGCGTCCGATATTCCGGAGGTGGAACAAGCCGTATTGGAATCTGCTCGCCCCGGCATGCGATGGATCGTGGAGTCGTTGGTGCCGTTTGAACGGGAGCTTTCAATCCTGGTGGTTCGCGGATCTGACGGACAGAGTTGTACGTATCCCATGGTTGAGAATGAACATGAAGAAGGAATTCTTCGAACCACCATGGTGCCGGCAGCAGGATCGTCGGCTGTGGCCGACCAAGCCGCCGCGCTTGCAATTCAGGCCGTCGATCGTCTGGAAGGTGTCGGAGTATTTTGTCTCGAATTGTTTCATCTGCCTACCGGGGAATTGCTCATTAACGAGATCGCTCCGCGGCCTCATAACTCAGGCCATTACACGCTCGATGTGTGCAGTGTGTCTCAGTTTGAGCAACAGGTTCGTGCGATCTGCAGGATGCCGCTTGGTGAAGTGCGTCTGCTGAGTCCAGCCGTCATGCTGAATCTTATCGGAGACGATGCTGTATCCCTCATGAAGGGTGAAGGATATCGCACGCTGTTGGATATTCCTGGTGCGGTACTCCATCTCTACGGCAAGCAGGTCATTCGTCCCCGCAGAAAGATGGGACACGTGACGTTCTTCGGAGAGACGCTCGGCCTCGCTCTCGGTCATGCGAAGCAATTCCGTGATGGCCTCGCAAGCGGCTCCACCCAGTCTGCCTGACCTCTTTCTTTCCTCTGTCCCGTTACTATCCGACATCAACCGACAGGGCGCTGTGATCGGGGTTGATCGTCTTTCTCCTCGCATCCATAGCGAACCATAGTCGATGGAGATGTTTCTGCTGCCACGGGTTGTTCTGTTTTGTGACTTGCTATGGGGAGCTGGACCAAATCGTTCAGCTTCCCAAGACATAGGCTATGGGAAAACATGGGTTAGCCCTACTCGGATACCGGTACAGGACTTGCTCAATTCCGTAGAGGGTTCCAGGAATAGCGGCTCTTCTCGCCCGCCTAACCCCACATGCCGATACCCGTGAGGCGTAGGTGGTTCTAGCATGTTACCTGTTTGAATGTTGCGTTCTGAGAGCATGAGCCCTGAAACGTAAACCTCTCGCCAGCGAACAACATGGAAGGAGGCTAGTCTTTGTAGCGTGCTGCCGGTCTTCGATCCCGCAAACAGGAGATCATGCGAATGAGTAGTCTTGCCGTCCCCACTGACCATCATGTCGAACTGTCTTCGTCAGATTCGTGCCACGACAGTACAATCTCTCGTCCGAGATATCTTGCGCTTCAGTCGCTGGTCGGCATCATGTTGGCGTACCAGTTATTGTCCGGAGCGGAACTCATCGCAAGTCGCCCTGCGATCGGGGTGATTGTCATTGGCTTGGTGGCGATGGTCCTCTGCTTGTGGTATGTGCCAAATACAATCCTACAGGCTGCGTGGTTCAGCGGGACTGTGATCGGCATCGATACGGTGCTCGTGACCGCGACTATTTATCTGTCGGGTAATGCTCGGTCGGAACTCTATCTGTCGTATTTCGTGCTCATGCTCATTGCGGCCTCGGTACGGCGACTCTCCCATGTTATTGGATTATCGTTGTTGCTCTGTGCCGGGTATGGCGTCATTCTCTATCAGGGGATTGTACAAACCGGCTCTTTGTCGCCCGGGCATCTGCTTGGAGTCCCAGTGCTGTTGGTGATGGCGACCTTCTATGGACTTGCGCTGCAAACGATCGGGGCTGAACGGCAACAAAAAGCACAATTGTTGGGGAGTATCGAGGCGTTGAGAGAGGCTGAGCAGGCCCTGAAATCGTCGCGCGACCAGTTAGAGGTTCGTATCAAGGGGCTCAAGGGCGATCTGGTACGGGCGAATGAGCATGTTCGCCAGGAGAAGAAGGAACGAGAAGGCCTCGAGCAGCAATTACATGAAGTGCAGAAGATGGACGCGATCAGTCGGATTGCGGGAGGGGTTGCAGAAGAACTCAACCATCTTGTGTCGGTGATCGGGAAGCAGACGGGTGTAGTTCTTTCCCATCTCAAGGCGAACGACCCACTGTACGGGCCGATCGACGACATATTTCGAAGTGGAGGAAAGGCTGCGGCGTTGACCGCTCAACTGGCTGAGTTGGGTGTTCATACCGGCCATGTGAGACAGGTCCTGTCTGTCAAGGCTGTGTTGGAGGAGATTCGTGACGCGATGAGAGGATTGCTGCCGCCATCCGTAGATCTCAGCATGGTCATTCAAAATGCGCCGATGGAAGTAGAGGTCGATCGTGAGGGCCTCGATCAAGCGCTACTTCATTTGGCGGTGAATGCTCGAGATGCCATGCCGCAAGGGGGTCGGCTTCGGATTGAAGCGAAGCAGCTATCCCATGGGCATGAGGGGGTGTCTGTGAATGGAAAGGGATTGCATCGCTCCATGGTGTTGATTGAAGTGAGCGATACCGGAAGTGGAATGAGTCCGGAGACCAAGTCGCACATGTTTGAGCCATTTTTCTCTACAAAGGAAATGAATATGGGACTGGGGCTTACTGCTGTCTATGGAATGGTGAAGCATAGTGCAGGCCAGGTCGATGTGGTCAGCCAGCCTGGCAAGGGTACCGTCGTGCGGGTGACGCTGCCTCTCGCAGGACAGGGTCGGCCGCTTGCCCCGTCAGCTCTGGCACATGGTGCAGCCAAAGGGCAGGAAACGGTTCTGTTGGTAGAACCAAATGAAATCGACCGCAAGCTCGCGCTCTCGACATTGTTGCGACATCGTTATCAGGTCCTGGAGGCGAGCTCATCCGTGGAAGCCTTGCTGCTTCCGCAGCAACATCCGGGAGCGATTCATATGGTCGTGAGTGATCTCATGATGCCGGAGATCGGGGGACGTGAATTAGCCGGACGGTTGTTGAAGCAATATCCGACGATGAAGGCGCTCTTTATTTCCGGATTTGACGACGAGACCATGGTGTCTCATCGCCTCAACCCGCGGTATCTCTTGAGGCGCCCCTATCGACAAGCTGGATTGGTTGAAAAAGTGCGTGAGTTGCTGGATATGTGAACACCGGATGGTTGATCTGGTTTGTTTTGTTTATCTGGTTGATTTGGTTCATCTGGTTCGACCAAACAACCAAGACAAACCAAATCAACCAGATAAACTGGTTAGCTATCCAATCGGTCTCTGTGGCCCGGGGCCAAGAAGGGTACGTCCGGGCGTTTGAACAGGCCAATCAATGCCATCCCGGCGAGAAACCCGCCGATATGGGCAAAGAATGCAACGCCGCCACCCTCGCCCCCGATGTTTATCCCTCCACTCAGCAGTTGCATCACGAACCACATGCCGAGGACGATTGCTGCCGGCACCCTTGTAGCGCCAAGTCCTGGCATTATTACCAGCACGCGGGCTCGTGGGAATAACAACAGATAGGCGCCTAAGATGCCCGAAATGGCGCCGCTCGCTCCCACCATCGGGATCGATGATGACGGATCGGTTAGGGCGTGGCTTAAGGCAGCGAGAATTCCGCATGTGAGGTAGAACGCGATATACTTTGCATGCCCCATGGCATCTTCGATGTTGTTTCCGAAGACCCAGAGGTACAGCATATTCCCAATGAGATGCATCCAGCCCCCATGGAGAAACATGCTTGTGATTAACGTCGCGTATGCGGGAATGGCTACGCCCATCTCAGGAGGGTCGGCCTCCCCAAACACGAGGGCAGGGATTGCCCCGTACTGAAAGACAAATGTCTCTCCTGGGCCGGCGGGAAGACTGGCCTGGTAGAGAAAGACGAGGGCACAGGCCACGATCCAAGCAATTGTAATGATTGGCGGGCGCTCGGTGGGGTTGTCGTCGTGCAGAGGGATCATGGCACCCTAAGTAGGTGAAGAAGACTGTTATTTGGTTTGTGAGCTTCCCTCTGTTTTTCGTCTTCCATCAGGCGGGTTTCATGCTACCAGGTTTTTCTCATGTTGAGCCAGACGCCACTCATCCAGAAACTGCATCGGTGACCGGTAGCCCAGCGTCGAGTGCCGTCGGGTCCGGTTGT
>JBGTMB010000075.1:0-3315 GCA_041743755.1 Nitrospiraceae bacterium | reverse complement strand
TTTTCATCGAAAGGAGGTTCCATTATGTTGAGTTGGTCCATTACATTTCTTATCATTGGGCTAGTCGCGGGGCTCCTGGGGGTCTCTGGAGTCGCAGGGACGGCGACTCAGATCGCCTATGTGCTGTTTGTCGTATTTCTCATCAGCGCCCTTGTCAGTTTCGTTATGGGCCGGCGGCCTCCTGCTTAAAGACGCCAAGTTCGAGATCAGGATAAGGCTACAATGAAGAACAAGTCTTCTCGTAGCCTTATCTGTTCGTTAGATACAAGGACCTGATGTGGCAGACCGAGAAGATGTCATACGGCGGACAGCCGTTTGAATGGTCACATACAGTTCCTGCCCGACAGTGTCCTTCTGCACGAAGGCTGCAGCCCCCGCATTCAGCATAGATTCGGCTACATGTGGATCGGTTTGAACGGACAATCCAATCACAGTCGTTGAGGGATGCGCTTTCAAAATCCGCCTGGTAGTTTCAGCCCCATTCCAACCCGGCATGTTCATGTCCATAATCACGACGTTGGGTACAAGCGTGCCGACCAATTGGAGCGCTTGCTCTCCTGTTGAAGCCTCTCCTACCACCCTCAAGTCGTCGTATTCCTTTAACATAGAGCACAAACCTTCTCGAACCATTTGGTGATCGTCGACGACCAGCACCCGAAGTGCAGTCGCGATATCCCTCTTTTCAGCTGAGGCGATCGTTACGTTTAAATCGGTGTGTCCCCTGGGCAGTTGGGTTCTCGTGGGAAATTGACCCTCCGCTTCAGCCTCTTGTGCTTCAAGGTGTATGCTCGGCATCCTAAATGGAAAATGAAGCGACGCAACGGTTCCCTTGCCCGGCTCCGATTGCAGGTCGAAGTCGCCACCGAGGGCTATCATCCGTTCCCGAACACTCAGCAGGCCGAATCGATCTGAACGATCCTCGCTCAAGCCTAAAACATGGAAGCCGCATCCATGATCGGATACGGTGATGGATAACACATCCTGATCGTAGCGCATCAATACAGATGCCCGATCTGTCTTCCCGTGCTTGAGCACGTTGAACAATAACTCCCGTATCGAGTGGAACAGCAGCACCGCATCCGCCTCGGGAAGGGGCAGCTCCGGTGTATCGAGAGAAATCTCGACGGTCAATATCTGCTGCCGGCGCATCTGATCCCCCAGCCATCGAACGGCGGCGCTCAATCCGCGCTCGTACAGCGCTTGCGGTGTCAGCTCCGACACCAGCGTTCTGGTGTAGTCGAGCGATTGGTGGAGCAACTGATCGGCCTCCTGCAAAATCGTCCGTGCGTCTAGATCGTGATCTTGTCTCAGCAATTGACTGACCTTCATGCGAGTGACAACAAGCATCTGGGCCAAATAGTCGTGCAGCTCTGTGGCAAGCCTCCGTCGTTCGGTCTGTTCAGCTATCGTCAAGTCTGTGGCGAGGGCGCGAAGTCTGGCATACGACGTCGCGAGCTGCTGTGTTCGTTCCTTGACCTGATCCTCGAGCGTATCGGCCAGCTGGCGAAGCCGCTGTTCGACCTGTTGACGTTCGGAGAGTTCGTGAGCCTTCGCGCGAGTGGCTGCCTCGAGCTCGGCAGTTCTCTCCACGACTCGCTTTTCCAAATCTCGATTGAGGAGCCGCAGTTCTTCCTGGGCTTGGGCATATTGCGAACGTAACCGCCGTTCCTCCAACGCATGGCGCACCGCCTCGCCCAAACGGCCCATCCGGTCCTTGCGGAGATAGTCCGCCGCGCCGTTGCGCATCAGTTGCACGGCTTCATCTTCCCCGATGGCGTGCGACACGACGATGAAAGGAATCGTCAGCCCGCTGTCTCGCAAACACTGTAGTGCCTCACCAGCACTGAATTGCGGCATGGCATCGTCTGAAATAATAATGTCCGGGGGATCATGGGTCATGCAGTTCATGAAGTCCGAGTAACTCTCGATCCGCTGCCACTTCATGTCGAAGCCGTTTTTCTGCAATTCCCGGACGGCCAATTCGACATCCAACGGATTGTCCTCGATGAACAAGACGCGCAAGTTATCCATGCGTCTAGTCCTTCCCCTCGGAATACAGTTCAGTCGGAAGCTGGTTCAACAAGATCCAATACAGACCGAGTTGTCGGACCGCTTCGGTGAATTGGGAAAAGTCGACCGGCTTGACGACATAGCTGTTCACGCCGAGCTTGTAACTCTCGATCAAATCGCGTTCTTCCCTGGAAGATGTGAGAATCACCACAGGAATGTTCTTGGTGCGCGGGTCCGATTTACATCGTTGCAAAATTTCAAGCCCGTCGACCTTGGGGAGTTTGAGGTCAAGGAGAATCAATCGGGTATTCGAGCAGAGGGTCCGATCGGCGTATCGCCCCGTGCCGAAGAGACATTCCAATGCCTCCTCGCCGTCCCGCACTACATGAATCTTGTTCGCTAATTGATACTTGTTGAAGGCTCGCAATGTGATTTCCACATCTTCGGCATTATCTTCGATCAATAAAATCTCCGTCCCGTTCGTCATACTGATGCCTTTCGCAAGGAAAAAAAGAACGTGGCGCCGCCGTCAACCTTGCCTTCGGCCCAGACCTGCCCGCCATGGCGAGAGACGATGCGATGAACGATAGCCAGTCCGACGCCGGTGCCCTCGAAATCCTCTTTCCGATGCAACCGTTGAAACACGTTGAACAGCTTGTGCACGTATTTCATGTCGAACCCCACACCGTCGTCCTTGACATAGTACGTCACCGCCTCTGCGCTCGCGTCGTCCGGCATCCACCCCACTTCAACCCTGACTTCGTCCCGATGCTTGGCGTACTTGATAGCGTTCGTGAGCAAATTGGTCCAGACGAGTTTCAATAGCCGCCGGTCACCCCGGCAGGAGGGCATGTCGCGTATGATCACATCGATATTCCGGTCTTTCTGTGTGAGCTTCAATTCGTCCGCCACCTCCCGTGCCAGGTCCTCCATCTTGACCGAACCGACACTCATGGCCAGCCGACCCAGTCTCGAAAACTCCAGCAGATCGTCGATCAACTCGCCCGCTTGCGCGGCAGCCTTCCGTACGATGGTCAAGCAGCGATTCGCCTCGGCGTTCAAATGAGGGCCGTGATCTTCTTCCACGATGCGGCTGAAGGCGTCGATGGTCCGCAACGGCGCACGTAAGTCGTGCGAGACCGAATAGGAAAATCCTTCCAACTCTTTGTTGGCTTCGGCCAGTGCTGACGACTGTCTCCTCAGCCGTTCCTCGCTTGCGAGCAGAGAAGCTTGGGCCTCACGCAGCTCGGTGATGTCCGTGTTGGTACCGAACCACCGAATGATTCGACCCTCTGCATCTCGAAC
>JBGTMB010000074.1:0-3076 GCA_041743755.1 Nitrospiraceae bacterium | reverse complement strand
CGCCGGTCATGTCGCGAAGCGCGCGCCGCTCCTCAATGTACGTGAGTACGAGCAGAAGGGTGAGAGGGAGCAGTCCGACCAGCACGATCGCCGCGATGATCTTATGCTGGAGACTGTGAGACCGACTCCAGAGTGTCATGGGTGTGCCCCAAGCAGGATGCGACAACCCTCGATGCGTGAAACGTATCTCGTGAAGCGTCCAAAAGGAGTTCCGGAGACGAACGACGCTTCACGAACGACGAGCAATTATTTTACCGGCCAGCTAATTCCCCTTGAGCAACCGCCCGGATGCTCCAGGCCAAAGCAATAGCAATGGACTCGCAACGAAGACAGAGGAATAGGTCCCGAAGATCACACCCCACAAGAGGGCGAGAGAAAAGTCGTGCAAGACCTCTCCGCCGGCCAACGTTAAAGGAATCAACACCAGCACAACAGTCAAACTGGTGACAATCGTACGGCTCAAGACTTGGTTGACCGCGTTGTTGATGATGGTCTCTTCGCTCTCCCGCCTCCGCATCCTGAGGTTTTCCCTGATTCGGTCGAACACCACCACCGTATCCGTCATCGAATAGCCGGCTAATGTCAGCAAGGCTGTCACGACGAGCAAGGTAATTTCTTTGTCAAGGATATAAAAGGCGCCCAACACCGCCAAGACGTCATGAAAGGTCGCCAAGGCCGCGGCGATGCCGAAGCGAAATTCGAATCGCGCCGCCACATAGAGAATAATCCCGGCAAAGGATATGAGAACCGCAATGAGGGCGTCTTCTTGAAGTTTCTTCCCGATAGTCGGCCCAATTTCCGTACTGGAATCGACTACGAAATGGTTCGAGGGAAACTCCTTCGTAAAGATCGCCACAACCCGGTCGGCCACCTTCTCCTCGATGGTCGTCGATGCCTTCAGACGGATCAACAGCTTGTTGTCTTGACCGAACTCTTGCAGCTCGGCATTGCCGAGGCCGTTCGCCTCCAAGACTTTTCTCGCTTCGTCGATCCGAATTGCTTGATCGAACTTCAGCTGCACCGCGGTCCCCCCCGCGAAGTCGATGCCGAGATTCGCCGACCCTCTGCCAATTTGAATGATCGCCACAATGCCCAGCACCACCATGATGCCGGAAAAGAGAAAAGCCCAACGGCGCTTCGCCATGAAATCGATACTGGTTTTCCCGAGGATCTCCAACATGCCGGCTCCTTCGAACTAGATGCTTAACTGTCCCACTTTGTGTCGTTGATTCAAGAGGTCGAAAATGACCTTGGTCCCGATCAGGGCGGTAAACAGATTGATCCCGATTCCGAGACACAAGGTCACGGCAAATCCTTTGATCGGCCCTGTGCCGAAGAGGAACAACGCCACTCCCGTGATCAGGGTCGTCACGTGCGAATCGACAATCGTCAGTAGCGCCTTGTCATAGCCTCCATCGATCGCCAAACGAACCGCTTTCCCCGATCGCAGCTCTTCGCGAATACGCTCGAAGATCAGCACGTTCGAATCGACGCCCATCCCAATCGTAAGTACAATTCCGGCAATCCCCGGCAACGTGAGCGTGGCGTTCAGCGCAGAAAGGGCTCCGATCAAGCACAACAGATTGAGCATCAGCGCAAAGTCTGCAATCACGCCAGACAGCCGGTAATACACGATCATGAAAATGACCACCATGGCACCGGCAAACAGCGTGGCCTGCACGCCCTTCTCGATCGAATCTTTCCCGAGCGACGGCCCGACCGTGAGGTCCTGAATGATCTTGAGCGGAGCCGGCAACGCGCCGGCACGGAGCACGATGGCGAGGTCGTTCGCCTCTTGCATGGAAAACGTTCCGGTGATTTGCGCGTGCCCCCCGGTGATGCGGTCCTGAATCACCGGCGCAGAATAGATCGAATTGTCGAGCACGACGGCCATGCGCTTCTTGATGTTGTCGCCCGTAATCCGTTCAAATTCACGACCGCCCTTCCCGTCAAAGGTGATCGAGACATAGGGATCGTTGAATTGACCGATCGAAACCCGTGCATCGCTCAACACATCGCCGGTCAGCATGACCCGCTTTTTCACGAGATACGGAATGCGATATTCGCGGCCTGTGTCCTTGTCGACCCCTCGCTCAAAAAGAATCTGATCGCCGGCCGGCAGCTTTGACTCGGCCTGCTTGAGAACTTCTGCCTCTTTGTCTTTCGGAATCCGGGAAGGCAAATCCAGCTTCGACTGATTGTCCTCATCGAGCAGCTTAAACTCGAGCAAGGCTGTCTCTTTGATCAAATCCCTGGCACGCTTGGGTTCTTTCACGCCTGGCAACTGCACGACGATCTGCTTCAATCCCTGCCGCTGCACGATCGGTTCCGCCACGCCGAACTGGTCGATACGGTTTCGGATCGTTTCCAACGCTTGGTTGATGGCAGAGTCCTTGATCCGTTTGACCTCGGCTTCTCGCAACTCCCACACCAGCCGATTAGCCGATCCGGCAGACGCGGTCTCGCTGAAGGTCGGATAGTCGTCGATCAACTTCTGAATCTGCTCCTTGAGTTCGGCATTTTGAAACTGCATCGTAACCTGAGCCTGTCCCGTCCGCGTGACAGACTCTACGGGGATTTTCTTCTCAACCAAGACATCTTGAAGAGACGCGACCGATCGATCGACGGCAATTTCGACCGCGCGATCTTCGTCCACTTCCATGACGAGGTGAATCCCGCCTTGGAGATCCAATCCCAACGTAATGCCTTTATTCGGCATGACCTGCTTCAGCCAACCAGGCAACGCCTGATAGAAGGGCTGATAGGTAGGGATGAAGAAGATCACCGACAGCACCACCACCAGCGCCAACAATGTTAACCGCCCACCCACCTTTTTCATGTCGTCCGGTACCCCTTTATCCTGAGCAGTCTACGAGTCTTTGTCCTTCTCCTCATCGTCGCCACCGCGTAATCGAGCAATCTGATCCCGTTGTATGCGAATCTTCGTCGTATCCGCGATCTGCAACGTCACCGTCGCCTTCCCAAGATTCGTCACCGTACCCCAGATACCTGACGCCGTGACGACCTTGTCGCCTTTCTTCAGGGCCTCCAGTAGCGCCTTCTGCTGCTTCGCGCG
>JBGTMB010000073.1:0-2593 GCA_041743755.1 Nitrospiraceae bacterium | reverse complement strand
CGTTCGGCACTGGCCATTACTAGGGGGTTAGGTCGAGCGGGTATTCCAGTGATTGTCGGGGCTGACACCGCTGGTTCATTGGCCGGAACATCCCGCTATTGTGTCGCAAGGTGGCAGTACCCCTCACCGCTCCAGCAACCGGCGAAGTTTATTGCCAGTCTTGTTGAGGCGGTCAGGCGATTTGCTATCACGGGGATCATTCCTCCCACTGATTCGTCCATGCAGGCTGTGGCAGCGCAGAGAGATCAGTTTCAGCCTTCCGTGACCGCAATGCTTCCATCGCTGGAAAGCTATGAAATGGTCTCTGATAAGTATCGCGTGATGAAGCTTGCTCAGGAGTTGGGGATACCGATTCCGGACACAGTCTTTGTTCCGGATGGGAATATTGTTGCGGTATCTGATCAGGTGAGGGCCTATCCAGTCGTGGTGAAGCCGGGGCGATCGCTTGTGAAGGTTGATGAGAAGTGGATCAAGACGAGCGTACATTTTGTGTCACATGCCGAGGAGTTGACGGATCTGTATCGCAGAACGTCCTACCTGCAACACCCTTCTCTCATCCAGCAACGTATTGAGGGCGAGGGGCAAGGGGTATTCGGTCTCTTCGATCACGGGAAACCCTGCGCGCTTTTTGCGCACAGAAGAATTCGAGAGAAGCCGCCTGCTGGAGGTGTGAGTGTGTTTCGAGAAAGCATCGAGTTGCCCAAGCCCATGAAGGACTATGCTGTAAGGTTATTAGAGCAGGTGAAATGGGATGGGGTGGCCATGGTGGAGTTCAAGGTGGATCGGCAATCGAACGTTCCGATGCTGATGGAAATCAATGGACGGTTCTGGGGGTCGTTACAATTGGCGATCGATGCAGGCCTTAACTTTCCCTATCTGCTGTACCAGGCGATGAATGGTGTGCCGGTCGCTGTGCCGAATAACGCCTATCGTATCGGGACGAAGTCCCGTTGGCTGCTCGGCGATTTGGATCACCTGCTCTTGAGGCTCACAAAGTCAAATGTAGATCTTCGTCTCGACGCGCATGCCGAATCGAGAGGACGCTGTGTGGCAGATTTCTTCAAACTATTTCAACATGATCTTCACTACGAAGTTGAATCGCTGACCGATCCGGGCCCTGCATTCATGGAGTATCGAAACTGGCTCAGCCATCTCGCAGGGAGTCGATCATGAGTGGAGAAAGATCGCTCAGCCCAGTGGAGCACTGCTGGACATTTGTGTGCGGTCTGCGCGAGACAGTGCGATACCTCGCCAAGCGGATAAACGTGGTTCGACATCCCTATGAACGATTGAGAGCGATTCAGTTGCCGGACTCCGTGCAATCCGTTCTTTTTGTCTGTCATGGCAATATTTGCCGCAGCCCTTTGGCAGAAGCCTACTTTCGATCCCTTGTTGAGAAGGAGGGCCGACGAATGACAGTACGGTCAGCAGGCCTTGAAACAACCCCAGGGAAGCCTGCAGATGACAGGGCTAAGGCTGTCGCGTTGGAGCATCGATTGTCACTCGATGCGCATGCAACCACTCAGGTTCATAGGGAATTGCTCGATCAATCGGACCTGATTGTTGTGATGGAAATTAAGCAGAAAGATCGAGTTCAGCGGTTGTGCCCGAGATCGAAAGAAAAGGTTGTGTTATTGGGGCGATTTGACTCTAAAGGGTCTCTTGAAGTAGCAGATCCGTACTCCGGGACCAGTGAAGATTTTCTTTCCTGCTTTCAGCAAGTGAGTCGATGTTGCGACAATCTGGCTGCGAGATTAAGTGTGAAGAAAAGTAAGCCGGCTCTGAGCAGAGTCTTGCCGGTCGATCCGAAGAACCCATGACTTCCGAGGAGAAGAAAACGACAGTCCTGCACCTGTCGACCAGCAGTGGACCTGGCGGGGCAGAGCGGATGATCAGCACACTGGCGGCCGCGCTCAATCAGGGCCAATTTCGAATCATCGTAGTCCTATTTCGATCTGGATGGCTGCAGGCAGAGTGCGAAGCTCGCGGGGTGAGGACCTATGTGATGCCCCTCGGGGGACCCTTCAATCTTCAGTGGTTCCGTACCTGTTTGAGACTTCTCCGCAAGGAACAGGTGGCGCTCATTCATGCGCACGAGTTCAGCGCAATCCTGTGTGGCTGGATCGTCGCGATGCTGGCGGGAGTTCCATTGGTTGCGACCGTGCATGGCAAGAATTACTTTTGGGAAAAACTACGCCGGAGAGTGACCTATCGCCTTGTCAGCCGACAAGGTACGATCGTTGCGGTCTCGCAAGACCTGAAACAATTTATTTGCGACAGAGTTGGTGTGCAAAAGCAACGAGTCGAGGTGATCTATAACGGCGTGGCTCCGGCACAGATGATTACAGATGAAGAAGTTCAGAAATGCAAGGCTGAGCTTGGAGTTTCAGGGCGCTACCCGGTGCTGGGGGTCGTAGGCAGCCTCTATCCGGTCAAAGGTCATAGGTTTCTCCTTGAGGCGATGCCGGAGATTCTTCGACGATGGCCGACGGCACAGTTGCTCGTGATCGGGCGAGGAGAACTCGATGTTGTGCTGAAGGAGCAAGTGGAACAATTAACCATTGGGGCCAATGTTCATTTCTTGGGTATGCGG
>JBGTMB010000072.1:0-6534 GCA_041743755.1 Nitrospiraceae bacterium | reverse complement strand
CATCCGGAGCGTTGGGCCTCTGTGCACCAGGCTTTGACTGCGTCGGCGACCTTGTCGCGTTGAGCGGACTCGAGCGAAACCAAAATCACACTATTCCCCCCTGCGTAGAACGAGATCCCTTCTGTCGATCCCGACTGTCCTGTCCCATGCGCGCCTGGGAATTCGGTATAGGCTGTGACCGCGCAGGTTTGCAATATCTCATGTACGCGTTCTTTCAGCGAGGTGCGAAACGCTATCATCAACATGTCCATGGGCAACCTCAGTATAGATGGTCTCTGACTATAGCAGGTCTTCGACGAATCTTGGAAGCACGATAAGAATTGTCATGGAGAAACGCCTGCGGGTCATCAATATTTCACTATGGTTGGCAGTAGGCACACGCATACCGGAGGACGAGAACACGAGGTTAGGGCGGTGCTCATTGCCAAGATCAATAGGTAAGCGCGTGCCTGTGCAGGCTACCTCATAGATGTTCGGCATGATGTGGGTACCGTAGCGCGCGATGTCAGCGCTGATACTGAGCGATGCGTCCTTGAGTGGATATAACGGCACCTGAGCGAATGATTCCAATTGGGGAAACACCAGAGGGCGCTCTGTATGTAGAGGCCTACACGCATACACATGCACAGGGGCGCGCCAGGCACAAATATGCCGGAAGACTTTCCCGGTTTGTGTGATGAGTGAAAAGTATGATCACGGTTTGAACTGAATTGCTCAGACAAGTCATGTAGTTGTGAGACTGAATCGTCACTATTTCTCCTCATCATTAGTAGGAAATCATATTGCTTAATGACGATTTTCCCGTGGCACATGAGTTGCTCATAGGTTGCCCGACAACGCTCAACATCACGCCATCTCGACAGCTGTTGCAGACCAGGCAAGTTGATCAGCGGAACGACCTAAGGCCGTGTGACAGTGCAGATGGTCCATCGAATGGATGAAACGAGTGTCAAGCTTCACGAATGTGTAAGTGCCGCACTCATGCGATGAAGGATGCTGGATACAGACTAATCTCCCAGTAACCTGCCACGCCCTCCATCACTACGGACAGATCGAACGCGTGATAGTGAGTGGACTAAGTTGTCCCAAAAGAATGGAGCATATTGTGCAATCTAGAACAAGAACAGTTCTTACATCAGTCGCGGTGCTGTGTCTCACGATAGTCTTTGGCACGTCGCCTCTCCTCGCTGAACCCAGTCCAGCCATTGGGCCGTTGACAGTCCATCCGACAAACCCACGGTACTTTGCCGATCCGACAGGGCGCGCGGTGTATCTCACCGGCTCACATACGTGGTCTAACCTGCAGGATGGGGAGACCAGCGCCTTCAACTACACGAGCTACCTCGGACTTCTTCAGGCCAACCATCATAATTTTATTCGTCTCTGGATTTCTGAGTCCCCTCAGGCCGACGCCGGACTGATGCCCGCCCCGGGATTTGTCGGCGGTGCTCCTTGGTATAACAGGGCGTCGCCGTTGCCGTATGCCAGGACAGGACCTGGGAATGCAGCCGACGGTTTGCCCAAGTTTAGCCTCAATCAGTTCGATCAAGCCTATTTTGATCGCTTGCGGTCGCGAGTGATGGCTGCCCGTGAGCAGGGGATTTATGTCGGCATCATGTTGTTCAACTTTCAGACGGCCTGGAATACCAACGAGACCCTCCCCAATCGAAACGTCTGGCGCTATCATCCCTATAACACCACCAACAACATCAGCGGGGTTAACGGCGACCCGAACGGTAACGGCAACGGAGAAGAGACCCATACGCTCCAAGTGGCGGCTGTCACTCAAGCGCAAGAAGCATACGTCAAGAAAGTGATCGACACCGTCAACGATCTCGATAACGTGATGTATGAGGTGTCGAACGGAGACACCGCAGGCGATCCGGCCTGGCAATTTCACATCATCAATGTCATCAAGACCTACGAGGCGGGAAAACCGAAGCAGCACCTTGTGGGCATGACCGGAGCTGAGAAACTCAGCAATAGCCTGCTCATGACCAACCCCGGTGACTGGACCTCCTTCGCCGCAACGACCTACAACAGTCCGACCGATCATTACAGCAGCAACCCTCCGGCGACCGATGGTACGAGAATCAGCATCCTGGATACCGATCACATCGGGTACTCGCTCTTTCAGAACGATGCAGCGCTGACACGCGGCTGGGTTTGGAAAAGCTTCACGCGGGGGCACCATCCCATTTTAATGGAAGACAGTACTGGTTTCTCTGGCTGGGCAGCCGGACGATCGGCTATGGGCCACACCCAATCCTATGCGTCACGGATGAATCTGGCCGGCATGACTCCGCTGAACACCCTGTCCTCTACAAGCTATTGTTTGGCGAATGTAGGGCAAGAGTATCTGGTCTATCAACACGCAGACGGACCGTTTACCGTCAATGTTGCCGGTGGGGCTTACGTCTTTGAATGGTTCAACCCCGTGACAGGGAGCATTGCAGGGACCGGGACAGTTGGGGCCGTCGGAGGAGCTCAATCGTTTACGCCGCCCTTTAGTGGGCCAGCCGTGCTCTATCTCAAAGCCAGCGGCGCCACGCCTCCGGCGACACCACCTGCCGCATCTCCAGTCGGTCACTGGAAGCTGGACGATGGGAATGGATTAATCGTTGCTGATGCGTCGGGCAATGGTCTTACGGGAGCCTTGGTGAATAGGCCTGTATGGACCAGTGGCTGGCTCGGTGGTGGCCTCAGCCTGAATGGCACGAATGACTATGTCCAAATTCCAAATCCAGGCCCACTTTCGCCACAAAAGATGACCCTTTCCCTCTGGGTCAATCCCTCCAGTTTTGCGAATACCGATGGATCCTCCATGCTCGCTAACGTGGGGCTCCACGACGCGAGCGATGGGTCCTATGGGTTGGCGATCGATACGGCCGGTCGGCCCGTGGCAATGTTAAGTATCGGCGAGGGGGAAGGGAATACCTTCGCGCTCAAGGGCTCCGCCCTCACTGTGGGCCAGTGGAGCCATCTGGCCTTGACCTATGACAACGCGACGTTGAAGCTCTACGTCGATGGCGCTGTGGCTGGTCAGATGTCCATCAACCGTATGCGGACCACGAGTCCTGCGCCGTTGATGCTGGGGAGAGGAGGCGAGGCGGCACACTATTTCAAAGGCATGCTTGACGATGTGCAGCTGTATAGTCAGGCATTGAGTGCTGCGGACATTACTGGGCTTGTTGGGACCTCGCCTCCACCCACGCCGTCCGCAGCGCCATCTTCTTCGCCACCGGTGGCTGGGGTTTCGGCATTGAGCGGGCTTTCGTCGCTGGCCGGAGCTTCGTCACTGGCCGCGGTTTCTCCATTGTCGTCAGATCCATCGCAGACGTTTTCTCTCGCAGCCGTCACAACCTATAAGGCCTCAACCGATTTTAGGAATGTGCAAGGATATCGAGGTTGGTACTACCGAGATTCACAGGGCCGGAACATGACGTTTAATT
The DNA here is from genome assembly GCA_041743755.1 of Nitrospiraceae bacterium. Lineage (GTDB taxonomy): Bacteria > Nitrospirota > Nitrospiria > Nitrospirales > Nitrospiraceae > Palsa-1315. The sequence continues at coordinate 3,082 of JBGTMB010000072.1, read as the reverse complement.
CCACCTACAACCGCTGGCAGGGGGCAGAGAGCTACCTGATGCTGTGGAATAGCGGTGGTCACCCGGGAAACGGTGCAGAGGCGATACGACGCTGGGTGGCACCCTCCTCCGGTACCGTCCAAATCACCGGAAATGCGAAGGATCTCGATACTAGCGGAGGCGGAGGAGTCACGGTGTCGATTTGGAAAGGCACTCGTCTCTGGCATCAAGCCATCGCTAACGGCAACACAACGGGGTTCAACTACAACCTGACGACGACTATCACGGCCGGTCAAGCCATCGATTTCGTGATCAGCCATGGGGGCGACGGCAATAATAGCCATGACTCAACTGGCTTTGATCCGACGATCACCCTCACGACTGGTGGGACCGCGCCACCCCCTCCAGGAGGCTCTGCGATTGTGTCATGGAATGCCAACACAGAAGCAGATCTTTCTGGTTACCGAGTTTATTATGGCACGAGTTCACGCAACTACCCCAATTCGATCAGTGTAGGGAAAGTCACGTCTGCCACAATCACTGGTCTGACGGTCGGGACGACGTACTATATTGCCTTAAAGGCGGTGGATACGAGCGGGAATCTCAGTGGATATTCTGCCGAAGTAACCAAAAGGCCCTAGGGCTCGTTTCGAGCAGCTCCTCATGCCGTCCTCAGAGGGATAGGTCAAGCGTATGGCTTGACCTATCTCAATGAGGGGATAGAGCATCTCCCTCATCTTCTGAACCTGCTCCACATCAACGAAATTGCCATCCCTGCTGCTTCGTTGATTTCTTGACTCACGTAACGCCGGTCACCGTCTGACAGGACTGCGGTTGTTTTTCTTGTACCGGGTCGTGAGGGAGAGTGCGTGGTCTCGATGGAGATTGGGCGCATCATGATGTTCGGGTTATTTTAGCAGTCATGTTGACCAGGGATTTAGGGTGGGCGAACGGCCACACAAAGTGCGGATGGTACCTCCTTCGCCTCTTCGCTCACTGCGGCCTTGATTGGGACAAGGCGCGTCTCGGCTCGCCAGGGTTGGGCGGGTTGAGAAGTCTGGCTTTTTTGAGCATCCTGCCGGTGATCAGGCATTATCAACCTACCTATGACCAGTGGATCTTGCCGCGAAAAAACTGAGTTTTCCCGCAGACTGCTAGAAGCGCTGTCGTCATTTCCCGCCTCAAAACTCGGACCCAGAGGCTTTGTATCAGAGAATCTGGTCAGGTTTTCTTATAACAAGTTTTTGTCTAGATCTGCGTCATCATACGCTGCTGGTCTAGAACGTGTTCGCACGGTGCGAGGTGGGTAGAGGATGACGAGGTGTCAACCTTCACGTTTGTGGGGTCCGAGCTGCTTCACCACGAGCAATAGACCTGATTGGTATACATGGCAGGCTAAAATTTTGATGGCCTAGGCCAGTAGGTCCAGTATAGGGAGACGTGCGTCCCACCTTCGAAAATTAAGATTTTTCAACAGCAAGACCGAAGTTTCGAACGCAGACCCTTGTTTCACCGATCTTGCCTCCTGAGGGCGAGGTGGCTGACTTATGATATGGCTGTGGAAGGGGAAGTAGAGCCATCGGAGTGGTGGGGTAAGGTTTCGTCAAGGGTTTCATCGAGGATTCGAAGAGACTCATTGAGGAGGTCTGCTGCGCAGTGTAGCGTCACGTGAATTTGTTGGAGCGCTTCTTCCCATCGCTCTTCCTGGTATAACGATTGAAAACGGCGATGATGTTCCTCCACGATCGCTTGCTTCGCATCCAACATAAGGCTATCGACAGCTGTCATAACGCCTCCCTTTCGTATAGCCGAGCGGCACGATAACAAATCTTGTCTTTCAACCGCAATGATACGAATGGGTGGGTCGGTGAGCGACGCGATCCTAATCCTGGAAGTGAGATCCCTCAGTAACGATTAATGCGTTCCCTCTCGCGTTGTGCCTCTGGGCTGGCCTCTTATGTGATGTTTCATGAACTGCCATACAACCTGTGGGGTAGCGTCACTGAACGCGACGTCAAAAATGAAGGCCTGATGACTGCGCACTCGAACGCCACAGTTCCTCCATTTCTTATTCTCTTTTCCATCTGGACCTTCTGATTCGTAGGTTTTCCAGAAGACTCGCATGACTCCGTGCGGCACATAGTTTACAGAATATTTACACGAAATTGACAGGATTGGAATGTGCTCCAGGTAGGCTGGAGACACGTGATCGCACCAATAACACAAACCACAATGGAACAGGCTCTTTCGAACAGTTGGTCCAGGCGGTTCAGGGCTTTGTCGACGGCCTCTGACATCACCCGAGTTTGGGAAGCAGGTACGCGATTGATCCTGAGTCTGTTGACTTTGACGATTCTTCTTGGTTTGGCAGGTGGGGTGGTGAAAACATTTCTCGATCTACGGCTTCTCCTCTCTGCCAACGTCGAAGTGGCCCTGCGTCAGGTATTGGTCGACACATTGACACTATTGGCCGTTGTCGAAGTGTTGAAGACCACCCTCGCCTATTGCTCTGAGGGGCGCGTCAGAGTCACCTTTATCATCGACACAGTCCTTGTCGTGATGTTAACGGAGGTCATCTCGCGCTGGTTCACGGGGGGAGAGTGGCCTCAATTTGCGATTCTGGGCGGCATCTTACTGACGTTGGGTCTCCTGCGCATCGTGGCGGTTCGATATAGCCCTGCTCCAACGACGCTCTCGCAACAGGCCAATCAACTGGGGCTCTCATTTTCATAATTTCACCAGGAGGTAGTGATGTCTATCAATGCACTGCTTGAATCAGCGCCGGAAGTTCATCCAGTACGTGAGGAACTTCCCCATACCGATACCCTTACGGCGACCATTCTTGACCACCTGAATGAACAGACGGTCATCAGCCTGGATTCGCTCGTCTGCCTCATGCCTCAATACACGTGGAATCAAATTTTTCAGGCCGTCGATCAACTCGCCCGATCCAAGAAGATCGTGCTTCGCCGGCACCGATTCGACTACATGCTCTTTTCGACCAATTTCGTGGCATAACCACATTGTGCCGATCCGCTAGAGCGTACCGCATTTGCGATGAGCCTGCTGCCTCACAGCGTGGGGCGTCGCGCTGACTCTTCTT
>JBGTMB010000071.1:0-3635 GCA_041743755.1 Nitrospiraceae bacterium | reverse complement strand
AGGGCCACGAACCAGAGGGGATGAATTCGTTTCCACCAGGGCTTGAGACCGATTTGAATTCGCCGTGGCGGGCTCTTCACGAGCCGCTCAATGTCTTTGAGGAGTTGAGAAAATCCAGAATGATCGGCGCCTGGTTCCCAATCCACTAGGGATTGGAACGTCCGTTGAGTGAAGCCCAGCGGGATGGCACTCTCATCGATTCTGATGGGGAGGTACTTCTCTTGCTTCCTGGCTTCATCGGCTTCCGCTTGGACCCACTCGGACTCGACGGACTGTTCGGACCACACGACAATCGCACAGCTCGCGGCTCTGAGTTCCTGCCTGATCACCGCATTAAACGATCCGCCGGTGGGAATGTTGCGATCCCACCAGACAGACCAGCCGTGCGTTTCTAACGTCTTGGCGAATCGTTCAACCCAGGGACGATCTTTGCTGGAATAGCTGATGAAGATATCGCTCATGGCCGACACTCAGGCATCGCCTGCTGGCTACCGCACAGTAGGCCTGTGAAAGAACCGCACGGTTTGGCCCAGACGCTGATTGGTATCGAGGAAATAGCCGTCGCAGACCAGGGCATACTGGCCTTCCTGTGCAGCACCCGTCTCCCATCGCACTGTGAACGGCCGGCCGCCGGGAATTCGGCGGAACGTTTGCGTCATGAGTTCGGTCGGTTCTCTGCCTCGAAAGATCTTACAAGAAAGCCGCGCATCTCCGTTGGTCTTCATGGTGAACACATAGCCGTTAATCTTTTCTGGAGGGTGCGCATGATAGAGGATCGCCGGCGCGATCTCCTCGTTCTTGGCCGGTGTTTCCCTTCCAAGGCGAATCAGCACCCCCAACTCATATGGGTTAAGTTTCTGATCCAGTTGTCGTAGCACCGCGCTTGTCGGCCACGTGAATTCATTGATCGAGTTCGCCTGCCACTGCTTTGTCGGTTTGATCTTGTCGAGCCAATAGAACAGCCGGTAGTCCTGTTCCCGAACAGTGAGATGAACAGGAGTTTGACTCTGGAGATAGAATCCGACCCGGAGTTGATCGGGCAGTTGCGTGGCAGGTTCCTGATAGTCGGCCAGAACGGAAATGAGTTCGATGTCATAGCCGGACACCGGCTTTGGCCTGATGCCTTCAAACCGATCCCCACGATTTTGGTAATCCAGGGTTGAATCGGCCCAAGTAGACAGGGGGACAATGAGCAACACTAAAGTGATGAAATTTCTGGCGAGTGTGCGACCCATGGTGGCACCCAAATGGCTGCGAATTGGTTGAGATGCTTCCCTGAAATCGCCGGAGTATAGTCCAGACACGTAAGTGAGTCTAGCGATGAATAGAGGGTTTCAAAGACAAGGGATGGGATGGATAGGCGCTTCTGGTGGGTCGCCTTAACAGATTGTTGCACACTGCCTGAGTGTATAAAATGGCATGGTGCCTATATGTTCCAGACTCTTTCAGGGATCATCGCAGGATGCTCAAAAAGGCCAGACTTCTCACCCACCCAACCCCGGCGCGCCGAGACGCGCCAGTAGCCCTGGCGAGGGCCTTCCAATTTTTCATGCCGTTCTTGGAGGGAGCTGCCAAGGCTGTCCTTGACTGCGCGCATCGAACGATATACATGCTCCCTCCAAGCTCGCTTGTTTCCTCTCTAGGGATGGGGACTGATGGATCTTCCACTGCGCGCGTCGGACGAGCACATTCCTATTGTGCGCGTTCCGTGAGCACAGAAGACCATCAGCCCCCATCCCCTCCTTTTTCAGCATCTTGCTAGGACAGTATGAGCGATTCGTCAATCAGCGAGCCCAGCCTGAAATCAACCGCGCAGAAAATTGGCTGGTTCACCGCCGCCTGCGTTCTCGTGAGTAACATCATCGGAGGCGGGATCTTCACCACCACGGGATTGATGGCCCGCGATCTCGGCGATCCAATACTGATTCTCTTGTTGTGGTTCGTCGGCGCGCTTTTTGCGCTCGGTGGCGCGATGGTCTATGGGGAACTGGGGGCCGCTCTGCCACATGCGGGAGGGGATTACGTCTACCTGCGAGAGGCCTATGGACCGTTGGTGGCCTTTCTTAGTGGATGGACCTCGTTCACGATTGGCTTTGGCGCGGCAGTCGCGGCCTCAGCTATCAGTTTTTCTTCCTACGCGCTGCGGGTTGTTCCAATCGAAGACGAACGTGGATGGGTGGCAAAGGGGCTTTCGCTGACGCTGTTGTGGGTTGCGACGCTGTTGCATTGTCGAGGGGTGGGAGCCGGCGGCCGTATGCAATTGTTCTTAACGACCACAAATGTCGTCGCGATTGGTGGATTAATTCTTGGCGGGTTGGCAGCGGTAGTCGGGCACTGGGACAATCTTCTCGCCAGGCCTGTCATCCAGCAGCCGACACTCGGGGCCTCCGCCATTGCACTCGTGATTGTGACCTACTGCTATCTCGGCTGGAATGTCGCGGGTTACATCGCCGGCGACGTGGCTGATCCCAGACGGACTCTCCCGAAGATTATGATCGGGGGCACCGCCTTCGTCGCCGTGATCTATCTGTTGCTGAATGTCGTGTATCTCTCAGCGCTGTCGATCACGGAGCTGGCCAACGAACCGATTATACCGGTCGCGGAGAAGACAGCCGCCGCCTTGTGGGGGCCGCAGAGCGGAAAGTTGGTCGCGGCTATTCTGTGTCTCACCATTGCAGGAGCGGTAAGCGCCATGACCTGGGCAGGGCCCCGTGTCTATTGGGCCATGGCGCGCGACGGCATGATAAGCCCTTGGCTTGCCCAGCTCCACCCCAGGACTGCAGCTCCGGCCCGCGCCATTGTGTTCCAAAGTCTCTGGGCGTCGTTGCTCATTGTGAGCGGAACCTTCGAACAACTCCTCGTCTACAGCGGCCTCGTGCTCTCGCTGTTTATGGCCCTGACCCTCTCTACGATCTTTCGTCTTCGCCCCATCATCGCCGTAAGCCCTCATCAATATCGCGCTCCGCTTTATCCCTTCTTGCCGGCAACCCTCGTCATCGGAGCATTCGCATTGGTCGGCTATAGTCTGGCTCAACGACCGATTGAATCGTTGTACGGCGCGGCGACGGTCCTGAGTGGAATCCCGCTCTATTACTTCTGGCGTAGACGTCATGATTTCCGACAACCCAAACCCTGACGAGGTTCGTCAAAATCTTTATCTCGCTTCCATAGTCAGCCAAGATCTAGCTATCCCTGGGAAAGCAGCAAGGCTGTTCAAAAAGGCTGTCTAGCAAGGCCGCAGCGAGTGAAGGGCCGAGGCGAAGCATTCCTCACCCACCCACCCAAGCTGCCAAGACAGCTTGTTCTCCAAGTGAGGTACGTTGAGGATCTGAACGATGCAAGAATGCTGCATGGGAATAGGCGCGTCTCGGCGCGCCAGGGTTGGGAGGGTGAGGATGGTAACTGTTTTCAACAGCCTTCCAGAACAGGACGGGCGACCTTGTACTAGGTGGGAGGTCGCCCGCGTGTGGCGCTTATGACGCCAAATCGACTAGTTGTCTCGGCTCAGCGATAACTGAGGCCGCGCGAATGCGAGAACATTGAGCTGCTGATCGGGGGGAAAACACAATCGGGCTGATGCACAGGGTGCGTCGCATCGTCCATATCACCCTCCTCTCTTGGTGAATCATCGAGAG
>JBGTMB010000070.1:0-4325 GCA_041743755.1 Nitrospiraceae bacterium | reverse complement strand
ATTCTCCTCACCCTGGCCACCGGCACGGGAAAGACCTCGATCGCTTTTCAGATTGCGTGGAAACTCTTTCAATCTCGTTGGAACCTGAGTCGCGAACCGTCGAGACGCCCGCGCATTCTGTTCTTGGCAGACCGTAATACGCTCGCCACACAGGCCTACAACGATTTTACTTCATTCGCTGCTTTCGAGGACGACGCGCTCGTTCGAATCAAACCGGAGGCGATCCGCGAAAAGGGAAGAGTCCCCACGAATGCGAGCCTGTTTTTCACGATCTTCCAGACTTTCATGAGTGGGCCACCGAAAGAAGGCAAGCCCTCGCCCTATTTTGGAGAGTATCCACCGGACTTCTTCGATTTCATCGTCATCGACGAGTGCCATCGGGGTGGTGCCAACGATGAAAGCAACTGGCGCGGCATCCTTGAATACTTCGCCCCGGCCGTGCAGCTTGGTTTGACCGCCACTCCCAAGCGCAAGGACAACGTAGACACCTACGCCTACTTCGGCGAGCCGGTCTATATCTACTCGCTCAAGGACGGTATCAATGACGGCTTCCTCACGCCGTTTAAGGTGAAGCAGATTTCCACGACGCTTGACGAGTATGTCTATACACCTGATGACAAGCTGATCGAGGGTGAGGTGGAGAGCGGGAAGCGCTACACGGAAACCGACTTCAATAAGATCATCGAAATCAAGGAACGCGAAAAGAAGCGCGTGGAAATCTTCATGGGTTTGATCAATCAGAACGAAAAGACACTGGTGTTCTGCGCCACGCAGGACCACGCGCTGGCCGTGCGCGATCTCATTAACCAGATGAAGGCGAGCAAAGAACCCAATTACTGTCAGCGGGTGACGGCCAACGACGGTGAGCTGGGCGAACAACACCTCCGAGACTTTCAGGACAACGAAAAGACCATCCCGACGATCCTCACCACCTCACAAAAACTTTCAACCGGCGTGGATGCCCGTAACATCCGGAACATCGTGCTGATGCGTTTGATCAACTCCATGATCGAGTTTAAGCAGATCATCGGGCGCGGGACGCGGCTGTATGACGGGAAGGACTACTTCACGATCTATGACTTCGTGAAAGCGCACCACCACTTTAACGATCCCGAGTGGGATGGCGAGCCAATCGAGCTGGAACCGACACGCACAGACCAGCCCTATCCGCCTCCGCAGGACCCCCAGATTAAAGGGATGCATGAGAAGGCTCCTGCTGATTACGTCAAGAAGCAGAAAATCAAAGTCAAACTGGCCGACGGTAAAGCTCGCACCATCCAGCACATGATGGTCACGACTTTTTGGCACCCCGATGGCACGCCCATGTCGGCGCAGCAATTCCTGGAAATGCTTTTCGGTAATCTCCCGGAGTTTTTCAAAAACGAAGCTGAACTCCGCGCGCTCTGGAGCCTTCCCGACACGCGAGCCAAACTATTACAAGGACTTGCCGCGATAGGCTTCGGGCATGAGCAGATGGCCGAAATGCAACGGATCATCGATGCCGAGAACAGTGATCTCTTCGACGTATTGGCTCACGTGGCCTATGCCCTGCCGCCGCTTACGCGCCAGGAACGAGCGGAGAAGGCCAAGCTTGAAATCACCACCCACTTCAACAGCAAGCAGCAGATCTTTCTCGATTTCGTGCTGTCGCAATACGTGAAAGTCGGCGTGGAGGAACTCGCGCAGGATAAGCTCTCGCCGTTGCTGAAGCTCAAATACCACAACGCCATCGCCGACGCCGTGGCCGACCTGGGGAAACCCGAAGAAATTGGGAAGTTCTTCGCGGGATTCCAGAAGTATCTGTATCAGGATATGCGTTCCTCCCGGCAGCCGACTCTTGGAGCGTAGGTTATATGCCTCCTGTTCCTACTCCGATCCTTCGATTTACTCACGTAGATAATCTCGAAACGATCATTCGACGAGGTGGTCTTCATGCGCCGAGTCATGTGCCGGATGATGGACTCACGTATCACTTCTGTCACAGCGCCGAAGTTCAAGGCGCTCGTGCCGAAGTGCCTATTCATATAGGCCCTGGTGGGACCATTCATGACTATGTGCCTTTCTATTTCGGGTATTTGTCGCCGATGATGCTGAATCTGAAAACCGGCCGTGTGGAAGATTATAACGAAGGACAGGAACCGCTGATTTACTTGGTCTCGTCGGCTCAAGCAATTGAGGAGTCTGGAATTAAGTTTGTGTATTCGGATGGCCATGGTCTTGCCACGTTTACTGACTGGTTTGACGATCTGGATAAATTGGACGCGGTTGATTGGACAGTGGTGAACCTGCGATATTGGACTGACAGTATCAATGACATGGATCGTCAGCGTAAGAAACAAGCCGAGTTTTTGGTCCATCAGTGCTGTCCGTGGTCGTTGATTCAGGAAATCGTGGTGATTGACTCGACAATGCGACAGCATGTGGAAACGATCCAAGCGGCTTTCCCTGCGGATCAGAGGAGGGTAGTCAGGGTTGATCGGAATTGGTATTATTGGTGACTTTTCTACCCATGATTCGTAACGCTACAGGTAATCTCCTTCAAGCTGAGGCTGAAGCCCTCATCAATACTGTCAACTGCGACGGTTTCATGGGCAAGGGTATTGCGTTGCAATTTAAGCAGGCTTGGCCGGATAACTTTGATGCCTATGCTAAGGCTTGTCGTGCTAAGGAGGTTCGCCCTGGCAAGATGTTCATCTGGGAAACCGGCCGAATGGTCAATCCCCGATACATTGTCAACTTCCCAACTAAACGACATTGGAGAGAAAAATCTCTTATTGAGGATATTCGAAGCGGGCTGCGCGCGTTAGTCGCAGATGTACAGCTGTTGGGTATCGGCTCCATTGCCATGCCACCATTAGGTTGTGGGAATGGCGGTCTTGATTGGCGAGATGTACGTCCCCTCATTGAATCTGCCTTCGCTGAACTGCCGAACACACAAGTGCAATTGTTCAGTCCGTTGGGAGCGCCTGACGCGAAGGCCATGCCCGTTAATACTCAAAGGCCGGCTATGACAGTCAGCCGTGCCCTGTTCGTTAAGGTCATGCACCAGTATGAAGCGCTGAGTTATCGGCTTACACTCCTTGAAATCCAGAAGCTCATGTATTTTCTTCAAGAAGCTGGTGAACCGCTAAAGCTACGATTCGAGGCGGGCCTCTACGGCCCTTATGCCGCTAATCTTAATAAGGTCCTAGAGCGAATGGAGGGACATCTTATTCGTGGTTATGGCGACAGCCAGAAGCCTGATACTGAAATCGAGTTGCTTCCCGATGCTGTGGAAGAGGCTGATTTATACTTGAGCCAGCATCCATTACCAATTGCACGAGTAAATCGAGTGAGTAACCTCATTCAAGGTTTCGAGACTCCGTACGGTATGGAGCTTCTCTCCTCGGTGCATTGGGTCTGCACCCATAGCAAGCCCAAGGCAACTACTCCAGAAACGGCTATAGAGCTAGTGCAGGGGTGGAACGAGAGGAAGTCGAAAATGTTCCGTCTCGAACACATCCGTGTTGCGCATCGGCGTCTTCGCGAGCATGCGTGGACCAAATGAGTCCTAACTTCTTTTAACCTGCGCAGTTCTGCAACCCCGTAGTGGGCTGGCGCTAATGCTTCCCCGCTTGTTGATTCTCGCCAGGCGGACCGTCTTGGCGGAGGCCACTCCTTCTCCCCTCCCTCTCAGTGCCCGCGCCTTCGCAGTCACTCTTTGAAGCATTCTCCCCTCACAGGGCAGCCTGGTTGATCCTCGATTGGGCGCGTCGAATGAGCCCTTCCGATTCTCTACCCTCCCATTAAGAGGAGCGGCCAGGTTGCCCTGTACTGCGCGTATCGAACAACCGTCACCTATCTAAATGGCCCCTCCAAGCTCGCTTGTTTTTCCTCTCTAGGGAGGGCACCCATGTTGGTCTAGGTGCGGCCGTCGAACGAGGCCCTTCGGAGGGCGCGCGTTCCGGGAGCACAGGACCAACGTGGGTGTCCTCCCATCTTTTTTATCGTGCGCGTTCCGGGAGCAGGAGGACGACCAGTCTGCCCATCCCCCACCTGGCCGCTCCTCTCTCCATCCTGATATGATGCTCCCCCATGAGCACTCGTTCTGAATCCGAAATAAAAGTGGTCGGGAATCTTTATTTGACGCATCCGACATTCTGCCGCACCGCTCCGCACCCGTTCACTCCCTGTGCTCAAGCCTTGATGTAATTGCCGACGCGAATCGAGTACAGTGTGCGAATTATTTCTCTTTGTCTGATGCTTTGGAGGAGCCATGGCGGTATTTCGACGACCCGAGTTGGAAAAGGATAACCCGACTGCCCCGCAGATGTATGTCGGGCCCA
>JBGTMB010000069.1:0-9218 GCA_041743755.1 Nitrospiraceae bacterium | reverse complement strand
GTCCGGCTTTCCTCCTTGACCTTCAGTCTCCGTTGCTGGGTCCAGGGGATCGTCGTGCCGATATCGAAGGGGGCTAACGGGCGGCGTAGGGTCACATGGATCACGCTCACATGAATCGCCGCCGACCGGCCCTTGCCGGTCGACCGATCAGGCTGAAACTTGGTCAGCACAAATTCCAGGGCTTTGGCCGATGCAGGGGACCCATCGGTAGCCAAGACGATGCGCCGCACGGGGACCGCCTCGTTCTTGACGACAAGCACAGGGCAGATCGCCTGCTGGATGAGTTTCGTCGACACACTGCCGAGCGTGAAGCGGTCGAGAGCGCCGAGACCCTGACTGCCGACCACCAGGAGCCCATTGTGTTTGGGTGCGCGTTTCAGGATCGTGGGCGCCACGCTCCCTTCTTCCTCACGGGCCGTACCCGTAAGTTTCAGCGCCGCCAACTGCATGGTGACTTTCTTGAGGGTTCGTGCCGAGCGCGCTTCCACGCGCTGCGTCTCTACCTTCGTCCGAAACGGCAACTGAAGCCACGCACGATCGAGCACATGCAGCGCCAGGACTTTAGGCGGCTCAACCAGCGGTAACTTGGCCACCCAGTGCAATGCCCAGTTCCCGTACTTCGATCCATCCATCGCTACGACCACATTCATGATGCACCCTCCTTGTGTTTAAGAGCCCGTTATCTTCGACCCAACAGGCTGAAACCGGTCTCGAAAGGCCTCCGTGGATAGTCCTGTGAGGGCTGTATAGCGGCCCAATGCGACAGGGTCTGAGAAATCTTCGTCGGATAGCCGGATCATGTACTGGCGCGCGATCTGATAGGACTGTGCCGTGATATCCACCATCCGTACTTTCGCCCGGCCGCTGACGGGATCCACCATCTGCTTGAAAGGAATCGGGGTAAATCGCCCATTTTGGATCGACACCATGGCCGCCGTGCCTCCATCGAAAAGAAACTGCGCCGCACAAAAGCCGAGATCGCGGGTGTATTCCATATCGAACGGGATCGGGTCCGCACAGCGTAATTCATACCCCACATTCTTAGCGACGATCGTCGTGGCAAGTCCCAAGGCTTTCATGCTCTTCGTTACTTCACGCCGGAGCACATCGCCGATATCCACATCTGCTAATCGCAGGTGGCCATGTTCATCCCGCTCGACATGCTCCAGGCCACCCAGGTCTTGCGGATCAAGAATCTCGATCAGTCCTTCCGCCAACACGACCACCCCGTCAGAGCGCCCTCCGCTGAGCCGCTTGATCATCGTCCCGATTACGAGATCGACCAGGCGCTGAAGTTTCACGGGTCGCTCCCCAAATTCCTCGGGAATAATCGTGAGGGTCGCGCCGGCAGCCTTGCCGACTCCAAGCGCCAAATGGCCGGCTTTCCGCCCCATGGTCACCGCAAAATACCAGCGCGAAGTCGTGTGAGCGTCCACCATGAGGTTTTTCACGATTTCGACGGCGACATGCCGGGCCGTTTGAAAACCGAACGTCGGAATGCCATAAGGAAGATCGAGGTCGTTGTCGATGGTCTTCGGCACATGCACAATGTGAATCCGCCCAGCCGCCTGTTCCTCCAGTCTGAGCGATGAGAAGGCGGTATCGTCGCCGCCGATGGTCACCAGACGCGTAAGGCCCAACCTCATCAAGGAGGACAGGACGTTGGCGAGAGACTCAGCCTTCTTCGTCGGATTCGCCCGCGAGGTACCCAGATACGACCCGCCCTGGAAGTGAATGCGACTGACTTCTTCAATGGAGAGGGGGCGTACCCGACTCTCACTGCCTTCCATAAGCCACTTGAATCCGTCAATGATGCCGACCACGTCGCAGCCGACGAGTATGCTTCGGATCGTGACCGCGCTGATGACACTGTTGATCCCCGGCGCCGGTCCACCCCCGACTAGGATCCCGACAATCGCGCGAGACGTATTCATGACGAGAGGGTTCCGGTGATCTGAGTTGAGCGTCGCAAATACACCGTCCAATAGACCAATGCGACGAGAACAGTCCCGCCGAAGATATTGCCGATCGTGACGAGCGCAAGATTGCTGAATGCATCGACGGCTGAGAGCGGCATCGAGGTCCCCGCAGCGAGTGCCACGCCGATGGGAAGAAAATACATGTTGGCCACGGAATGTTCAAATCCGCAGGCGACGAAGGCACTGATGGGGAAAAGAATCGCAAGGATCTTATCCGTGACACTCCGTGCTCCCATGCACAACCAGACGGCCAGACAGACCAGCACATTGCAGAGGACGCCACGGGCTACTGCCGAGACCGGATCGAGCGCGATCTTGCCACGCGCAATCTGGACCATCGTCTCTCCGACCGCTCCGTCACTCATGGTGTGTATGCCGGCCAGCCATACTAACGCTGCTGTTCCAACTGCTCCGACCAGGTTACCGAGATAGACCCATCCCCAGTTCCTTATGACTTGTTGCGTCGTTACTCGACCGGAAGCCCAGGCCATGGCAATCAGGTTATTGCCGGTAAAGAGCTCCGCCCCGCCCACCACCACGAGAATGAGCCCCACACTAAACGTGATACCGCCCGCCACACGCATGAGTCCAAACGCCGGAAGTTGACCGGTCTTGCCCCCGGTCATCGTGACGGTAAAGAACACGGCGCCCAGCGCAATGAAGGCCCCCGCCAAGACGGACAAGGCAAACATGGTCAGGACCGGCATTGAGGCTTTCGCGACGCCGATTTCACGCACCCGAAGAGCAATCTCCGCGGGTGCGTAGGCATCGAGCAGGGAAATCGGTGTGGCGGTTGTTTGATCCATCGGTTAATTGAGCAATCAGCTTTCAGCCATCAGCGGTCAGCTTGAACTATCTTTCAGATCCGCCCACTGAAAGCTGACGGCTGATCGCTATCATTATGTAATCAATTGTCGGCGCATGTGCCGCATTTCCGCTTCATCTTCCGGGTCGAGTTCATCCCGTTCGATCGGTTCCACCCGCACGGCGGACACCTTGTACTCCGGACACTTTGAACTTTCATCCGCACTCGATGAGAGCAATGAATTCACCGTTGAGGCCGGAAAGTGAAAACTGGTGAAGAGATGCCCCGACATGACTCGTTCACTCCCCACGACGGGAAGCAATGCCTCGCCACGGGCACTCACCACACGAACGACCTCACCGTCACGCAGCTGCAGCCTCTCCATATCGGCTGGATGCATTTCCAGCACATCGGTATCGACCAACTCGAGAATGTCTGTCCGCCTGGTTTGAGCCCCGCAGTTGTAATGTTGGAGAATGCGTCCAGTCGTCAGTACGAACGGATACTCCTTACTTGCCGCCTCTCCCGGTGGCAAGTACTCGACAGCAACAAAATGCGCCTTCCCCTTTGGGAATGTTTCCTGATGCATCAGTGCTGTGCCTTCGTGCATGGCAGTCGGCACAGGCCACTGTAAACCGGTATGCTGATCGAGCCGATCGTAGGACACACCGGCGAACATCGGTGTGAGCATCGCGATCTCGTCCATGATCTCTGATGGATGCCGATAGGGCATAGGATAACCCATCCGGGTTGAGACTTCGCAGACCATACGCCAATCTGGAAGAATCCCGTGAGGCGGCTCTACGACTTTCCTGATCCGCTGAATACGACGTTCAAGATTGGTAAAGGTGCCGTCCTTTTCTAGGAACGATGCGCCGGGCAATACCAGATGTGCAAACTTCGTGGTCTCACAGCGAAACAGATCTTGCACCACGAGAAACTCCACCTGCTTCAGGGCCTCGTGCACCTTTTTCAAATTCGGATCGGTCTGTGCGACATCATAGCCGATGATCCAGAGCCCCTTGAGCCGACCCGCAATCGCCGCGTCCCACATATCAGGTGTTTTCATGCCGCGCTTCGTGGGCAACGGACGGCCGGTGATGGCCTGATGCAGCGCTGCCAGCTTCGGATCGTCCAAACTCTGGTAGCCGGCGAAGTAGGTCGGAAGGCAACCCATATCAGAAGCCCCCTGCACATTGTTTTGTCCACGCAAGGGATTGATGCCGGTGCCCGGCTTTCCGATGTTGCCGGTGGCCAAGGCGAGGTTGCAGAGCGCGATCACCCCATGACTGCCCCAGCGATGTTCCGTTACACCCAGACCATGGACACAGAACGCCGCACAGCTACTCCCATAACGCCGAGCCGCCTGCGCGATGAGATGAGCCGGCACGCCGGTGATAACCTCAGCCGCTTCCGGCGTACAGTCCGAGACCATCTTGATCCAGTCCTCAATGCCTTCGGCCCTTGCCGCAATAAAGGCCTGATCGAGAAGCCCCTCCTTGACCAAGACATGGCCCATCGCATTGAGCAAGGCGACATTCGTACCGGGCCTCAGTTGGAGATGCAGATCGGCCAGTCGCGCCAGTTCTGTGCGCCTGGGATCGATAACAATCAAGGGCACCCCTCGCCGATGGGCCTGTTTGATCTTGGCCCCGACCACTGGATGAGACTCCGTCGGGTTCGCCCCCACCACCATAATCAGCTGAGTCAGGTCGAGGTCCTGAATGGAATTGGTTGCCGCTGAAGCACCGAGTGTTTCCATCATGCCGGTAACGGTCGCGCTGTGGCAGACGCGCGCGCAGTTGTCGATATGGTTCGTCCCGATCACACAACGCATGAACTTGGCAAAGAGATAATTTTCTTCGTTCGTGCCCCGGCTGGACGAAATGGTCGCGAGCGCATCCGGACCCTGCGTCTCCTTGATGCGCGTGAACTCCTGCGCAATCCGATCCAAGGCCGATTCCCAAGAAATCTCTTCCCAATCATTCCCGCGTCGTAGCAGTGGAACACGCAGCCGATCCGGTGCATCGTTGTAGGTCCAGCCGAACCGTCCCTTCATGCAGGCGTGCCCCCGATTTGAAGGTCCATCGTCTGCCGGCATCATCTGAACCACTCGTCCATCCCGCACACCGGCATCGAACGCACAGCCTACCCCACAATAGGCGCAGGTCGTCCGCACAGTCCCGGTCGGTATGCCCTTCTCCAGCACTGTTTTTTCCGTGAGCGCTCCGGTCGGACATTCCTTCACACAGGCGCCACACGACACGCAATTGGATGTGGCAAAGGCTGCCGCTTCACCCATAATTGAGCCGGCTCCCGCCGCCGGTCTTGCCGGAAATCCTCGCCCGATCATGGTCAAGGCATGTGTGCCTTGAATTTCATTGCAGGCTCGCACGCAGCGGGCGCAGGAGATGCAAGCTGCATTGTCGAAGGTGAAAAACGGGTTCGAGTCGTCCCGCACGGAAGCGCGCTTGCTGCGCGCCCCATCGGGATACCGCACTCTATCCACGCCGCAGGCGAGCGCCAGCTCGCGCAATGGGCTCGACATCTCGCTGCCTTCAGGCTGTTCAGACACATAGAGTTCGACGATGTTATGGCGATGCCGCCTGAGCCGATCGCTCTCAGTGCGGACGACCATATCGGGTCTGACTGGAGTCGTGCAGGAGGCAGAAGTTCCGGACTGCCCCTCAATTTCGCAGATACAGAGTCGGCAGGAACCGAAGGGAGCGAGTTGATGCGAGACGCAGATGCTGGGGATCGAAATCCCGGCCTTCCGCGCGGCCATATAAATGGTTTCGCCCGGTTCAGCAGCGACAGAACGGCCATTGATGGTCAGATTCATCGTTTCCAGCTTTCAGCAATCAGCTCTCAGCGATCAGCTTATTGCTGACTGCTGAATGCTGACAGCTTGCTTCTGAATTCATTCGGAAAATGTTCAATCGCCGTCAACACAGGGTATGGGGCACGCCCTCCTAATGCACAGAGGCTGGTCGCTTTCATGGTCTCGCCGAGATCGGACAGGAGGAAGAGATCCTCCGCAGTTCCCTGGCCGCGCTGAATCCGTTCGAGAATTTCACGGCCTCGCACCGATCCAATGCGACATGGTGTGCACTTGCCGCACGATTCGTCCGCCGTGAATGCCATGAAATGCCGTGCCAACTCGACCATGTCCGTCTCGTGATCATAGACGACGATACCGCCATGCCCGAGAATCGCTCCGGCCTCGGCGAACGCGTCATAGCAAATAGGGATATCCAGTTGCGATTCGGGAAACAGGCTCCCCAACGGCCCCCCAACCTGTACGGCTTTGAACCTCGAGCCCGGTGCCATGCCACCACCGAATCGATCCAAGACGTCCTGGAGCGTGAGGCCAAAAGGAATTTCAATCAGCCCGGGCTGCTTCACCCGACCACCGAGCTGCACGGCCATCGTCCCGCGCGACCCTTCTGTCCCGAGGGAGGCATGCCAAGCGCCGCCGTGTGCGAGAATGTTGGGAATCGTCGCGAACGTCAGGACGTTGCTGACGATCGTCGGTTTGCCATAGAGTCCGGACTCCGCCGGATAGGGCGGCTTTGCCAACACGACACCACGGCGGCCCTCCAGCGATTCCAGCAGGGCGGTTTCTTCGCCGCAGACATACGAGCCGGCGCCGACCACTACCTCAAGATCGAACGGATCATCGTCGCAGTCCAAAAGGTCTGCCTCGCGCGCCTTCTGAATCGCAAACCGCATGGCCCGCGCCGCTGCCGGATATTCGTACCGGCAATAGATATAGCCACGAGTCGCCCCGATCGCACGCGCACAGATCATCATGCCTTCGATCAATCGGAAGGGATCGCCCTCCATGATCATCCGATCGCAATAGGTGCCGGCGTCCCCTTCGTCGGCATTCGCCACCACGTACTTCTGCTCGGACCTGATCTGTTGCGCAACCTGCCACTTCTTCCACACAGAAAACGCCGCGCCCCCGCGACCGCGCAATCGCGAGATGCGCAACTCTTCGACGATCGCTTCCGGCGAGAGGCTCCGCGCCGCCGCCAATCCTTTGAGTCCGTCTCGCGTTTGATACTCATCGAGCGCAAGCGGCTCAGTGACGCCGAAGTTGGCGAAGGTGAAGCGGGTCTGTTGTTGCAAGAACGGTATCCCGGCAACCGGCGTCCCACCCACACCGGCCACGATGCGCGGCAAGTCGTTCGGCGCCACGTTGAACCAGGCCTCACGCCCGTTGGGTGTCTCTCGCTCCACCATCGGCTCCAGAAAGAAGGCTCCGCGCGAGGACGTGCGAATCAGTTGAATCTCAGGACGCTCGCTCCAAGCATCGGCAATTCGTTCGGCGCCGGCTGCACGGGAAGAGGTATCGTTGGCAAGATAGAGCCGGAACATGTCGCTATCGCTCCAGTTCTGAGTTCTGAATTATGAGTGCTGAGTTATGAACGAGAAGACGTGTCATGTGTGTTCGTTAAGCAGATTCTCAATCCTAGCCGCTCTCCAACTCAGACCTCAGGACTTACAACTCAAAATTTATTTGTATCGTTCCAGCAACACCGCCATCTGCGAGGGCATGATGCGCCCATGCACTTCGTCGTCAACGATCACGGTCGGAGACAACGCGCAGTTTCCTGCGCAGGACATCTGCTCCACAGTGAAGTGCTCTGCCTGCGTGCGGTCTCCGGCAGTCATGCGTACATAATCTTGGATGGCACGGAAGACACGCACGCCATGGTTGGCCATGCAGGATTCGCCCATGCACACTCGAATAAGGTGCCGACCAGGCGGCTGAGTCCGTAGGTCGGAATAATAGGACAAGACCCCAGCAACCTGGGCATCCGTCACGCCTAATACCTGCGCAATCTGAGGGATGGCATTCGTCGGGACATAGCCTCGAGCAGACTGGACGGCCAGAAGTGCCTTGAGGATGTTCGGTTTGTCCAGTAACGCAGGACGACAGGTTTCGAGCGTCTCGGCGAGTTGAGTCTTGTTCCGATTTCTCATCGCGGCGCCTCACAAACTGTTTCGAAAAACCGTCCTCGTCGTTCTCAAAACCCGTGAAGCGTATCTCGTGAAGCGTCGTTCGTTTCGGATTCGGACGTTTCACGCTTCACGTTTCACGAACCCTGCTGGCAAACTTTTTCAGCAGCCTGCTAGTCGAGCCCCACATGGGCTCTCAGCTTGTTGTAATCAAATGATGCCCGGCCCACGTGCCTCACACCGGGATCATGGCGCTCCATGTCGTCAATCAAGGCGGCGACCTGCTCGCGGCCTGCTGCTGACGTCGCAACGTGACGCGGCATGTGATTCCCCAGCGACGGGCAGGCCCGCTCTGCCCACCCTAAGTACAGAGTCTCGAGGAACCCGTTCAAGAAAGCTCGACCTTCCTCCGCCGAAATCACCAGCGTCAGAGGCTCCTTGACGGCCAGCTCGGACTCCTTGAGTTGTCGGGGCGGTGGTGTACAGGTTTCGCCGCGAAAGTGAAGAGAGAATCCGAACGTCGCCGCCAGTTTGTGTTTAACCGTATCGAGCCGCTCTCGCGAATCACACTCCACCCACAACTGGGTTGCCGTGAGGACCAGTCTTGCGACCACCGCGGATTCAAGGGGGCCGGATGCCCCCCGCTGCACGACATGCTGCGCGGCCTTCGCAGTTCCGACTCCACTAGATGAGGAGACTGCCGCTTCACGCTCGAATCCTTCAAGATCTGCGAGCGTCTCATTCATGTATCCATATTCGCAATGATCGTACAGGGCCAAGGCATACAGATAGGGCTGCCCCCCCTCTGCGACATAGTGAATACTTTTCACGGCGTCGATGAGCGCGCCAAACCGCATGCGCGCGAACGTCCACAACAATACATGCCCGTAGCGCTTGGCGAATTCCGGCCAATCGCCGAGCTCGAAAGACCCGGCGGAAATTTCTACCTGCCTCCGGTAATCGAGCGTGGCGTTCAGCAGACCCTTTCCGTCCTCGTTGGATAACACGATTGCAGCCCCCGCAATGACCGCTCGCTCCCACTCCACATCCCCAGGCTCACGGATCAACCGCGTAAGAAGCACCTGTCCCGGCTGCAGTTCCTTGCGGAAGGCTCCATCAGGCACGCGATAGACCCGTCCATTTCCGATTGAGCGGAAGACCGGACGCTGGGTAGGCTCGTCGACCGACAGGAATTCGGCCAGGTCGAGATAGGAATGTTTCAGCGGATCCAACCACGCTCGCTCTTCTTGCGGAATATGCTCAGTGATGACATCGCGCAACTGCTCGATCAATGTCAGTTGGCCGTCCTGCGGGTAGAAGTCGGCGTAGAGTATGAGGTCGGCTAACTCCGTTTCCTGCGGCAGCGGAGACAACAATGCTCCTGCCCCACCCTCAAGATAGGGCTGAAGTGCAAGACTCAACGCGATCTGCCGCTGGCCAGCCATCCTCGGTTCCGACGAAAGGAT
>JBGTMB010000068.1:0-9006 GCA_041743755.1 Nitrospiraceae bacterium | reverse complement strand
CGATCTGCATCCGGGTATGGTGCTCGAAGGCGTCGTGACGAACGTGGCGGCGTTCGGGGCCTTCGTCGATGTCGGGGTGCATCAGGACGGACTCGTGCACGTGTCGGCGTTGGCCAATAAATTTGTCAAAGACCCGCATGAGGTCGTCAAACCCGGCCAGATTGTGAAGGTGAAGGTGCTGGAGGTTGATGTGAAGCGCCAGCGCATTTCCCTAACCATGCGCCTCGACGAAGCAGCAGGCAGTACATCATCTTCACCGCGAGCGCCGGTCGAAGTTCCTTCTGGAATAGTACGCGATCCGCGTAACCGACGTCCGCCGACACCCCAGCATGCTCCAGAGCGGCAGTCACAGCCGACCGGCACGATGGCCATGGCGCTGGCGCTCGCGCGCGCCAAGCAGAAAAAGTAACAAGCTGCGCGTGTTGTCTTTACCCAAATGTTCGTCTTTTTTCCACACGCCCTACTGTAGATTTTTGGAAGGGCAAATTCTACAATCGCGCAGGCTGGGGACGCCCTTCCCTCATTTCTCAATAGGCCGCTATTCTCATGCCAAGATTGTTATGCTTCAGAGCGGCAATGGTCATCATGGCGGTTGTTGCTATGAGCGTGGTTGCCTCTGTGGCGATGGCGCAGGCTGCGCCGCTGTCTGAAGGAGCGGCGGCCTCCGGCGGTGTCGCACAATCGGGGAACTGTCCTGACGTGCAACAGCAGGGCGAGCATTGTCTGCCGGGAATCCCCGGAAGTCCTGCAGGGTCGAACAGTACGCCAACGCCACCGGTTACACCGCCTGTCCAACCGCCAACCGTGCCCCCAGTTACTCCACCAGCCATGCCGCCAGTCACACTCCCGATCGTGCCGCCATCAGGAATGCCGCAATTTATCCACGGCTGGGCCATAGCTACATTCCACATTCATGACGACGATCACGACGTCACCTATACCTCGGACCCTGTGAAGCTATTATTTCAACGTCGGTATGTGCAAGACATCACGGGGAATACCCAGTACGTCTTGGCCGGCGATAGGGGTATGGACCACATGACCTGGAACGTCAAGGGAAGAGAGTTCGACTGCACTGTGGAAGGGAACGCATTTATCTGGTTTCCCAGCGAACAAGTTGGCGCACATTACTCTTTCCCGGGCGTTTATACGCCGTTGGATCCGACACGTCCGGCGTTCGGCTATCTGAATGTGGTCGGGCCGGATGGAGGGGATTTTCACAGTGTGATCATTCAAATGCTTGATCCGAATGCTCGGCTCACGAAGACCTGCCCGGGCAATCCGCCGTCGGTCACGAAGGAACCTTTCAATGCCGGTTACCTCCTGCACATTCTGTGGCAGAAGAACACCCACGAAAATGGCCGTGTCATCTTCCAGGGGCACCAGGAATACGACCAGGGCGACCCGCTCGACTTTCTGAAACTGCTTCCGCCCGGCGCGGCCATTCCGGACGACGCGCGACGAGCACTCCAGGCGTCCCGTTCCGGCACTAGCCTCCGCTACACCTGGACGTGGAAGTTGTTTCCTGGACTCCCACCATCACAGTGAGGCTCAGTTACTCCGCTGTGAGTGCGCCTAGCCAGCCCATATCGCGGCGCTTGTCGATCACGCAGCGGCGGTCACCAGTTGAATGTGCCTTTGATGGGAACCGGTGATGGAGGTACTTGCAAGGAGGGAACGGCCGCTTTCTGTCCCAAGGGCTGCCAGCCGCTCCCAGCCTTGGGATCCGAGCTCAGCGCGCATTGGTAGTTGAGCACCGTCCCCGGTTCATACAGTGGAGTGGACGGAACCGCGATGACGCCCCTCGCCTACTTCACGATCGTCGGCGTCACCGTATACGTCCAGCCCTTCTCGTCGGAGCTGGTTGCTTTGATGATGAACGCCTTGCCGTTGTGCTGGTATCCAGCCTGCCCGCTTGGCATGGCCAGCATCATGCCGTTGGGCGCCGGCACCGCGATCCTGTGTCTCACCGATTGAGCGGTCGTTTGAAGAACCGTCGCGCACGGGCCTACCTCGCTGGGGCCGGTAACCGTGCCGGCAGAGAGATCCCGCTGCACCTCGCCATGGACTGCGTTTGACATCCCAAGCGCGGGGTCATTCCTGAGCTCGACAATGGTCGCGTGTTCGAACGCACCGTTCACCATGGTTGTGCAGGTCCCGTTCTTCAGCACCGAAACCAGTTTGGACGGAAAGTTCTTGATGATGGGCGTTCCAATCATGGCAAACTCCGACTGATCCCAGTCGAACTCGACTTCGAAACGATCGGTCACCATCCCGCGACCTTGGAGCCCGCCGGTGGAGAAAAGGACGGCCTCTCCTGAGAATTCGGCGGTGACCTTGTACTTGACGACGGTCGCTGCAGTCCATTTGGCCATCAGATCGATGTTCTGCGCCGCCGACTCCCTCGCGGACACGAGCGCTCCGAGAATGAGGACTACTCCAACAATCACACGATGTTTCTTCATGGTTATTTCCCCTTTACTGACGTTTCAGCGTCCGGTTCACGACCTATCCATCGTCCAGGCGCTGCGGCTGGCGATCGCGCGGGCTCGATCACCAGACAAACTTGCCCGTGATCGGCAACGGAGTTGGGGACACGTTGAACGAAGTGCCATTTTTTGGATCGAACGGTTGCCAGCCGCTGCCGACCCCTGGCTCCGAGCTCAAGGCTGTGAGCGCGCATTGGTACATCAGTGATTGTTCAGGCTTAAAGTCTGTGGTGGATGGCACTGTGACCACGACAGGCACAGTCGTGACGACCTGGCCAGCCGACACCGGAAGCTCCACCCTTTTGTATAGTACTCCCGTGGCGCCGCTTGTCGTGCCTATATTGGGATCAATCGTTGATCCAAACTGGCAGGTCACGGCCACCTTAGATACATAGGACGACAGACGAGTCAGGTTGACGGGCACCTCGAAGGTCACGTCGCCTGGGATCGTCTGTGAGCTAACCTCGCCGAAGGGCATCGCTAAACACAAGAGGAACACTGCAACGGTCACCCTGGTCTGCATAGGCTTATCTCCTTAACGTTTTTTTCACTGGGCCAGCGCCTGTCCATCCATCGACACGGATGGAACGGGGGACGACGACCGGAGCAGCGCCGGCTCCCATAAATCCAGCTGTTTGAATCGTTCGTGGCACGACCGTCGCCGCCGATCCAGCCGCGTTGAATCCGGATATTTTGATCGTTCTTGTGCCGGAGCCGGACGAACTGCTCGCCGACGTGACCTTGTAGGGTTGTCCGTAGGACATGAAGTCCCAATTAGTCCATTTTTGGGACCAAATCCCATAGCGGTCTTTGGCGTCGAACGTTTCCTGTTTCGGCATGAGGGTCACCGTCACCCTGCCGCCCGTATCGAGCGTGATTACGCCGGCGTGCACGGCTGCCACACAGATTCCGGAGGAACTGGTGTACACATCAGTGCCCCAAATGTACGTATCCGCATGGCCTTTCGGCGGACAGACTAGAGTGAGGGGGGAGTTGAAATCGTCAGGAACTCGCTCGAGCGTCGTGATCCAGTCGATTTGTCCCGGTTCGCCGCTCTTGAAGGAATAGGTGGCATCGCCGGGACCAGAGCTGGAACTCTTTACGCCGTTGCGCCCGATGCCTTCGAACGACGTGGCGCCAGGCCCCATCACGATTGTGACCTGACCGGAGACGCCCGGCGTGAAGGCTCCGACGTGAGCCGCGGCGGTGCAGATCGGAGAATCAACCAAGTAAACGTCTTTCCCCCAGATTTCTCGATTCGTGATGGTTTCCGCGGGGCAGATGAACGTCAAGACCCTGCCGACCTGAGACCGGAAGGCCACGGCACTTGTGCTTTCCTCCGCCACGAGCAAATGCTGTTGCGCGAGGGCTGGGCTCGACGCGAGAAGGAGGAGGGAGGCTGCGCACCATTGAAACAGGTGTCGCATCGACGGTGGTGTTTTCCGTGTCCTTGCCGGCGTGCTCATCTGTTGCTATTGTCGCAATCCGCTTGTTTGGTCAGCTCGCCCAGTTTCTTCACTTCGGCTTCATGCTTGCGATAGAAATTGACATTCGCCATCTTCACACCGGGCGGCAACTTGCCTCCAGGTTGCTCAAGCGCCCAAGCAGCCATACCGTTCTGGAATAGCGAGAAGGAGAACAGGAGGTACTCGCGCGACGTCACACCGGCTGCCTTGAGCGCCGCCTTTGCTTTAGGGACTCCGTCAATGCGGGCTGCCATGCCATTGAGAGACTGCGGGCTTTCGTCGTCGCAATTGTTCGGCAATTGCTCCTTCAGCGGTTGCAGCTTGTGTACGGCTTTCGTGTATTTTGCCAACGCTGCGTCGGTCAGCACATAGTTGGCGACCTCCTTGGTGTCGCGGTCGGCCAGACTCTGGGCCTCCACCGCCATCGGTGCCAATATCGCGAGGGAAAAGGCGACTGTTACCGTGAGCAGAGGCGTGAATGATTTAACCATACCTATCCTCCGAGGTTAGATCCGCTTAAAAACCGAGTTCCTTCTCCAGATCCGCCTGGCCCTTCTTAAACTGCTTCTTTTCCGCCGCATCCTTTTTCTTCGTGAGGGCGTCCAGCGCCTCTCCCCGCTTTTCCCGAGCCTCGCTCTCTTTGTTGCGAGCCAATTCTTCTTTCTCCTCTGCAATCGAGGCGGCTTGTGCTGTCTTGATCGTGTCGTCGGGCACGGTTATCCAGGAGAGGCGGTAGCCGGGCCGTTTGAACGCCAGCTCTTGATAGAGCACGACGTAGCGGGTGGGATAGCTCCGCTGGCCGATCTTCCGCTCTTCCAGGACATAGACAGTCGGCGCACCGTAAAGATTCGGCTGGTAGTTATCGAAGTATGCCCGGCCCATACTTCCTTGCATCGACACCGCTTGCATCCGCTGCATGTAGTCTGTGAAGGCTTGCAGGTTCGTCGGATCCGGAGGCTTCTCGTTCTCCAATTGCTTTCCCGCCGCCTGTTGTGCCTGATTGAGCGCCTCTTCATCATCTTGCAACTGATAGCGATACTGCTCTTTGAATTGGTCCAATTTAAACGGTCCTTTTTTCGCCTTGGCTTTAAAAAATGGTCCCGGATCACTCCCCCTAACGACATAAGACAGACGACCCTTCGCGGCATCGCTGGAGTCAAAGAGATAGACGCTATCCGGCGCAACCGGCATGGAAAATTTGCCGGCATCAGCGGCCTTTTCGACGTCACGGCCGGTACGCAAGTGCACGATGCGCCCCTTCAGCAAATCAAGGGCCTTTCCCTTTCCCTGGGGGATCATGTTGCTCACAGCGGACCGCACGTCGGGCACCGGATCATTGGTCACAGGGATGATGAGGTCAACATCTTCGTCTTGCGGCCCGATCATGCCGATTGCGTGCGCCGCCGTGATCCGCAATTCGACCTCGCGTCTGCGAAAGATTCGCATAATATCGGGTATGTATTGGCGATCCGCGGTGGATCCCAACGTCAGCAAGTCCTCCTCTAAGATGGCGACGAAATCCTTTTTCAGTTTGTCACAACTCGCATCTTTTGCTCCCTTACCACTGCAATCGCGAAGAAACCTTGCCACTATCTGATCTTGTGGATCATCGGCTGATGCCGGGGCAGCGGTTGCCGGTTTCTGATCCGCTATCGACAGAGATGGAGCCCAAGGAAAATCGGAAGGCGAAAGGAACGACAGTAGCGCCAAGCCTGTGAGGATGGCCAAACTTGCCTTACCTGACTTCATAACTATCCTCCTCTAGGAGTCCTCTTTCCCACTTAAAAGTCGATTTAAATTCCTCGCCGAATTTATTCAGCGCTGTATCTCCAAATTTTCAAACAATATTGAATCTGGGATTTCTCGTCCCGAGTCCTTAATGTGGCGGTGTGCCTTTTTTCGTTTCGCACGTTCCGCCGCCAGCTTACGAAGATATCGCCCATTCTCGAGATCTTTGATGCTTTTCGCTTCCGTCGGGCAGGCCGCTTCGAATGCCGGCAGGGTATCGTTGATGTATTCCTGAGCCGTCCCGTTGTCCAATAAGTCGTATGCGTCCACCATCCTGTAGATCTTATTCATGTTTTCCGCGCACGATTGTGGCGCTGCTGGACTCGTTGGCGGCCATAAGAGCATGGTGATGGACAGTGAGACCGCAGAGAGAAGTATCCGCAAACTTGCCATAGCCCCTCCTATACTCAGTCAACGTGATGCAGTATAACGGTGTCTGTGAAGACCAACGTCCGCGCCTTCCTCGCGCCCCTGGCGTTCTGCGCTGCCGTGCTGATTGTCTATGCCGGAGCCTTCCACGGGGATTTTCACTACGATGACTCCTTAACAATCCTCGCAAATCCCCACCTGAAGAATTGGAAAACGTTTTTCAGCCATCTTGATCATATGGTCCGACCGGTGCTGTATGCCACATTTTTTGTTGATCGGTCATTCTACGGACTGAACCCCGTCGGGTATCATTTGATCAATCTCCTGCTGCACCTTGGTTCAGGGCTTCTGGTCTATCGCATCCTCTCCAGCGCAGCGGCAGATAAACTCTCCTCTCTCCCATTCTTGACCGCGGTGTTGTTTTTGATCCATCCCATCGCAACCGAAACCGTGACCTACATTTCAGGACGCGCCTCGGGCTTGATGGCGTTTCTTTATCTGCTGGCGCTCTTCCTCTACATAAAGGCGTCAGAAGAATCGGAGACCGAGAGCCTTCGCCGCTTTTATCTATCAGGCGCCGTCGCATCGTTCCTACTGTCGATTGGTTCCAAGGAATCGGCGGTCACGCTGCCTGTCATCCTCCTGCTCTGGGATGTTCTTATCCGACGGGTTAATGGCCCGACGTTCCGCGCCACGATACTGTACCGCCAATCGCCCTTCTGGATCGTCCTGCTTGTAGCCGCAGCCTGGGCCTGGAGTCATCCGCGCTATACGGCGCTCGCGGAATTCAGTGTCACGATCCGACCGCTCTGGGACCACCTGCTGAGCGAATTGCACGCCGCGGCCTACGCGCTGTTGCTACTGTTTTCTCCCTGGAACCAGAACTTCGATCACGATCTCCCGGCATTTCACTCGCCGACACAATGGCCGCTTCCGCTCGATCTCTTGCTGCTCTCGGCCTTAGCGGCCGGCATCTTTTTCTCCGCTAGGCGGCTTCCGCTGGTCGCATTCGGCTTGAGTTGGTTCTTCTTACAATTGCTGCCCACCAGTCTGATCCCACGCAATGACCTCTTGAGCGAGCGCAATCTCTACCTGCCCGCGATCGGGCTGCTGCTTGCGATCGTTGCGCTTGGTTCGCATCTCATTCAATGGCTTCTGACGATCGTCCAGCGACCGGCCCTCGTGCGTTTCGGCTCGTCCGTGCTTGCGACAGGCTTGATCGCCGCACTGTGCTTCTTCAGCTACCAGCGGAACCTGCTCTACCAGGACCGCCTCCTGCTCTGGTCCGACGCGGTCGCGAAATCTCCCAACAAGGCGAGGCCGCACAATAATCTGGGCTACGCGTATGCTCTTCATGACGATTGGGACCGCGCCATCGACGAATTTCGCACGGCTGCCCGGCTCGATCCAGATTTCATCATCGCCCAGCAGAATCTCCGCGACGCGTATCTTCATCGCGTCGGACGGCAGTAAAGCGGCTTACCCGTTTCCGGCATGCATCGCCGCCTGCCCATACTGCAGCAGTCTGGTAGCCTGATCCCACCGATTCATGACATTCAATCCCACGAGCAGGAGACGATCGCCATCCTTGAACATGCTGGCGATGAGGCAGCGGCCAGCCTTGCTCGTGTAGCCGGTCTTTACGCCGTTTACGTCCGGATCAACCAGGAGTTCATTCGTGCTATGCAGGGACATTCGCCTGGTGCCATCAACTGTTGAGATGTCGCGGACCAGCGTCCGGACCATCATGGCGAATATTGGCAGTTGCAGCGCCTGCTCAGTCAACTTGGCTAGATCCGCCGCTGTCGAATAGTGGCCAGGGGCGTCGAATCCACAGGCATTGGCAAAATGTGTATTCTTCAATCCCAACGTACGAGCCCGCTCGTTCATCATCACGAGAAACTGGTCGGCATTGCCTCCCACATGCCAGGCGACCGCCTCACAGGCATCGTTCGCGCTTGCTACCAGCATGGCTGTCAATAGATCCCGAAGAAGAAACTCTTCTCCCGACCGGAAGTTGTAGGACGAATGATGAACGAGCGCACGGCGGTCGATCTTCACCACTTCTTGAAGTGGCGCAGATTCCAGCGCGACCAGCGCCGTCATGATTTTCGTGAGGCTCGCAGGGGGAAGCCGGCGTGTCGCGTCTTTTTCCAACAGCACACGGCCGGACTTCAATTCAACCAGATACAGTGCTGAAGCCTTGATCGACGGTTTGGTCGGTGTATCCTGGGCGCGGACATCGACGCCGCACAGCATGACCGTCATGGCCACGCCGACGAGAAGCGACCTCCCGCATCCGCTCCGGCTCATGTCATCGCCTAGTCCCCAAACAGTTTTTTCAACATGCCGCCGGCCTTCTCTATATCGGACTTATCGTCGGCGGGCGGTTCCGGTTCAGGTGCTACTGGAACATTCTCCTGAGGCACACTGGTACCTGGTTGATGCACCGTGGGTCTATTTCTTGCGCCGGGCCTGTCTGTAGGCGGCTGTCCCATGCCTTTCTGACCTATCATACCGCCGCTCATCATCCCCGCCATGTCGAATTTTGTGAATCCCTCCGGGATCTCGAACAGATTGGGGTCTTGTCTGCCGATTATCACGTTCTTGAGTTCCGTCAGCATCCGCTTCTTGTCATTGCCTTCTTTGTACAGCAGATCTTGCTTAATGGAAATTCCCTCTTTCGTTCGCCACGAGAAGCCACCATACTTTTTCCCATCTGTACTGGTCGCGATGGTCTTGTACTTCGTCACTTTCATGCCGTTTAGCATCTCTTCGCCCATCACCGTGTCTTCATACGTCCACTGCGAAGTATCGGTGCCCTTGCTTTTTCCCGTTATCATCGAATTTTCCATGTACATTTTCTCGGACGGCATGAGGATCCACATGACTTT
>JBGTMB010000067.1:0-5653 GCA_041743755.1 Nitrospiraceae bacterium | reverse complement strand
GATTGCCCCGGACAATTCCTCTGTCGTGTACATTGACGACGAGACGGCGAATGATGCATATGAAATATATCGAGTCCCTTTTGCGACCCCAGGCGTGCGCACCAAGATCAATGGTCCCTTCGTGGCTGGCGGGGAACTTGGCCTGCGACATTTCTTCGGCGGAAAACCATTTGTCATTACACCAGATAGTTCAGCGGTCCTGTATCGAGCCAGTCAGACAACAGCAGGAGTGTTTGAACTCTATCGAGCGCCCTTTGCTACGCCGGGTGTGAGCAGCAAGCTGAATGGTCCTCTGACCTCTGGTGGAGATGTGACACAATTCCTCGTGAAGTGATATGGCACCCCATTTGAACGGTGTTACCGAATACCGCTGCCGACAACGTACGCCTTGAGGATACGTAACAAGTCGCTTGATCCATGGCCTGTAGAAAGTTCCTACATTTCTACAGGCTCTTTTCTCTCAGCCCTGTATTTCCTTTTACCTGGCCTCTCACCGCCTCCAGCTCAAAGTGCTGACGGTCGTGGCGTGCGTGCTGAGGCTCTGTGTATGAGTCCCCATGCTGGCGGTGGCTGATCAGACGCGGTAAATCTATGAGGGTCTGGGTCGTCTGTTGTAGGTGATCGCCGGGCGCCAGAATGTCCCGACGGACGACTATGAAGCTGTTGGCAGCCGGCTTTCGATTACGCGCACTACCGGAAAAATGGGGTCTCTAACCACCACAGGTCTCACATCGAATTCCGGCAATGCGGGCGCCACGGCCATGACCGTGATGACGGTTGGATCGGCTTCCGCCACATCTCCGGCGATGGCTACTTCCTTTGCTGGGATGACTCCAGATCTCGTTCTATATTCAGCACCACATCAAGTCGCTGCATCGAATCGGCGTCCGGTGAGACAGAGAACTCCCTCACTTGCATTTCTCTCTCATACCTCGCTATCCTTTCCCGACTTTCTCGCAGCTGGAGGACGAGCATGAACGAGTACCAACTCGGCGGTAGCTTGAGTCTGATCACCGCGCTAGGGAAAACCAATGCGTTCGCTGAGTTTTTACAAACCCGCATGGCCCATGCCGTAGAGACACAAGATCCCGCGGAACTGCACTATCTTCTGGCGCAACTCGATGACTACCATTCCTACTTGTGGCGCTACTATAAGAAGCTGGCAAAGGACCGACCGGAACGGATGGACCCAGGGGTCTAGCAGGATGCTGAAAAAGTCCGCCAGCATCGTTCTCGCATCCTTCAGACCCTCCACGTTGAGGAGAAGCTTCTCAGAGGTCGGAAGCACTGGAGGGGCTTTTCCGTTCGCCAAGATCTATTCTAAGGGCGAACGGCCCACACGAAGTGCGGTTTGTACCTCCTCCGCCCTTCACTCGCTGCGGCCTTGTTGGACAGCCTTTTTGAGCATCCTGCTATTCTATCGGCAACCGCGGGAAGAAATATTCGTCCCATGACATCTCATTCCATCGGCGCGACCACTTCGGCAACACTTCAATTCGCAACTGCACTCTCGCGCAAGACTGATACGGAAGCTGCCACTCGCGACCTCGCCGATGCCATCGCGATGCAACTCTGCGCGGCTCCCATCGATCTGGTCTTCGTCTTCTTTTCGGCCCACCATGCGGCCAATGCTTCTATGATTTCGGCTATGCTGCAGAGCGAGTTGCGAGCGAAAGTGTTCCTGGGCTGCTCCGGTGAAGGGGTCATCGCCGGGCCCGAAGAAATTGAAACCGCAGCCGCCATGACGGTCTTGGCGGCATGCCTACCCGATGTCACACTGACTCCTCTGCAGCTCTCCGTCTCTCAGCTGCAGGACCAAATCCGCATGCCCGGATGGCCGGAGCCTGGGCTCGACGATTCGACCTTTCTCCTCTTTGCCGATCCATTTTCCACGCCGATGCAGGAAGTCCTGTCCCTCATGACCGACCGATACCCCCATGGAAAAGTCGTCGGGGGCCTTGTCGGTGGAGGCCAGGATTCAGGAGAAAATCGACTGCTCCTCAACGATCAGGTCTTCGACGGGGGCGTGGTAGGGGTGCAACTCACCGGAGCGATCACCGTGCGAACCGTGACATCACAAGGGTGTCGTCCGATCGGTGAACGGTTTGTCGTGACGAGAGCGGAGCAAAACCTCATCTATGAATTGGGTGGCGTCTCGGCCTTGAAACGGCTCCAGGACGTCTTCGAGTCCATGGGGGGGTCACAACGCCGCAATGCCCACCGCGCATTACATCTGGGCATCGTGATTGATGAACACGGGAGTCATTTTGAACGGGGAGATTTCCTCGTCCGGAACCTGATCGGAGCGGACCAGCAGGCTGGAGCCGTTGCGATCGGGGATGTCGTTCAGGAAGGCCAGACCGTGCAGTTCCACCTTCGCGATGCGAAGTCTGCTAGCGATGATTTACATGTGCTCCTGGCAGCGAACCGCACGAGACATAAGAGTCCCCCTCTCGGGGCTCTTTTGTTCAGCTGTTGCGGGCGTGGAGAGGGGCTCTTCGACCAACCTCATCACGATAGCGGAGCCGTGCAAGAACGGCTTGGCCCTATCCCGACAGCAGGATTCTTTGCGCAAGGCGAGCTCGGTCCCGTCGGAGGGCGCAATTTTCTGCATGGCTACACAGCGAGTGTGGTTATTTTCTCCGAGCCTGACTCTCGCACATAACATACGTGAAGATACCAGGCTCCTAGAGTATTCAAGCAGGATCGCCGGCTGAGATGTCGGCAGGGTTTTCGGTGCACAATAATGACCCTACACAGTTGTCGTCTGTCATTGTCGTTGAGTGATCGACGATAAGGAAAGGAACCGTCATGCCGTTTCAGGAAGCAGGTGCCAAAGGGAATGAAGTCACGACGTCATCAGGATTGCAGTATGTCGAACTCACGATCGGAACCGGAGCGACGGCAGAGGCGGGGCAGACTGTCAGCGTGCATTACACCGGCTGGCTAGAAAATGGAAAGAAATTCGACAGCTCCGTAGACCGAGGCCAACCGTTCTCATTTCCACTGGGTGCCGGGCGAGTCATCAAGGGATGGGACGAGGGGGTGAAAGGGATGAAAATTGGCGGGAAGCGAAAGCTGACCATTCCTTCCAAACTCGGCTATGGCGCACAGGGTGCCGGCGGCGTTATTCCACCGAATGCTACCTTAATTTTCGATGTTGAGTTGCTCGGTGTCCGATGATTGAGCCGACTCGTATGTCAGCACAATCATGATGCGACAGACTCCTCTCATCCAGCAACATCGTGCAAGTTGCGCCAAACTTGTCGATTTCGCTGGATGGGAGATGCCTATCCAATACAGCGGTGTAGTAGACGAGTACCATACTGTCCGTTCCCGTGTTGGGCTCTTCGATGTGAGCCATATGGGAAGGATGCGAATCGCCGGAACGGGCGCGGTCTCATTCCTCCAGCACGTTACGACGAACGACGTCGGCAAACTCGCCGTGTCTCAAGCCCAGTACTCCATGGTCTGTAACGAAACCGGCGGGATCAAAGATGACGTGTTTGTCTACCGGCTTTCCCCGGACGAGTTCCTCTTATGCGTGAATGCTTCGAACCGCGAGAAGATCCTGTCGTGGCTACAATCCCAGCCTACCCAAGGCCAGGTGATTCATCTTGAGGACCGGTCAGTCGAATTGTCACAAGTGGCTGTTCAAGGTCCAAAGTCGCGCGAGCTGCTCATGAGTCTTGGCGTGAAAGCGCTTGAAGGACTCAAGCTCCATCACACCTGTGATACGACGATCGGCGATCTTCCCTGCTTGATGGCCAGGACGGGCTACACCGGTGAACTGGGCTATGAGATTTATATCGACGCGAACAAGGTCGGGCGCCTCTGGGACCTGCTTATCGACAAGGGACAAGCCTGGGGACTGAAGCCGGCTGGGCTCGGCGCGAGGGATCTCCTCCGGTTGGAGATGGGCTATCTGCTCTATGGCAACGACATGGGCGAAGACACGACGCCGCTTGAAGCCAATGCGGACTGGACTGTCAGCTTTCAGAAAGGCACATTCATCGGCAGCCAGGCGCTTCTGGCACAGAAACAAGCCGGAGTCGCCCGCCGATTCGTCGCCTTTGAACTCGTTGAGAAAGCTGTGCCTCGCCAAGGATTCAGAATTCTCGACCCTACGAACTCCCAACCCATCGGCCACATCACGAGCGGCAATCTCTCGCCACTCCTACAAAAGGGCATTGGTTTGGGCTACGTTCCTGTGTCCCATGCCAATCCGGGAACGTCTCTCGCCATAGACATTCGGGGGAAGATGGTTCCGGCCATCGTGGTGAAACCGCCGTTCTATAAGCGCAAGAAGGCGTGAGGCGTGAAACGTCAGGCGTAAGGCGAGTGGTGAGTGTGTGTTTATCGGAACCCCTGACGCCTCACGCCTTACCCCTCACGAAATGAAATGACGAAGAACATCTATACAGGCATCGTCGTCAACTTGAATGTCGATACCGTCACGCTGCCCAACGGTATCACCGTCGACTTGGAGGTCGTGCGACATCCTGGAGCCGCTGCGGTGGTGCCGCTGAAAGACGATGGCACAGTCATCTTGATTAAGCAGTTCCGCCATGCGGCAGGAGGATTCATCTACGAAATCCCGGCGGGGAAACTTCATCCTGGCGAGGACCCCAAGGTCTGTGCAGTGCGAGAGCTTGAAGAAGAAGTCGGATATCGAGCCGGCAGTCTTGAACTGCTCTCCAGTATATTCACCGCGCCAGGATTCACCGACGAAGTGATCCACATCTACAAGGCGACTGGGCTCACAATAGGGCGACAACAGCTCGACCGTGACGAGGTCCTCGAGGTGATCGAGATGCCACTATCAGAAGCGATCAGGATGATTGAAGCTGGGGCGATCAGGGATGCCAAGTCGATTGTGGGATTACAGGCCGTCTATCTTCAAAGCCGTAGCAGGTAGAAAAAGCGCCGAAGGGGCCTCCCGCTTTACGCAGGAGACCCCTCAAGCTAACTAGCCTCGCGAAAGAAAAGCGATTACTTGTTGGTCTTTTCGTCTTTCTTCTTCTCTTCGCCGAAGGTGCTGACGTGGCCACCTTTCTTCTCATCCTTCTTCCCCTCTTCGCCGTACACAACGACGTGGCCACCCTTCTTCTCGTCCTTGTCCTTCTTCTCCTCGCCTGCGAAGGCCGGGGCGCTGAACGTCACTGCCACTGCCACTGCCATGATCGCCATCAACATGCTCTTCATAATCAATCACCCTCCGTTAATGTGTATATATTGTGCCGTCCATCGACACTTGTTGTGAGTACAGAGCAAGCTTGATGCCGAACCGGTGAGGTCGATGCCGTTGTTTACTTATCAATGTGTTATGTATGTTATTCGAACTAGGCTTCACTGCTGAACCTTTGTTTTTTGTGGCGGAATGGCTTGAGGTCAGCTAAACCGCCCCATCGCTGGAATGCACATTTCTGTCGAGACCGAGACTGCCTACGCCACACGGTTCCATTTCAGGTGGAAATGCCAGCGAGAAAGATTGTCACCAAACCATCACAAGGGACTCCGTCTCGCCAACGGCTTACTGATCACATTAGGCCAGGGGTCCATATCCTCTTCGTCGGCATCAATCCAGGCTTTCGTTCAGCTGCCACCTGGCACCACTTTGCTGGGTACTCAAACCGTTTCTGGAAACTCTTAT
>JBGTMB010000066.1:0-1682 GCA_041743755.1 Nitrospiraceae bacterium | reverse complement strand
CTGCAATGAGGCGCGGCGCCGACCTGCCCGATTGACCGCGTTGCCTCCATCCGGATCAATCATGGGTCCGGATTGATCGCGGGAGCGTCCGCTGCTGATGAAGATCAAGCCCGTCGCCGACTGTATCAATTTGGCCATTTCAGACGATAGAGCTTGAGATCTGTGAATGTCTCTGCTGGAGTGTCAAATAAATGTGGCTCATATGATAGTAATATGTTGTGTTTGTTCAGAAATATGAAACGTGAAATAAGAATTGATAGGATTACATATCTGCGAATGTCTCCCGAATTGTCGTGGCATGAGACATATATGTCTCATAGTATTTCATTCATGGGACATCCGTGTGCCACTAAATACAATAGTCGATCGCTTCATCAATGCCACTCAATGGAGTACACTGATAGTTGAGATGGAGCCATGACGCCGAAGGCGGCAGATGCCGTGGCTTTCGGGTCATCCGCCGCGGACCGGCGCGATCAATCTGACTGGAGGATCAGCCCGGATTGATGTCTCATCATGGCACATGGATGTCCCGCCGCAGGACACGGTCCCCGTTGCCGGCAGTGATCCGCTGTCGAGGTAAGTGGCGTTTCAGTCGCGGATTGGTTGGTAATCCGGTCCAAAGAAAGGTTCCCGACACCAGTGCTCCTCACGCTCAAAGAGGAGGAAGCCCAATGCGCGATCACCTGAACAACGTTCTTGGAAACGACGGTTAGCTGAGCAGATCCAACTAGGTTCCTGTGGTTCCGTGGCGGCTCGTGGATCTGAGCGTGCCGATGAATAGACTGGGCACCTGGTCCTCGATCTGTTCCACCTCGGTGGCGGCCGCGCGGACGGCCTTTTCGACGATGGTCGCCGCGACTTTCACTTCCCGGCATCGTTGAGCGGTGAAGTCTGCAGTTTCGCGACCCGCGAAGGTAATCTGCTGTCGTGGGCTCTTCCGCTGGATGAGGACGGGAACCACGGCGACCTCGCCGTTTCGTGTCTGCATCACCAAGGGCAGCCGGGACTTGCCTTCAATCGCTGGATCGCCCGAGATGACAATTCGCTTGCGCAGCAACAGCCTGCCCTTCGGATCGACGACACCGACGGTGAACTCGCCTGGCCCTTTGACGGCGACTTCAATCACGCGCGTCTCTCGGCGTTGGTTCGTCGCGCTCGTCGATGTAAGCGTGTGCGCCGATGCCGCGGGCAAGCGCCAGCTGCGCGCCGGACACCGTTAGGCCGAGTTCCAAAACACTCAGACCGGCCCCGATCACCCCATCGAGCTCGGGCGATTCGACGTGTGACGGCGCGTAGAAGTACTCCGTCTCCCTTCCGGCTGCAAAGAACAGCCGCACTCGCGCGACTGCCCTGTCGGTCCATCCGACAGGCACGAGGCCCGGCGCCTTACTGGCGATGATGCCGCCGAATTCCTCGACCGAAATCTCGCGGATGACGGTCTTCTTCGTCGGGTCCAGAAAGATGAAGACCTCCTCGGACAGGGGCTGGACGTCCGTGACGAGTTCGTCGGACAGTTGCTCAACGTAGAGCTGAAGCATTCGTCTCGTGGTTGCCATCGTTGCTCGAAAAGCTGGGGTAAGCGGGGCTTCCCCGGATGCCGTTTGAGGAGGCTCGAGTTTGCGCCCCTCCGTTGCAGCAGGCAAGCCCTTGCGCACCGGAAGCAGCGCCGAGCGCGCGCC
>JBGTMB010000065.1:0-5682 GCA_041743755.1 Nitrospiraceae bacterium | reverse complement strand
CTCTTACTTTTCCCTCCCAAGCCGCTGAATGACAAAAATAACGAGGGCGATGGTTATGCTCTCACTGCGCGCGTCCAACGAGGGCCTTCCGAGGCCGCGCGTTGCGCGAGCAAAAGAGCATGACCGTCGCCCTCGTCTCTTCGAATCTTTCTTATTTTCCGAATGCCTTTTTCAGCAGCGGCTCTATCTCGCCTTTGGCTGCCATCGGATCCAGCACATCGGTGTCGCCGTAAAACTGCCCGTCAATGAACACCTTGGGAAGGGTCGGCCAGTTGGTCATTTTTGCGAGCGCCTCTCGCTTGGTCGGTTGAGACAGGACATCGATAAGTTCAAACGGATACCCGTACTTGTCGAAAAACTGAATCGTCTCTCTCGTGAATCCGCACATCGGCATCTGCTTAGTGCCCTTGCCGTAGATCAAAATCTTGTGCGTGGCGACTTCCTTGTCAATTTCTTCTTGAATGGGATCTGCCATGGCTTGGCCTCCTAAGTTTCATCGGTGGTTTTAGCGGTGATTTCGAGCGCATGAATCCGCCCGTCTTTCATCGGGGCATCCAACGCCTGATAGATCATTCGATGCCGATCCAGCAAATTCTTCCCTGCAAAGGATGCCGAGATCACCACCACCTTGAGATGATCCATCGTGCCGGTCCGGTCCGAGACCGTAACCGTGGCATCCGGCATCGTGTTGCGCACATATTCTGTCAGGATATCTGGCGTAATCATCACCCCTCCAATCTCATTGCATCGTCAGAATACTCCAGCCTTCACCCCAAAGGCAATTCGGCTCCAGGGCAACCAACCAGCTTTCGCACCGTAATAGTATGGACCCTGAAGCTGGTGGTGGGTTTCAGCACATGATGGTGGATATCGACCATGTCTGAATGCACCGCTTCACCATGAGGCCCTTCTTTTCAAGGAAATACGACCTGTTTGTCCCCGAGCATCCTGGCACGCGCATTGCGCTTCAGGTGGGGCAAGAACATGTGAGCGACCATGACGCTACCACATCTATCTATCAACCAAGGAGGGTGCCATGGATGAGTTCAAATCTGGGTTTTTCATCGGGGGCGAGGCCTGCGAGGGACGAGTGCTCGTAGTAGACGACGAACCCGATATTCGCAAAGTCGTGAAGATGACGCTGCAGAAAGCCGGCTATGAAGTCCTTGAAGCGGAAAACGGTGAGAAGGCGATCGAGGTCATTAATTCTGGGGAAAATCGGCTTCTCCTCGACGTCGTCATCTGCGACATTCGTATGCCGAAAATCAATGGAGCCGAAGCCGTCGCCTACTTCAGGAGCAACTACCCTCGCGTTCCGCTCATCGTACTGACCGGCTTCCCGGATACCGATATGGCGACCTCCTTCCTCCGGCAAGGCGTCGTGGATTACCTCGTCAAGCCGGTCGAAGGAGAAAAGCTGAGGTCGGCCGTCGCCCGAGCGATAGAACAGAGGGAGCTGGCGAAACTGTGACAATGAGCCTCCATTCCTACTTGTGCAAGGAGAGACATTCCGCTCCTTGCTCTCCTCGGCAATAGCAGGTTGGGGGAGAAACATTGTGGCCCACAGTCCAGGGATAACAGATGACCATCCCACAGGATGCTCAAAAAGGCCGTCCAGCAAGGCCGCAGGCGAATCGAAACCGGAGGCGTACCCTCAGGGGTACGTTGAGGATTTCGATGAACCGATAACGACGCTGGCGGATTTTTTCAGCATCCTGATAGGAGCGCAACCCTGCCACAGAAAGACCGCCTGAATGGAACGCTCTGACTCGACCAAGGTCGCCATTCTGGGAGCGGGGCGCGGTGGTCACGCGCTAGTCGATTTGCTGCACCAAATCCCTTCGATTGAGATTGTCGGCATTACAGACCGTAATCCTGCTGCACCAGGGCTCCAGCGCGCACGTGAGCTTCAGATTCCTGTGGCCACCAATGTGCCGGATCTGATCAGTAACCACGGCGTCACCCTGATTTTGGATGCCACTGCTGACCCGGAGATGGAAGCATATCTGCATGCCCACAAACTCCCTGGGGTCAACATCCTCAGTGGGTCGGCCTCCCGGCTGCTGTGGAAACTGATTCAGCATGAAGCCAAGCTCGAAGCCGAACTCCTCCAATCAGAAAAGCTTGCAGGAATCGGCTCATTCGCTGCGGGAATCGCGCACGATATCAACAACCCCCTGCAACTCATTTTGGGCCTGGCGGAAAACCTCGCAGAGGAACGCGACCTGACCACCGTCCACGAGCAAGCCCAGGACATTATTGAAGCCGTCAAACGGACGAGTGCCATCTGTCGGGACCTCACTCGCTACTCACGGCGCGCATCCCCGCACCAAGATGTGCTGGTGCCTGTCAACGAAAAGCTCGACGAGGCGCTGAAAATTGCCCGCTACGCGTCAAGTCTTCACGATATCGAGATGATCAAACAGTACAAGCCAGGTGCCGCCGTCAAAGGCAATCCGGATGAGTTACTGCACGTCCTCGTCAACCTCATCACCAATGCGGTCCATGCTATGGAACGCGGAGGCGGCACACTGACACTTGAGACCACCGTCCACGACGGACAGGTCCATGTCCGGATCTCCGATACGGGATGCGGAATCGCCTTGAGCAAACTCGATGAGATTTTCGAGCCGTTTTTCACAACAAAAGCCCCCGGCAAAGGCACGGGGCTAGGACTGTATAACGTCAAAACCATTGTCAACAAAATGCACGGCGCCATCGCCATCGACAGTCAAATCGATCGGGGAACGACCTTTACCTTAACCTTTCCCAAGGCCGAGCCCGCCGAACAAGGATATCTGTCATGAATCCCACGCGCGCCCCATCTCGCTCTGACACGAGGTGGGGGCTCCAACCCAAACTGATTCTCTCCATGTTGCTCGTGGGAGTGGTACCGCTCATGATGGGTCTCGGTCTCGCCTTTTGGCAAGGCTCTCGCGAAATCCAGGTTGTCAGCGGCGAAAGCTTCAAAGCCCTAGCCGAAGAAACGGCACGGAAAGTCGATCTCTTGATATCGGATGAGGTCGGACGAACATCACGAATCGCGACAGACCCCTCGATTATCTTCGAGCTTGAGCAACGGCGCGATGCCCTACTGAGCATGACAGAAGATCAGCGCCGCCTGACCGTGGACAGACTCAAGAGCGGGTGGGAGGCGAAAGATCCCGCAACAGTCCGCACGATCACAGAAGGGAAAATTGCTGGCACGATTCAGGACTATCTCTCGGGAGCCAAGAACGAGGCCGATCAACTGATCCCGCAAGTGGTCCGGTCTGCCACCAAAATGCTGTACATCACCGACAGTGAAGGCAACTTGATTGCCTCGTCGACCACGCTGCCACCTTTTGCCAACAAAGACACGACCTGGTGGAAAGGGGCCTCCCATCGCGGGGTCGGCCAGTTGTTCATCGAAGATGTGCACTTCGACGACCGTGTTCAGAGCTATGTCATCAGCATCTCGCTTCCCATTATGGATCGCATTCGCTATGAGGCAGTCGGTGTGCTCCATCGCGTGATCGACGCCAAAGAGTTGATCTCGCCCTCGATCTCGCCCATTCGCTTCGGCAAGACCGGGCATGTGATGCTGATCGACCATCGCGGCATCGTTCTGAGCTGTCCCATTCTGCCGACCGGGGTTCCCCTCTCGGATGCACAGCTCATTCCGCTCGTCACCCCATTTCAGCCAGGCTGGGTCAGCGCGCCCAGTGATGGTCACGGCGGACAATCAACCTCGCTCATCGGATTCGCTCCGGTGCCTGAAACCAGCCGTGCGACGAACGACGATCGAGGCAAGGGCTCCTGGCACACCTTCGTCTGGCAAGCCTCTGACGAACTCTTCGCTCCAATTCGTCACCTTCTTACCTGGATGGCCGTCTTCAGCCTCGTCGCCGTCGGACTCATGACGACCCTCGGCTACCTGGCGGCCCATCGTATCGTCAAACCAGTGCGTAAATTACAAGCCGCAGCACAATTGATCGGCCGCGGTGAACTTCAGCAGCCCATCGACATTCAGACCGGCGATGAGATTCAGGATCTAGCCGATGAATTCAATCGAATGAATCGCCAATTGGAGGCCGCCTTTGCAGGACTGACCGATCAAGTGACCAGCAAAACTCAACAAGTGGAGTCCCTGCTCCACTCGACGGACGAAATTCTGGATGCAGTCCCAACCCCAATCATCATGGTCAATCACGAGGAACAGCTGCAGTACATCAATCAAGTCGGACGCACGGCCTTTCAATCCATACTTGATTCGGCTCGATCAATCCCGTTGTTCGATGTACTCCCCGTCGATGCGGCTGTGCGAGAGCACCTGCGAAAAGAATTCAGACGTGCGGGGAACGGAGAACATGCCACGACGGCATCAGGGAAAGAGGATGCCACGGTCACCAATACTGCCCGTGACCCGTTGGCCCCTCTAGTGGGTGCGGCGGGACCAGGTCACCGACAAGAAATTCAGATTGGCCCCCGACGGTATCACTATCAGTGGTTCCACATGGCAGGGAGAAATCAGGGGGAGGATCGGATCGGCCTTGTCTTCAGGGATACGACGGACGAGAGCCGCCTCCAAGACCAACTCATCCAGGCCGAGAAATCAGGCAGCCTTGGAACCCTCACGGCCGGAATTGGGCATGAGCTCAACAATCCGCTTTTTGGAATTCTCGGACTGGGAGAAGCCATCGAAGAAGAACCCAACCTTGACCGTGTCAGATCCTATGCCCGCGACATCGTCCAGCACGGGCGTCGAATGGCCTCGATCATTCGAGACTTCACCGGCGTCACAGCTCGCGAGACAGCAGACCAGCGGCAACCGGTTCACCTCGAACAAGAGCTCGATCGGGCCATCACCACACTCACAGACAGCATGGACACGGCAGAACTTGTCATCCAAAAAACCTACACGGGAGACACCTGTGTGTCAGCTCTCCCCGATCAGCTTAGACAGGCCTTCACAAATCTGTTGACGAATGCCCTTCAGGCGATGAAATGTCGAGGCATCTTAGGCCTTTCGACGTCCCTGGCCGAGACCTCTGTCGTGACCACGATCACGGATTCAGGCCCCGGCATTCCCCAACAGCATCTGTCGAAGATTTTCGACCCGTTCTTTACCACCAAAGGCCAGGGCGAGGGATCCGGACTCGGCTTGACTGTCGCACGCCGCATTTTCAAGAAATTCGGAGGGGATATCAGAATCGAGAGCCAGGAAGGGAACGGCACCTCCTGCATCGTCACCCTCCCGGTTATCTCTCACAGGCCACCCACACAGGAGGCTTCATGCACCGAGTCAACGTCGCGCTCGTCGCCACAGCCCTCACCATCCTAATCTCAGGGCTGGGGTGGGGGCCCTCCGTTCTCTCCGCGAAAGAACGCACGACATCGCCCGGCATTCCCCCGGAGAAAGCGGCGGCCTATATCTACGCCGTCATCAAGGCCGATCGCACGCTCTACACCACAGAAATCGTCAACCGACTCCAGGCGAAAGGGATCACGACGGCGTCCGAACATTGGGAGTTGGAGAATACCCTCATGTTGCCGGCTCAATTTCTCCAGCATTCGGGCAAGCTGGCAGCGGAGAGCGGAAGCGGGGTCCGGTATCGACTGATTGGACTCTGGCCCATTTACCGACGCAACGCGCCGGCGAGCGACCTGGAGCGC
The DNA here is from genome assembly GCA_041743755.1 of Nitrospiraceae bacterium. Classification (GTDB taxonomy): domain Bacteria; phylum Nitrospirota; class Nitrospiria; order Nitrospirales; family Nitrospiraceae; genus Palsa-1315. The sequence continues at coordinate 27 of JBGTMB010000065.1, read as the reverse complement.
AACGCACTGGAGTCTCTTCGGAAAAAT
>JBGTMB010000064.1:0-16427 GCA_041743755.1 Nitrospiraceae bacterium | reverse complement strand
CTGGCTATCCACACCGATATGCGCCTTCATGCCGAAGTACCACTGGTGGCCCTTCTTGGTCTGATGCATCTCGGGATCCCGCTCTTTCTGCCGATTCTTTGTCGAACTGGGCGCACTGATGATGGGGGCATCCACGATGGTCCCCCGGCTGACCTTCAGCCCGTGGGTGGCCAGATATGCACCGATTCGCGCAAAGAGTTGTTCCCCCAGCTGGTGCGTTTCCAGCAGATGCCGAAACGTGCAGATCGTCGTCTCATCAGGGACCGGTTCGCGACCCAGATCAATGCCCACAAACTGCCGCATGGCGCGCGAGTCATACAGCGCTTCCTCCACGGCCGGATCCGAGAGATTGAACCACTGTTGCAGACAGTGGAGGCGTAGCATCCGTTCGACGCCCACCGGCGGACGCCCGGGGCCCTCGGCCTTGGGATAGATCGGCTCGATCACCGCCACCAATTCCGTCCATGGCACGACGCGGTTCATCTCGTTGAGAAACTGCTCGCGACGGGTGGGCTTGCGATATTGCTCGAATGTACCCTCGGCCAATGTCTGTTGCAGCATGGGGAGCGCCTCCAATTCAGTGCTGCGCTGCTCTTAGCACATCAGGAGAGGCGAATAAATCAGACCTTCCCTAAATAAACAAAACAAACCAGATGAACCAAATCAACCAGGAGGCCTGCGACGGTTGACGATCGATCGAGGAAGCGCCGGGTTATCCGGCAAGGAGCCATCGGGCCCAAGGGGAACGGAAAACCCTGCGGCGTGTGTATGGCCTCCACCGCCGAACGAGGCGGCGATGGTTCCTACGTCAGCTCCGTCCTCTCGCGAACGCATGCTGTAATAGCGGCGCCCATCGCGATCATGCCAAATGACGCAGAACGGATGTTCGGCAGACAAGCGTTCACCAATCTGACTCGTCAGGACTGCACTTTGGACCGATGGAACGACGGCTGCCTGAAAGTCGATTAACATCGCTTGGGCCGCAAGTTTACTCACGAGCTCGCTTTCGTAACGTAGGATGGCACGGCCTTCCTGTTCCAATTCCTTCTGAGTGAAGTGATTCCAGAGGTGGTAGTCGAATGGATAGGAGGCGACGGCCGCATTAATTTCACGACTAGAGGGGAGCGTCCACGTCCAAAGATCTTTGTCTTGGATGTAGTCAAGGAGCCATGGAATCGGCTGATCGTGGGCCCATTCCCAGGCCAGGACCGCTCCGGATTTCTTCATGTCGAAGTACGCATAGGGAAGACCGGCGAGGGCCTTCTCCGCGGTGATATGATGATCGAGCACAAGGAGCGCCTGCGTCTGAGCCGCCATAGTTTCCAGCGTCTCGCGGGCATAACTGAAATCCACGATGACGACTCGTTGGTCCTGTAGCCCTGTGGGGGGAGGATTCCCGTGCTTCACGGGAATAAACCGAGCCGCTGGAAATCGATTCCAGATCGCCCAAGCGGCGCCGAACCCATCGGCGCATTCGGCGTGATAGAGCACGACAGTGGGAGATTCGGAGAATGGGTGTTGTGTGCGAGAACCGGCCATCGCAGGGAGCATACCATGATGAAGCGTCGAGACTAAAGCGGCTTCGAGCGGAGTGGATCAGAGCGCGTTGAGATGGTCGATCAGCTGACGCAACCGGCTCGCGCTCCGGCGGTTGGAAGTAAAGGTCAGCCGCGGCAATTCTCGTAGACTCGGCTCGTCGAGCTCTTCGGGGAGCGCCCCACGCAATTCGAAGGTGCCCTCGGATAACAGATCGCCAAACGTGTCATGAAGGTCGGCCACTTGCTCGGGGGAAATGCTCGTTTTCAGCCGCATGACCAAGAGCCGGCCTACATAGCGAATGGAATGGAACCGGCGATAGAAACCTCTGATTTCATCGATCGCGTCGTCTACGGACGTGGTGATTTTGAACAAGCTGAGATCTTCATGATTGATCAGTCGGCGGGCCAAAAGTTGGCGTGTAATGAAGGTGTACCAGTCGTCCCAATAGTCGCAGCCTGGAGCCTGAAGGCACACGATCGGCTGAGGATCGCTCTTGCCGGTTTGGGCGAGGGTGAGAATCTCAAAGCCTTCATCATGTGTCCCGAAGCCGCCGGGAAACAACGCAATGGCGTTGGCCTCTTTCTGAAAGATGAGTTTGCGGGTAAAGAAGTATTTGAACGTGACGAGCTTGGGGTCATCGGCGATCGTGGTATTCGGGCCCTGTTCGAATGGCAGCATAATATTGACCCCGAAGCTGTGTTCGCGTCCGGCACCCTCCTGGCATGCGCGCATGATCCCATCGGCGCCACCGGTAATGACCATGAACCCTTCCTCGACGATCCGACGGGAAAACTGGAAGGCCATCTGGTAGTTGGGATCGTCCGAGTCGGTGCGAGCCGAACCGAAGATGCTGATCTTGCGTCGATCGCAATAGCCATGGAAGACCCGGAAGGCATGACGCAGTTCTTTGACGGCACGATTGACGATCTTGAGATCCAGGATATCTAGATGAGAATCGTGGAGTCGAAGCGTCCCGGCCAGGAGTTCCTTCATGATTGCCGCTTGCAGGTCGTCTTCAGGACTGTCGAGCAGGAGGCGAATTTGACTGAGCAGCTCCTCGTTCGAGGGAAGAGGACGAGAACGGGACTGGGACGTTTTCATGTAGTTATCCATAGGGGGTTCTATTTCATCCTTGAGAGAAAAATTCTACCAGCTGATCGCCTATCGGTCAAAGGAAAGGAACAACGGGGTGCGATTAAGAGAGATGGGGTGAAGGAGGCATTGTTTGGAGCGCCCAGGCTCTGATCCGCCCGAGATCGGGCGATGAGAGGTCAGTGAACTGAATATCGACGTGCCAGGTACGAGTCTCGCCTGATGTGTCATCGGGTTCTACGTGAGGCGCTTCACTGGCCAACACCTTCCCACGAATGGTCAGAGGCGTATTTTGGCCAGAAATCGAAAAGGCCAGTACGACGTTTGTCTTTGGCGTGAGCTTTGTCGACGATTCGATCAACCCTCCAGCATGGCTCAGCTGGGTGATGATGGCGTTATAGTTGAGCCCCGGTTCCGGGGCTTGTCCAACCACACTCACCACGACGGGAATTCTCGTGCTCCGTCTTGGTGGGTTGAGCAATACGTCCTGCGCACTGAGTACCCCGACCGGTTGGTGCTGTTTGGTGACAATTAAGAGGGAGGCGCCTGTGGCCATCATGAGTATCGAGGCCTCTGATAAGGCCTCATCGTATTCGATGAATTGTACCGGCCGTGTCATGATCGTCCGGACTTCGATCTCGTGCGGTTCGAGTCCCTGAGCGACAACTTTTTTGACGATGTCGGTTGGCGTCATAAGGCCGAACTGTGTGTCGGTATCCTTGATAAGCAAACAGGGCGCCTGCTCTCGCTCAAGCAACATGGCGGCCTCACTGACGGAGACGTCCCCTGGAATTTGTACAACCCCTGGTGTCATCATATGGGCAACCATCGTGGGTATAAGCGGTGCCGTCTTAACGGACTTGTCATCGTCGTTCATCATGGGCTCGAGCACTCCCTCGATTGATGCCTGCACGATTCGTGAGGGCCCGCCCCTGGCGACGTATGCCAAGTATAGCAGACGGGTTTCTCTTGCCCATGAATCGGGCTTCCCTTGTCAAACAAGGAGTTCGGCGAATAGACTAGGCGAATTGTCAGTATAGTACGAGAGTTGATCCTATGCCTGATTCCGGTTTTGTTCAACAGGACTTTCAGCGCCGCCTCAGGAACATTCCTCTGCTGGGAATGGGGCTGTCAGTCGACGTCTATTCTCCCAACCTGTTCGAGTTGGTGAATACACTCAAGGAGCAAGGACTTCAGCCAGGCTATCTCGAGGTTTTTAAGGCAACGACGACTGCACTGTCAACGGTTCGACAGGCTCTGCCGGATATATTGTTGGCCTGCCATGGGGAGGGGTTATGGATCACTCAGCCGGACGTTCAAGCCTCTCCGTTCTTTCAGCAGGACGTGGAGGAGATGATTCAGCAACTCAATAGTATACAGAGCCTCTGGCTGAATCATGAATGTGCAATGAAGCAGATGGCGGGCTATTCGTTCGGTACGTATGTCCCGCCGCTCTATACGCGGTTGAGCGCTGAGGTGGTGGCTGCCAACATTGCGGCGGTTCTGCAGATGATGGATCGGCAGAACCGCCGAGCAGATGGGGCGGCGCCGCTCTTTCTCTTGGAAATGCCGCCGCTCACTTATTTTTCCGCGGGCACGATATCGATCCCCCATTTTTTTCGGCTTGTCGCAGGGTCGGTACCCTGTGGCCTCGTGCTGGACATCGGGCATCTCTGGACAGTCTATCGCTATACCACTGCCTGCCGACGGATGTCGCTTGAACGATTCGTCGGGGAGTTCCTCGATGAATTTCCTCTGGATCGAGTCGTCGAAATCCACATCGCGGGGTTAGCCTGTCATGAGTCGATTGGTCAGTCAACCTCGGGAGAGGAGCTTCCTGAATGGATCGACGCCCATGCCGCTCCGATTCCGTCGATCCTCTTTACGATGCTCGAACAGGTCCTGGCCCATTCGAACCTCGCGAGTCTCCGGGCGGTGGCGCTCGAAGTGGACACCAAGCCGATTGAGATGATTGTGGGCGAGTATGCAGGGGCTGTTCGGCGTTTTTCCCCCGTCGTTCAGCAGACGATGGCGAGAGGAACTTCTCTAGAACACTCAATGGAGCTGGCGCCACATCCGATTTCTGTCCAGGTCCCGGTGTGCCAGTCAGACCAACAGCAGCTACATGACGACTATACGCGCTATGCGCAAATTATCTCGGGGCATGCTCCCGCGACAGGGCCGGAATGGCAGGAAGCAGCCGCCGAAGCGACCGGTATGACTCGTTACCGCACAGTGTATCTTCCCTATGAGATTCTCCATTGGGGAGGAGATCTCGTGGAGATGTTTCCGCAGACTTGCCGGGTGTTAGCGGAGCGGGGCATTGACCTGGCAGAGTTTCTGGCATTCTGGTTTCGGTCCCCACGACCGCTTACGCACTCGTATGATTTCTTTCTCCTGAAGATCGAACGGTTTTGCGAATTTGTGACGGAACGTGCATTGGATCTACAGAGCTGCGTACAACAGGAATGTGATATCTTGCGCCAGGCCTATGCTGAGGCGAATGAAGTGGTAGACCCGGTGATGGAGATGGAGCGGACACAATGAGTTTCTGGCAATCACTTCCCAGGCCGGTCATCGGGATGGCGCCGATGGATGGGGTCACCGATGCCACCTTTCGCCATACCGTGGCGATGCATGGGAAACCGGATGTGTCCTTCACGGAATTCACACACGTGCATGACGTCTGCCGGGGACCGGAGTTCCTGTTGGACTCCCTCATCTATCACGAAGCTGAGCGACCGATTGTTGCGCAGCTCTATGGAAAAGAGCCGGACCTCTTCTATCAGGCCGCTCATGCCGTGTGTGAGTTGGGGTTTGACGGGTTAGATATCAACATGGGCTGTCCCTCGCGGAGCGTCGCGTCTTCCGGATCGGGCGCGGGGCTGATCCGAACGCCGGATGTGGCTCATTCCATTATGCAGGCTGCTCGGCAGGGGATCGCCGATTGGGCGGCTGGCCAGACCCCTGAGAGCGCAGGTCTCAAGCCGGGCAGAGTGGCGGCGATCCACCGGATGAATGAGCAGCGGCAGGATGCCTGCCCGCTCGTTCGGCGTACGATCCCCCTGTCTGTGAAGACACGTCTCGGCTACGATGTGGTGGTCGTCGACCAATGGATTGAACATCTCCTCAGGGAACAGCCCGCGGTCATTTCTCTCCATGGACGCACCTTGCAGCAAATGTATCGAGGGGAAGCAGATTGGAATGCCATCGCTCGGGCGGCGGAGATTGTGAAGGGGAGCGAGACTCTATTGTTCGGCAACGGAGATGTGCACAGCTACCATGACATCACCCGTCGTGTGCGAGACTCTGGAGTCGATGGTGTGTTGGTCGGGCGAGCGGCGCTGGGAGCCCCCTGGTTCTTTCGGCAGAAAGAGGGCGTGCGAATAGTTTTGCAGCAACTTCGGTCTGAAGAAGGGCCTGAACCGTGGGTGCCGCCGCTCGATGTTCGCTTTGAGGTGTTGCTCGATCATGCCCGACGGTTCGAAGCGGCCTGTGGGCAAGGTCAGTTTCGGCGGATGCGGAAACATCTGGGGTGGTACTGCAAAGGGTTTCCTCATGCCGCCTCGCTGCGAGCCAATATGTTCCGAGTCTCTTCGGTCGCTGACCTGGAGCAAGTACTCGCCGATTTTCATGCGCACTGTGCAAGTTTCACCGAGGCCTCCGAGCGAATGCTGCTCTCCGTTGAATCCTCTCCGGCGTTGTAGATGCCGATCATTCTGGCTTCAACCTCTCCCCGTCGCCACGAGTTGCTTGCCTTGTTAGGCATCCCGTTCAATGTCAAAAACCCATCCTTTAATGAACGGCTGGAGGCTGACCGTCCAGCGATCGAGCAAGTACGGTCCTTCGCGCAGGGCAAGGCTCAGTCGGTTGCGAGGCAAGAACCGGAGGCGATCGTGCTGGGGAGTGACACAGTGATTGAGTTGGATCATGACGTGATCGGGAAGCCGGTTGATCTGACAGATGCTCGTGCGATGCTCCAGCGCTTGGCTGGCCGCGACCATCGTGTGCATACGGCGGTCGCAGTCGTCTGCTCAGCTCGCATAATCGATACGGTCGCATTATCTACGACGGTTGTTCGAATGAAGCCCTTCGATACATTGGCGCATGAACGGTATCTTGCGATAGGGGAAAGTCTCGGCAAGGCCGGAGCCTATTCGATCCAAGGAGAGGGTGGCACCTTGGTCGATTCCATAGACGGAGACTTCCCGACCGTGGTCGGTCTGCCGCTCCGCCTAGTTTCTCAGCTGCTTCTGCAAGTTGGCGTGGAGGTGCCGATCGATCTCGACGAACTCTATGCCATCAAGCCCTATGCCAACTGGGCTCGCTTCTCAGCCTAATTGCAAAGGGATAGGGGAGGTCCGTACAATGCGGCCCATCAATCTCTGTCTTCTATACGGAGGGAGCCATGAGCGTGCGATACCTGATATCGGCGGCGCGAATTGGTGGCGTTGCTGCCTGTGCGGTTGTGGGTCTGTTGACAGTCGTCGGACTCCAGCCGGTCTCTGCGATCGAGGTGAAGCTTTCAGCTGAAGAGGCGCAAAAGGCGCTGGAATCCGGGCGAGCGCCGATGGAGAAGGCGAACACCCCGGAGGATGTCAAAAAGGTCCTCCAGCAAGCCTCGCTGGTCACGCGCGTGGGCGCCGACCCGGAGAAAGATCCCTGCGGAGCCAGCGCGATCCTCCGGACCAAACGCTATCGACTTGAAGCCTTTGGCCGACAGGAAGCGGCGGAGTCCAAGAAGCGAAAAATGGATGTGCGCATGCCTGAAGAGTTTATTAAGAAAGTCATGGACATGCCCAATATGGAGATCGAGATTCAGCTGTGTGGCGACGACGAATATTTCGCAGAAGGCGCCGTGATCGAATTACAACAAGGCTCGAAGAGGATCAAGCCCATCGATATGGGAAAGGCCGAACGCGGCCGAAAGAATGAGGGAGCCGGACCAATCTATCGATCACGCTTTACCGCACTGTTTGCCTACGAAACATTCGATCCCGCGGCGGCGTCCGTGTTCGTCGTAAATCTTCAAGATGGCCATGAGGCGAGAATCGTTGCTGATTTTTCCAAGGTGAAATAGCACACCCCGTTGATCCTGTCCCCTGCCAATCTGCGGCAGCTGCTCCTGCCGTTCGCCGAGCGTTATTCCCGTCGGATAATTGGTCCTACCTTTGCACATCTATATCTGACAGTTGGCTGAAACCCTTGTGAGTGGCAAATGCTGGGGCATTCCTCCCCAACAGGAAAGTATGCCTGTAGCCTTTCGCTGCAGAACCGTCTTGACCCCTACAAGCGCAAAGGGCTAGTTTCTGGCGTTCAGCTACCGCAGGCTGGTGAACAACAATGTCGGCTTGCAGGAAATCCAGCCGGTTTGTGTATGTGAGGCAATAGGGCACAAACTTAATAGGATGCTCAAAAATTTTGTCCAGCAAGGCCGCAGCGAGTGAAGATCCGAGGCGTACCCTCTGGGGTACGTTGAGGATCTGAACGACGCGAGAACGATGCTGGCGAGCTTTTTCAGCATCCTGCCAGAGAAGGAGTGCGGTATGACCGAGGACTGGGGCGCGATTCTTGTCGTCGATGACGATGCGGAAATGCGGGAGCTTGTCCACGATGTGCTCAAGGATCGCGGCCATGAAGTCTCGACTGCAGGAGGTGGGGAAGAGGCCTTGAAGCTGTTGGCCGAGCAAGACTGCGCCGTCGTCGTGACGGATTTGCGGATGAAAGGGATGCAGGGGACCGAGTTGTTGGGGGAGATCAGGCGTCTCTATCCGGACATCGGAGTCATCCTCATGACCGCATTTGGGTCGGTTGATACGGCGGTTGAGGCCATGAAGCGGGGCGCCAGCGACTACTTGACCAAGCCGGTAAAAAACGAGGAGTTAGTTCGTGTCGTCGAGCGTGTAATCCGCGAAGCGGCGTTACGACGTGAGGTGAACAGGCTCCGGCGCGAAGTCCACAAGGAGTACAGCTTTCATCAGATCATCGGCAAGAGCAAACCGATGCAGGAGATCTTCGATCTGATTCGGCGCGTGGCCGACAGTCCGACAAATCTATTAATCACCGGTGAGAGCGGAACCGGCAAGGAGTTAGTGGCCAAGGCGATTCACTATAATAGCGATCGCAAAGATGCGCCGTTTATCCCTGTCAACTGTGCCGCCATTCCGGAACAGCTGCTTGAAAGCGAACTGTTCGGCCATATGCGAGGCGCGTTCACAGATGCGAAGGCGGACAAGCGGGGCCTTTTTGAAGAGGCCCAGAAGGGCACGCTGTTTCTCGACGAGATCAGCGAACTACCGCTGATGCTGCAGGCCAAGATCTTACGCGCGATTCAGGAGAAAGAGATCCGCCGGGTGGGCGCCAACAAACCGATCGCCGTCGACGTGCGGATCATTGCGGCGACGAACCTCCATCTGACGGAAGAGGTCAAGGCGAAACGCTTTCGTGAGGACTTGTATTACCGGCTCAACGTGATCGAACTGCGCCTGCCCCCCTTGCACGAGCGCCGCGAGGATATTCCGCTCCTCGTGGACGCCTTTATGAAGAAGTGTGCGGCGTCTCGGGGGAAACAGATACAGGGGGTGAGCGAATCCGCGCTGGCGATGTTGGTGGATTACGCCTGGCCCGGCAACGTGCGGGAATTGGAAAATGTGATTGAGCGGGCCGTCACGCTCAGCCGAAGCGAAAAGATCGTTCCTGACGATCTTCCCTCGACGATTCAGGGGGCCCGTGGCGATCGGCGAGTGCTTGATGATGCAGCTGAACGGACTCTGCCGCTGGATGAAGTGGAGAAAGAATACATTCTTAAAATTCTCGAGAAGACTGGTGGAAACAAATACCAGGCCGCCCACGCGCTTGGTATCGACCGTAAAACGCTGTATCGTAAGCTCGCCGAAATCGAAGGCAAGCCTCACCAAGAGAAATGACCCCTCTTTCTGATCATCGAATCGGGGTTATGGGCAGGCAATCCCACTTCAGGCCGGGATTGATCGTATGAAGGTTGTCGACTGTCTCGCCATGCGCGCCATACTCGGGGCAATCCCGGCCCTCTCTATTGTCCCCTTGCTGCTGAAGTTTTTCTCTCCAGGCACACGTGACCGTATCTACTATTTCGTCATTGCGATAGCCTTCAGCTGGAGCGAAGTGTTTCTCAAGCCGTCTGGTATGCGATCCTGTAGGGCATGCTCAATCTCACGTTGGGCACGCGTGTTCTGTGGGGCGTCGTGCTGGGTTTGATCCACTACAAGTCTGTGCAGGAAGAACTCATCAGTGCAGAAACAATTTGAAGATATTTTCGAAGCCTCAGTGGACGCGATCGGCTATGCCGCTTCCGATGAGGCCATCCTCCTCGTCAATCGAGCGTTTTCCGAACTGACCGGTTTCTCAAAAGAAGAGCTGCTCAGGATGAATGCGCGGGACTTGATCCCTGAACAGCACAGAGAGCAGCGAGATCGCGTTGTGGCTCAAGTTCTCCAGACCGGCAAGCCGGTCGAATATGAAATCGACTACCTCAGGAAGAATGGCTCCCAGGTTCCCGTGTCCATCACTCTGTTTGCGGTGAAGGGGGGTGATGGGAAACCGACCGGTCTTGCGGCGATCGTACGCAATCTCACCGAGCGCAAGCGGGCTGGAGAGCAATTCCGCCTTGTGGTCGAAGCGTCGCCGAGCGGGATGCTGATGGTGGATGAGGATGGAACCATTCTCTTGGTGAACCAGCAGATTGAGCGGCTGTTCGGCTATGAACGGGCTGAATTGATTGGGCAGGCTGTTGAAATGCTTGTGCCGCAACGTATGCGGTCGCATCATGCCGACGATCGGGCCGAATTCTTTGCCCATTCCGAGTCACGCGCCATGGGAAAAGGGCGGGATCTCTATGGTGTGAAAAAAGATGGACAGGAGTTTCCATTGGAGATCGGCCTCAATCCGATCCGGACGCCGGATGGGGTGAAAGTCTTGGCGTCGGTTGTGGACATCAGTGCGCGAAAACGGGCAGAACAGGCGCTCCAGAAAGAGCGGGATTTCATCGACGCGGTGCTGGAGACCGCCGGGGCGCTCGTCGTCGTGCTGGATCGGGAGGGACGGATTCTTCGATTTAATCGCGCCTGTGAGCAGACGACTGGTTACTCCTCTGAAGAGGTGATGGGGCGACATGTGTGGGACCTGTTCATTATTCCCGAAGAGGTCGCCGGTGTGAAAGCGGTGTTCGAGCGGCTCAGGGGCGGCGAGCCGCGCAGCGACTATGAAAAATACTGGAGGGGAAAGGACGGGTTTCTGAGACGAATTTCCTGGTCGAATACGGTCATCGCGGACTCCAGCGGGAAGGTCGACTATGTCGTGTCATCCGGCCTCGATATCACCGATTTCAAAGCCATGCAGGAACAGCTTCGCAAAACGGAACGGATTGCGGAGCTTGGCACACTGGCTTCCGGCATGGCGCACGAAATCGGCACGCCGATGAACGTCATCCTCGGACGCGCAGAATATCTGCTCCAACGCACAGCCGATGAAGGGATGAAGAAGGGCCTTGCCACGATCATCAAGCAGATCGAAAGAATCACCAAGGTCATGAACCAGCTCCTTGTCTTTGCCAGGCGGAAGCAGCCAGATCGGCAGGTTGTCGATCTCGGTGAGATCGTGGAGGATAGCCTGGAGATGTTCCAGGAGCGGATGACTCACAACCGCATCACGGTGGAAAAGACGATCGACGCGAATTTGCCGTCTATCCATGCAGACCGAGACCAGCTTGTTCAGGTGCTAATCAATCTGGTGACGAACAGCCTCCATGCCATGCCGGAGGGGGGGCAGCTTAGGCTGAGCCTCGATCGAGAGAATAGTCATGTGCTCCTGGGACTGTCCGATACCGGTCACGGGATGCCTGAAGAAGTCCGCTCGAAGATATTTGAACCCTTTTTCACGACGAAAGATTTTGGGAAGGGAACCGGTCTCGGCCTCACGGTCGTGAAGGGCATCATCGAGGAACATGGCGGGACCATTGCCGTGGAGAGTGTTGTCGACAAGGGGACGACGTTTTGGATCCGACTTCCCCTTGACAGGACCGGTCGCGTGGCTACTCCCTCCCCAACACCAACCCCCTCTCCCTGAGAGGTTCGATCGCAGACTGGTTGTCTTCTGTCGCAATCTGCGACAGAAGGGTTGTCATTTGTTGCAATTCTCATCAGACCGTGGGTCGTAACGCTCACCGCTCTGTTCATTTCCAAGGAAATCTCCTTCAAATTTGCTCAGTTCTGGAGTCCAGTACTTCCCACCAGCGAGGGGGTTGTGTTTGCACGGATTGTGCATTGTGTCCTACCAGAGCTGAAGGGGGCCTGGCGTAGGGGGCAATCAATGACACAGGATAGGAAATCTGCTGTGGTGCTCATTGCCGAAGATGATCGGGAGATGCGAAGTCTCCTGTGCGATGAACTCTATGATCTGGGGGTGTCCATCCGAGAAGCGGCAGATGGGGATGAAGCGCTTCGATCGGTGCTCGATACTCGCCCTGCTCTGATTCTCACGGATCTCCGTATGCCGGCAGGTGGTTTGGATTATATTGCCAGGCTCCGGACGTTCGCTCCGGGCGTGCCACTGGTGCTGATCACCTCATTCGGAGACCAGCAGACGAAAGCCAACGCCTTGGCCCTCGGCGTCGAAGCCTACTTCGACAAGCCTGTCCGCATCAGCGAACTGAAAGAAGCCGTGCGGCGTCTTTTAGGCCCGGCATTGGATGGAGAAATTGACTGAGATCTTGTAGAGTTTTGACGCTCAACGCATGAGAGGTATGAGATGGCCGGATCTCACAAACAGGCTAATACCGTTCCCTCCTGTGCTGACCCCATCCTCGCAGCTCGACTGGAAGCCATCAAGCAGTTAGCCGGTGGGCTTTCCGAGCGAGTGGCAGTCATGGATCGCGGTTTCAACGTGATCTATGCCAATGAATCCGCATGGTCTGAAGACGCACCCCGTGGGTCTAGCCACCCGGCGAAATGCTATGAGGCCTTTGCTCACCGGAACGATCCCTGTGGTACCTGCCCGGCAACAAAACTGTATGAATCCCCCGAGGTCCAATCCGTGGCCTGTTCCTCCGGAGGGAACGGTACAGCCTGCGGGATGCATCAGGCATTTCCGCTCGTTTCGAGCAACGGTGAGGTCGAGACGGTGCTGGTGTTGTTCAAGGCGCCACCAAAGCCCGCGAAACAGACGAGCCTTGTGCGTCCGGTCGCGAAATCCGAATCGACGTTGGGTGAGTTGGTCGGTTCGAGCGCGCCGATGCGGGAGGTTCTCGACATGATCCGGCTCGTGGCAGACAGTTCTGCAACTGTGCTGATTCAGGGAGAGAGCGGCACTGGCAAGGAACTGGCGGCCAAAACGATTCATCAGACCAGCTATCGGCGGGATAAACCGTTCATCGTGGTCGATTGCGGTTCGCTGCCGGAAACACTGCTGGAGAGTGAGTTGTTCGGCCATGTGAAGGGAGCCTTCACCGGAGCGCATACCACCAAACGAGGACTGTTCGAAGAGGCAGACGGCGGGACGATTTTCCTCGACGAAATCGCCGACACAACACCAGTCTTTCAAGCCAAGCTGCTCCGGGTGCTTCAGGAGGGAGAGATCAAGCGGGTTGGGGGAAACCAACCGATCAAAATTGATGCGCGGGTCATTTCGGCGACGAATAAAGACCTGACCGAACTTGTGAAGGCCAAAGCCTTTCGGCAAGATCTGTACTACCGGCTTGCGGTGCTGCCGTTGTCTCTTCCTCCGCTCCGTGACCGGAGGGAGGATATCCCGCTCCTGGTGCAACATTTCGTTGCGGCCTCCTGTAAGCGCCACAGACAGCCGATTCGGCAGGTGTCGCCTGATGTGATACAGGCGCTCACCCAAGCCTCATGGCCTGGCAATGTCCGGGAGTTGCAGCACTATCTTGAGCGGGCAGTTGTCACCACCACCGGTCCCGAGCTCAGCTGCAAAGACATTGTGGAAATGGGACCTGAACCGGCGGAGTACGATCTCCGTACCGTTGCGCGCGGTGCGACGCGTCAGGTAGAACGCGTGGGGATTCTTCAGGCGCTTCAGCAGACTGGAGGAAATCGGGCGAAGGCTGCCAAGCTCCTTAAGATCAGCCGGGCGAGCCTGTACAACAAAATCCGCGACTATCAGATTGACTAGCCCTCCGAATGCCCCTCTCTTCCCCACTTCACTCATCCGACCGTCAAGAAAATTAGACAACGTAACTCATTTTGTTTATATGTAGTGATCCTGGCGAGCCCTTGGTCGGTCTTATTCTGTAGAGAAACGCGCCAGAATGTTGACCTCACACAGTATTCTCTTCCGTGGGCTAACCTCCGTCGTTGTGAATGAAATGTGCGCGGAGACGTTGCGTACAAGTGCGGGCACGGCTGTTGCGAATATGCAATAAGGGGGAGGTCTAGGGGATTGCGCCCTGGTCTTCGAGTGGTTTTTCCCTCGGGAAGGATGAGCGGTCGTCAGAAGGGAGAGTCTGATGGGTAAGATGTATTCGGCGATGGTTGCGTTGGTCCTCGCACTTGCCAGCCTGGTGGGATATGAATCTCCAGCAGTTGGAGAGGTGAATCCAATTCGTGTGGCAGAGATGCAGAAGACTCTTCGCGATCTGTGGCTCGGGCATATCTTTATGATTCAGCACGTCGTCTTGTTCAACACGTCGAACGATCCGGCGGCGCGGGATGCCGCCGACAAGCAGGTCCTCGCCAACGCCAAACAGATTGCGAACGTGTTTATCCCGTTCTACGGCGAAGCGAGGTCTGCGAAGCTCTTTACCCTGCTGAGCGGTCATTATGCCGCAGTCAAAGAATATTCCGAGGCCACCATCGCGGGGAATACCCGCCAACAGGATGCAGCACTGGTCCGCTTGGGGTCCAATGCCGATGACATCGATGGTTTCTTCATCGGCGTCAATCCCAACCATTTGCCGAAAGGTACCGTTCGAGGTCTGATCGAAGCGCATGGAGCTCATCATGTGCTCCAAATCAACCAGTACAAGAAAAAGAAGTACGCGAAGCTCGAAGAAACCTGGCCAATGATGCGCCAACACGTCTATGTCATTGCAGATACGCTCACGACGGCATTGGCGAAACAGTTTCCGGACAAGTTTCAATAACTCGTGAGGGGTGCCGCTGCCTGGGTCGATTTCGAGAGAAGAATATATACGTACGCGCACAAATGTAGCGTCCAGGGGTTTTATCGCATGCCGATGTATTTGTGCGCTTAGTAGGGCCCGTAGATAAAGTTTCCAGCCAGTATGTTTGATCCTGCGGGCGGCGATTTAGATTATTGCAGGATCAACGATCAAAGGGTTGCGATTGTGATTTTTCCCTCGTTGCCGATCGGGCTGGAATCGACGGATCAGTCCGTGGGTGACACATTCCGACTCTCCCCACCCTTGGCGAAGGCTCACTCCAACCCCACATTAAGTCCGACCACGCTCCGGCAGCGTTCTGACCGTTGTGGTGACGGACTGAGGCGCCTGTCCGACATCGACCCTTCTCCTGCGGTGAACGATGGCCACGCATGTGTATCGTGCTCGACCTCGACAAATCCTCACCATATTCCTGCGAATACGCCTCCGGTACCCAGCTCAACGATAACGAGGTTGCGGCTATGGATCATCACTTGAATGCGGGCTCAGTGGATAGCCGAAGAGCGTGGGATATCCCGACGATAGGGTTGTTTGCTCTGGTCACGTTGTCGAGTCTCATCGGGGTGCCGCTTTTTGGCTACATGCATGGCTATACGAAGCTTGACTGGGCCTTGGCGGGGATTCTCTATCTCATCAGCGGGCTCGGCATTACCGTGGGGTATCACCGGATGATTTCCCATCGCAGTTTCCGCTGCCCCGACTGGGTCAGTGTGGCGTTCCTGGTTGCAGGTAGCTGGGCCATGGAGAACTCGGCCCTGAAATGGAGTGCCAATCATACCCGGCACCATGCGTGCGTAGACCAGGAGGAGGATCCCTATAACGCGACAAAAGGATTCTGGTATAGCCACTGTGTCTGGTTCTTCATGAAAAGCCCTCACAAGACCGAACGCTATGCGCCGTGGCTGCGCGAGGATCCTGTGGTGATGTGGCAGCACCGCTGGTATGTTCCCCTTCTTCTGTCCGGACTGGCGCTGCCGTTTCTCGCAGGCTACGCCTACAACGGCTGGATAGGCGGAGTGGGCTGCTTCCTGTTGGCCGGTATCGGACGGATCTTTCTGGTTCTGAACTCCACGTTCTGCATCAATTCTGTCTGCCATCTATGGGGACGTCAGCCCTACAGTCGGTCCAACTCCAGTCGCGACAGTTGGTGGGTCTCGCTCATCACGCTGGGCGAGGGGTATCATAATTATCACCATACCTTTTCGCGTGATTATCGGAATGGGCCTCTGTGGTACAACGTCGACCCGTCGAAGTGGCTTATATATGCATTATCCAAGCTTGGACTTGCAGAAAGGCTGGTCAGATGCGACTCGAAAAAGCGCGCCGGGACCGGGCCCCAAAGTGCAGCGTCCGGAGGTTTTGGGCACACTGCCGGGAAGCACGTCGCAGGCGCGCATTTGAATAGTAAGTGTTAAAACCAAGGGTGTGGGTTCATCGATGGATCGGCAGTGAGGATGACGGTCTTCCTGGTCTGGCTCCATGTGCTTGCGGCCGTCAGCTGGATCGGCGGAATGATTTTTCTTTCCCTGGTCCTGGCCCCCTTGGTCAGAAGCCGTAAGGCCGCGCCTGAATTCATGGCGCTCTTTCGTTCTGCTGCGCGCCGATTCCGCTTTGTGGTCTGGGG
>JBGTMB010000063.1:0-5172 GCA_041743755.1 Nitrospiraceae bacterium | reverse complement strand
TCAGCACTCCAGAAAACAACGGGGCACCGGACGCCAGCGCGATTCCCAGGCATAGGGGCACGGCCAGGAGGAACACGACCAAGCCGGACGTGAGGTCGCGCGGCAGAGTGGCTGATAACGGACCGTTCGTCTGCAGCATGGAGCCACTCTCCTTTTTCGGTCGGTAGGCTACAAAAGGTATTAAACTGTGGGGCGTGGTCGGCGTTAGGGACGCTTCGACCGACATGCGTCTACGGCGCTGAACCGTGTATGACTGTATTCGCTAGGCAGGCACAGGTCTGTATGTCTGCAACGAACTTGGTGAAGATGTGACCCTGACCCGAGTTGAACGTACGATCCGCGGGTTTAGGAAACGTGCGATTCCGGGGTTCGAACAAGACGATGTGCCAGGAAGCGGAGAATCTCTTCGACTTCTCCCTGATGCTCGATGAAATACCCCGCCCGCGACTTTTCATGCCGGCCCACTCGCACCCCCATGGCAAGCCCTTCTGACAGCTCGAAGACATCCTCGTCTGTGTCATCATCGCCGATGAAAAATAGATGCGTCTGCCGCACATGCTTCATGAGAGCCAAGGCGGCTTGCCCTTTTCCTTCCTGCCCCGGGTACAACACATTCACCGAAGCTTTCCCAAATATGAGACGCGGAGTCGGCGTGAGCTGATCGAGAAGGACGACCAGGGCCCCACGAGCCTTGACCGGATCATCGGCCCCTCGATAATGGAAGGTGAGGGTATAGCGTTTATTTTCAATCTCAATCCCATAGAGCTTGAGCGGTTGAGCAAAGTCCGTGCTCACTCGCTTCATCCATTCCGCACAGACATGTTCAGCCAAGATCAAGGCCTCGGGAGTCGCGCAGGGGCTTTCCAGCCCGTGATTCCCGATCAAATAAGGAACCGCTCCATCGACCCGCGGCACAAGATCGGCAAGCGCTCGACCGGAAATCACCGCGCAGGGCGCGCGTGTTCCAAGCTCCTGTAACGGTTCATGCATGGACGAGGACATCTTGACGGAGTCTCGATCCGGCGAGATCGGCGCAAGCGTTCCGTCAAAATCGAAGGCATAGAGGACGGGCTTCTCAGTCAACGCGCACAGTGCCAGGCGCCCTTCCTCAGAAAACACATAGGTCATGCCTGACCGCCTGTGGTCGTGCGCGCGTCTCGCACCCCCGTTTGGCGGGCGATGCGGGCTCGTTGCCGCATCCGGGCTGCATCCATCAGCATGCGTCCAGCCCAGCGGTAGACGTTAAACTCCTGCACAATGTCGCGCATACTACGCATACGCGCCCGTTGTTCGCTTGGGGACATGGTCAGGGCCACATGCAAAGCGGCCGCACACTGATCGATGTTGTACGGATTGATCATCAGCGCCTCGGGTAATTCAGCCGCGGCGCCGGTGAATTGGCTGAGGATCAACACACCTTGTTCGTCGTCCCGCGCAGCGACGAATTCTTTCGCCACAAGATTCATGCCGTCATGGAGACTGCTGACGATGCAGAAGTCGACCCCTCGATAATGCGTCGCGATCTCTTGAGGATCGTGGTGTTCGATCCGGAGAGAAATCGGCTGATATCCCTCTCGCCCAAATCGTTGATTGATGCGTTCAGCCGACGCAATGACCTGTTGCGTGAGCTGCTGATATTGTTCGATCTTGGAACGGCTGGGGGCGGCGATTTGGATGAAGGAGAACGTGCCGATCCATTCCGGCTGCAGCTCCAGAAGCCGTTCGACAGCAAGGAACCGCTCGAGAATACCCTTCGTATAATCCATTCGTTCGACGCCGAGGCCGACGCGCTGTGTGTGCGGGAGTCCGTTACTCGAACGAATATGTGTCCGACACGTCGGCACAGACGGCTGTTCCTTGAGCACCCGACTAGGCCATTCAATCGAAATCGGGTAATGGTTCACCGCGGTTAACTTGCCGCCGTATGAAATCGTGGAGCTGTCCCAATCGATCTTCGTTTCCAGTGCGCGATCCACCGTTTCGATGAAGTTGGTGCGATTGAAGCGCGTGTGAAACCCGAGAATGCTGCTTCCCAAGAGCCCTTCGAGAATTTCTCGATGCCACGGACAAATCGCATAGCGCTCGGAATTAGGCCACGGAATGTGCCAAAACATAATGATCGTGGCATTCGGTAAAAGATCTCGCACCATTTTGGGCACCAGCGCAAGATGGAAATCCTGCACGAGCACGACAGGGTTGTCGGTTTTGGCTTCCTCAATAATAGCCAACGCAAATCGTTCATTGATCTCCCGGTACCGTTGCCAGTCGGAGGTTCGGAACACAGGGCGCACATGGGCCAGATGGCACAGCGGCCAGAGCCCTTCGTTGGCAAAACCGTTGTAGTACCCGTCTTCTTCCTCCGGTGACATCCAAATCCGCCTGATCTCATAGGCGGGATTGTCCGGTGGGACGCGGACATGGCCGCGCGCATCGACGACCTCTCGATCTGCCGTACCACTGCCATGCGCAATCCACACGCCCGAACAGGCACGCATAATCGGTTCAAGAGCGGTGACAACCCCGCTGGCCGGCACTTGGACCTCGATATCTTGCCCATTCCAATTGTGGACGTAGGGCTCGCGATTGGACACGATGAGCACTTCGTCCCCGGCAAGATGGTCATGGAGAATGGCTTTCAATGTCGCCGGGGTCCAGCTCATCTGATGTTCATCCCTCAAGCGTTTATCCGCTTCGAGATCATGAATGAGGGAACGAAGATCCTGAGCGACCGGCAGGAGGTCGGCACCATGCCGCTGATCGTCAATCTGGGTAGCCAGCCCCTTGCCACGGAGCAACGCTCGCACGCCTGTGACCCATCCACGCCAGCTCAGGTGCGCAACCAACACCGTCACAAGGGAGATCACCACGCCGATGATGGCAAATAGATAGAAGAGGTACCACTTCGTGTCGCTGCTTCGACGCTCAGCCCAGCTCATGTCTTGGACCAGCATGAGGCGCCCCCATGCGCGGCCATTTCCCTCTATGCCGATCGCAGAGACATGGACCGTCCCTTGGGGGAATGGCAGCAGAGCGGTCTTGCCGGCTACGACGGTGTTGGCTCCGTCACATGAAATCGAATCAGGGTAGGTCAACGTTTTGTAGACCAGCCTGCCCTCACGGCTGCAAAACCCAACGGCGAAGAGCCGTTCATCCTGAATGATTCGATTAAAATAGTTGTGTAATTTCGTCTTGGATTCCGCCGCCAGGAGATCCACGAGGGGCGCTTCGACCGTGCGGCCGATGAGTTCCGACCGCATCTCGAGATCCCGCACAAACCATTTCAACGTCAAGGTATCGACAAGAGGAATGACGGCATAGGCCAGGCCGGCCAACACGAGGGCCAACGGCAGTAGAAATCGAAGCGATAAGCGCATAGATCACCTCTCGTATACGTCGATCGAACAGTCGCCCGTGGAATGGCGCCTATCATTACGACCTTATCGGCAATTGTCAAACCCCGACACCGCCAGGATAGGTCGGCACCACTGGATGAGCCGGCGCTCTCACCTGAAATTCGGCATTGATCAGGATCTCGATAGGGTGACGCACGACTTGCGGAAACACATCTCGCGCCATTGACCGACCTAAGTACGGACTTGCTCAACGCCGCTCCTGCCACAACCGCATTTCTCCGACTACGAGGAGAATAGGAACGAGTGAACAGGAGAATGAACCGGCACAGAGGCGGGAGCCTGAACAGGGACAGATGGCTTCGTGTCAATGGAGAGAACGGAAAAGGACACCGCTGGAACCTTTATCGCAGCGCAACCTCCTCCCGGGCTCGGCTACAAGAATGGTCGCCCCAAGACTCCCTGATGGCAATCGCTCATCGAACGACAAGCACGGAACCTTTCGCGTGCTGCACCACTCGCGTCGACACACTCCCGATGAGAAACCGGGCGATGGCGCCGAGCCCTTGGGCCCCCATCACGATCAGATCGGCCCGTTGTTGCGAAGCCGCCTTCATGATCTCTTCAGCAGGATTGCCAAGGTAACAGAGAGGTTCGGCTGTAAATCCCGCCTTGATCAGCTTCTGCACGCTCTGGTCGAGTAATGTCTTGCTCGCCTTCTTTAATCCGGGGTACATGACCAACGGCAACACATGGAACACACTCACGTGAATCGGCACGCGCCCACCTTTGCCGGTCGGCTGATCCGACTGAAATTTGGTCAGCACAAACTTCAGAGCCTTAGCCGAGGCATCCGACCCATCAATCGCCAAGATCATCCGCCGTAGCGGCACCGCCTCGCCTTTGACGACGAGGACCGGACAGGTGGCATGATGGATCAGATTCGTCGAGACGCTGCCGAGCATGAACCGGTCGAGAGCGTCGAGCCCCTGACTACCCACCACCAGGAACCCGTCTCGTTTGGGCGCGCGTTTCAAGATCGTCGGGGCGACCGGCCCTTGCTCCTTACGAACCGTGCCCGTAAGCTTCAGCGAGGCCAACTGTCGTGTCGTTTCCTGGAGGGTCTCGGCTGAACGCGCTTCCATGCGCTGGATTTCCTCTTGAACATACGGCTCGATCCCGGCCATCGTCGGTTGCGCCAGAAACGGCGCACGGAGCGCAGCGACATCCAACACATGCAACGCCATGACCTTTGCCGGTTCAACAAGCGGCAACCGGGCCACCCAGTCCAGTGCCCATCGTCCATACTTCGATCCATCCGTCGCCACAAGCACATTCATGGTGCCCATCCTTTCGATTGAGTTTCCTCCGCGTTCGAACCGACAAACAGAAACCGGCGGTCACCTGCTTGAGGCGATAGCCCCGGCAACGCTACATGGCACTCTCTTTCCGTCATCGAACGACGAGCACGGCACCGTTCGCGTACTGCACCACTCGCGTCGACACGCTGCCGAGAAAAAACCGATCAAGCGCGCCCAGCCCTTGGGCCCCCATCACGATCAGATCGGCCTGTTGTTTCGACGCCGCCTCCATGATCTCTTCAGCGGGATTCCCCACCCGGCTCACGGACTTGGCCCTAAATCCCGCCTCGATCAGCTTCTGCACGCTCTGGTCGAGTAAGGTCCGGCTTTCCTCCTTGACCTTCAGTCTCCGTTGCTGGGTCCAGGGGATCGTCGTGCCGATATCGAAGGGGGCTAACGGGCGGCGTAGGGTCACATGGATCACGCTCACATGAATCGCCGCCGACCGGCCCTTGCCGGTC
>JBGTMB010000062.1:0-11521 GCA_041743755.1 Nitrospiraceae bacterium | reverse complement strand
CTTCATCAAAGAGCTCAACGTGCTCGTCCATCAGCAACATCCGGGTGCCGTCACCATCGCCGAAGAATCCACCGCCTGGCCGGGCGTATCCAAACCGACCTACACCGGAGGGCTCGGCTTTACGTTCAAGTGGAACATGGGATGGATGCATGATAATTTGGAATACTTCTCCCTCGACCCCGTGCACCGCAAACATCACCAAAATAAGATCACGTTCGGATTAGTCTATGCGTTTCACGAAAATTTCGTGCTCGTGCTGTCACACGACGAAATCGTGCACGGCAAGAAGTCCCTGCTCGACAAGATGCCGGGTGATCTCTGGCAACGGTTTGCCAACCTCCGTGCACTCTACGGCTTCATGTATGGCCATCCCGGCAAGAAAATGCTCTTCATGGGCGGAGAATTCGGCCAATGGTGGGAATGGAACCACGACGACAGCCTGCAGTGGCATCTCTGCGAGCAAGAGCCTCACCTCGGCCTACAACGGTACGTCCACGATCTCAATTGGCTCTATCGAACCGAACCGGCGCTGTACGAAGTCGATTTCGATTGGACGGGTTTCGACTGGATCGACTTCAAGGACAACGAGAATTCCATCATCGCCTTTGCGCGAAAGGCCCAGGATCAGAAAGGCTCCATCATTTGTGTCTGTAATTTCACCCCGGTCCCCCGCTATCATTACCGTATCGGCGTCCCTTCGCTGGGTTGGTACCGCGAGGTCCTCAACAGCGACGCGGCCAGCTACGGCGGCAGCAACCTAGGCAATGGCGGAGGCGTGATGGCGGAGCCGATCGAATCCCATGGACGCCCCAACTCGATTTCGTTGACGCTGCCCCCGTTGTCGGTGCTCTACTTGAAGGCGGAGTAGAGTCGGCCGTCCTCACTCATCGACGCGACTGGGCATCGAAGTGGGACGATCGGATGGTGTCACGGGCGGGTGCCGGCGCAACCCCACGTCGAGGATACGCTGCAGCAGGGCCTCATAGGAAAGGCCGGCCCGTTCGGCGGAATCGGCGAAGTCCTCGCGTTTCGCGATCTGCGGGTTCGGATTGGCCTCCAGCACGTAGATGTCTCCAGCTGGATCGAGCCGTAAATCGATCCGGGCATAGCCACTGAGCCCGAGGAAGCCGTAGATTTGGCGGGCAATCTCCTTAATCTTCTCCGGCACCCCTTCGGGAAGCCCCTGCGCCTCACCCGATCTGATGCCATATTTGTTTTGGTATGTTCTGCTCCACTTCACCCGTTCCGTGGCGATGCGCTTTGCCTCGTCCGGCATCTTACTCAAATCCAATTCCCAGACCGGGAAGATCTGCACGCGCCGATTGCCTAGCACCCCGACATACAGCTCGCGGCCATCGATATACCGTTCAACCAACGCGCCGGTGCCGATGTTTTGATGGATGAATGCAACCCGCTCCTCCAGCTTGCCGTCGTCGTCGACGATCGAGGCTTGCGAGATCCCCAGCGAGGCTTCTTCCGACACCGACTTGACGAACAGAGGGAAGCGTAACTCTTTAGGCCGCTTCACGGAGCGCCCGACCGGAACCGTGATAAATTCCGGGATGGCGATCCGATGATAGTGCAGGATCTTCTTCGTCAGCGCCTTGTCCCGTGCCAGCATCAACCCGCGCGGGTTGCAGCCTGTGTAAGGCACTCCCAGCAGCTCCAAATACGACACCACGTTTTGATCGTACAACGCCACGCCGCTGAACTCTTCCAAGAGATTGAAGGCAATGTGCGGTTTCCAGTCATCGACCGCATGCCGAATCACGAGCAAATCGTCGCGCACGCCGACCACGCGCACCTCATGTCCCAACTGACGGAGCCCCGTCACGACATCGTATTCCGTCTTCCATTCCACCGCGGCCAGATCGAGGCCTTCTACCGAGTCAGGAGGGACCAGATCGGCATGCACCAGCACCATGACGCGGCGTTTTTTCTTCATAGCGCCACGCGATGCCGCCCGCTGTGGAGATAATTCATCGTCTGCAAGGTCAGCAGCACCGTAAACTCCATTCGCACCTGCTCCTCCGGCCCCGCCACATGGAGATTCAGTTCCCGGCAGCGCCGCATCATATCGTCCAGCAATCGATCGATCGTGTATTGATATTCACCGGTCCACTTGGCCACGTACCGCCGGATCGGCTTGCGCAGCCGATTGATGAAACTCGCCGCGGTCGGATTGGTCTTGAACGCTTCCTCGTCGGAGAAGAGGCGACGTAAATCACGATCGTAAAATGTCGGATGGTCTACCCCGAATCGCCGGCGCTTCTCGTCATAATACTCCCTCAATGTCTTCCGGAGACTCGAGATCGGATCCACGTGCTCTTTCGTGCTCACCGCCGGGCGAGCGCCGGTCAGGCTCGTCATCAACGCGTCCATGTACTCGAGCTTCTTTAAGGCAGGCCAATCCGCATATCGTTGCCGCCACTGCGATTGCGGAGCCAACCAGACGGCAAACGTTTCAGCGAAATCCTCGTCGGGATGGCTCTGCGCATACCACATGTCGAGATGCAGGACGTAGCTCTTGCTGTACGGTTTCGGTGTGTAATATCTCGGATAGGACTGGGTCGACCGGCCGAACACCGCCTGGCGATCACGCCGACGTCGCAGACGATAGGCGTTCTCCAACGCATGCCCGGATTCGTGCCGGAGAATGCGGAGACACGCGTCCGGTGTGCCCCCTTCCACCTCCAACATTTGGGCGAGTTCCAATCGAGCCAGCCGAGGATGGGCCAAATAAAACGGCACGGCGATACCAGGCACTCCGTCGGGGGAAAACCATTCGCTGGACAGCCAGAAGTGGGGACGAAAGAGAAGGCCGCGCGCTGCCAACTCGTCGTTGAGCTGGTGAATGTGCGCCGCGATCTGGCTCCCTTCCACGGTCAGATCAAGATCACAGAGCCGCAAGTCGAGCAGTTTTTCGTCCGGCCAATCAGCCCATTCTGCAAGCCTGGGCTGAGATGCCTCGACGTTGTCGCCCGCCGATTCGCTTCCTCCCATATCCTTTCCCCTATAACGAATCCACGGCACCGAATCACCGGGACGCGGCTCCGGCCTGCGGCCATTGCGCCGTATATAATGGGGGCGGCGTCCCCTTTTTGGGCTCACCCCAGTAGATGGTGTGATGCGGGAATGGAATCTCGATCCCCTTGGCATCGAACGTAATCTTGATCCGCCGATTCATCTCCCGGCCAATACGCCATTGCTTGATCGGCACGGTCTTGATACGGCACTTGATGATCACGGCGGAATCAGCAAACTGATCGACGCCGAGCATCTCCAACGGCTCGAGGATGTCGGTTCCGAACGCTGAGTCTGCCTGTAATTCTGCGGCAATCTCCTTCAGCACTGCCATGACCTCATCCATGTCCTCCCTATACGCGACGCCGATATCGAATACATAGTAGGAGTAATCTTTCGTCATGTTCTTCACCTTGTCGATGACCCCGTTGGGGACCACGTGGACGTTGCCAGACAGGTCACGGAGCTTGATGGTGCGCAGCTCGATTTCTTCGACGACTCCGGACACCCCTGCAACCTCGACTACATCCCCCACCCGGACGGAGTTTTCCAAGAGAATAAAGAACCCAGAAATCAAGTCCTTTACGAGACTTTGCGCACCAAATCCAATGGCCAATCCACCAAGTCCAGCTGCCGCTAACAGAGGTTTCAAATCGATGCCGACCTCCGAGAGGATCATCATGGCCCCGACGAAGAAAATGACGATCCGCGCCACATCTCTCACGATATGCGTCAAGGTATACGCACGTTTGATTTGGGCAGGACTGGGAAGCGCACCTTCGTATATGCTCCGAAGCTTTGCCACCGCGCGCTTGAGCAGCGCCAACAACACGAGTGTGCCGATGGCAATGAGCACGATGCGTAATCCCGATGTCGAAATCCAATCGAACGACCGATCAAAGAATCGTGTCAAATACGATATCGGCATACGACATCTCCTCTCGTTCAGATCCGGCTCGGTGTGCCGCCGACCGCGGCTCCGATGTTCGTGTCACCTTGGCTCCCTGTGCTCCACCAAGACATATACGGCTGCGGTGTAGGCAGCAATCGTCACCTTGGCTCCCTGAGCATCGATGACGAGTTCGTGCGGCAGCGCCGACTTCTCAGATCCACCGAACTCTGAGGTCCCGGAATCCAGTCGAAACTGCCATGTTCCGACCGGCTCGCAGAGGGTCAATGTAGCCGGTGATTGATTGAATCCGAATAGCAGCAGCGCCGCCTCTCCCCGGTTTGACCAGCGATGTACGATCAGCACCTGTTCTCGTTCCAACACCCGCACCGAATGGTGCAATTGATTCGCATCGCCGGCGCCCAACGTCGAAACGGCCTTCCTGAGGTGTATGAGAGTGCTGGTCCAGCGAAGCAGTCCGGTCTGCCGGTCATCGAGCTGCTCGCGATTCAACCGGCTCCGCTCGAAGGTCGCCGGATCCTGCGGATCGGGAATGTCCTCCGCCTTCCAGCCAAAGTGAGCAAACTCCCTCCTTCGGCCCTGCCTCACCGCTTCGATCAAGTCGGGATCGCCATGCTCAATGAAGTATTGAAACGGTGCGGTCTCGCCATACTCCTCCCCCATGAACAAGAGCGGAATGTTGGGCGAGAGTAGGACGAGGGCGCGAGCAACCTTGAGTGCCTCGAACGGACGCTGTGTGCTCAAGCGATCTCCGACCGCACGGTTACCGATCTGATCGTGGTTTTGGGAAAAGACCACGAGCTGTCCTGGAGACACCTGGTGCGACGGACTTCCATGCCGCCGGCGGCGGTGCTCAGAGTACTGTCCGCTGTAGACAAACCCGTCACGCAGGGCCGAGCCAAGGTCTTGTAGTCCGTGGAAGTCCTCGTAATATCCCCGCTGCTCGCCGGTCAGCACCACGCGCAGGGCATGGTGAAAATCGTCGCTCCACTGTCCGTCAAGCCCATAGCCCCCGATGCTCCACGGCGCGATGATCCGTGTATCGTTGAGATCGCTTTCGGCAATGACGAAAACCTGACGATTGAGCCTGGCAGCCTCAATCTGTACCGACGAGGCCAGTTCTTTCAGAATGTGCGTGGCGCTGAAATCGAAAATGCCATGAACGGCATCCAGGCGCAGC
Source organism: Nitrospiraceae bacterium (assembly GCA_041743755.1). Taxonomy (GTDB): domain Bacteria; phylum Nitrospirota; class Nitrospiria; order Nitrospirales; family Nitrospiraceae; genus Palsa-1315. The sequence goes on along the minus strand of JBGTMB010000062.1, from coordinate 6,407 downwards.
GCATCAATGTGATATTCCGTCACCCAATAGCCTGCGTTACTGATGACGTAGTGCCGGATCGCGTCGCTGTCAGGCCCATCGTAGTTGATCGCAGCCCCCCACGGCGTCTTGTAGCGATCCGTGAAATAGGGGCCGAACTCGCCGAGATAGTTCCCCTCAGGCCCCAGATGATTGTAAACGACGTCCATGATCACGGCAATCCCTCTCGCATGACAGGCATCCACCAGCCGCTTCAGGCCCTCCGGTCCGCCATATGTCGATTGTGGGGCAAAGGGATACACGCCGTCGTAGCCCCAGTTGCGCCCTCCCGGAAACTGCGCAACCGGCATGAGTTCGATAGCCGTAATTCCCACCGTCTCTTTGAGATAGGGCAAGTGAGGAATGATCGCCTCGAACGTCCCGTCGCGCGTAAAGGTGCCCACGTGCAACTCATAGATAATGAAATCGCTCAGTGGAATCCCCCGCCACGCTGTATCGGCCCAGCGGAAGGAGTCGGGATCGACGACCGTCGAGGGACCATGGACTCCTTCAGGCTGGAAGCGGGAAGCAGGATCCGGCCTGGCTGTCTTCCCGTCCAGCAGATAGCGGTAGCGCGCGCGCGAACCGACTCCTTCGACCGTGACCTCGAAATAACAGTGAGACCCGAGTTGCATCGGAATGGCCTTTCGATCCTGATCCACCAACTCCACCGCAACAGTGTTGGCGAACGGCGCCCACACTGTAAACCGCACCCGATCGGCCTCGAGCATCCGAGCGCCGAGATCCAGCTGCCATGTTCTTTCCATTGCCACCTCCCCTTCATTGCTCCACCTTACTCAGAGCCTACTTCTTAAACAAGCTGTGACAGGAAGAAAAACCTCCTTGCATAAGCCCGGAGATGACCGTATGAAATAGAGCAAAGGACCGATGGCCTGTGAACGCATTCCCTCAACCACTGCTGGCGTGGGCGGAAGATGTCGATGAGCGGCTGATCTATACCGCCGTGCTGATCTTCGTTTTGATCGCAGCCATGCGCATCGGGGAATGGGCGGCGCAGCGGGCTGTGGCGGACGAACATTGGCGCTATACCATTCGCAAGCTGATCCGTTATAGCGCTGTCAGCGTGCTCTTGTTCACGTCACTCGGCATTTGGGCGCAACGGCTCCAGGGCCTATTGCTCGTGTTGGGAGCCACGGGAGCTGGGCTGGCAATCGCACTCGCGCCAGTCATCGTCAGCATGGCGGGATGGGCGCTGATCGTCTCGTCGAAGCTGTATAAAGTCGGCCACCGTGTGCAGCTTGGCGGAGTCATCGGTGACGTGACGGATGTGGGAATCATCAGGACATCGCTGCTGGAAATCGGCAATTGGGTCCAAGCCGATCAGCCGACCGGCCGGGTGGTCGCCGTGTCCAATGCCGCCGTCTTTAAAGATCCCGTGTTCAATTGCACACAGGGGGCTCCCTATATCTGGGATGAGTTCACTGTGCCTATTGCCTATGGACCACGCTGGGAACAGGCACAATTGACTATGACTGAAGCCGTGGCTGATTATACAAACGAGGTGGTGGAACCTGCGAAAACTGCGCGCCGGCGATTGCCGGGCATGTCTCTCGTCGGTTCGCCCGAAACACAGTCACAGGTCTATATTTCCCTCACAGAACATTGGGTGGCCTGCACGTTGCGCTATGTGGTCCATGCCAAATCGAGACGGAGCGTGAAGCATCGATTACAGGTGAAGATCCTCAAGGCCTTAGCGAGCGCAGGAATTGAAATCGCATCTCCGGGGCTGACGCTCGTGCGCTATCCCGCGGAGCGAACATGGAAGGAAGAAACATGAGAGTGTGGCCAGGAAAGCCCTATCCGCTCGGCGCGACGTGGGATGGCGAGGGCGTGAACTTCTCTATCTTTTCAGAAAACGCCACCGCGGTTGAGCTCTGCCTCTTCGACGGGCCGAAAGCCGACAAAGAATCGCAGCGCATCCGCGTCGAGGAGCGAACCGATCAAGTCTGGCACGTCTATATTCCAGGGTTGTGGCCAGGACAACATTACGGTTATCGTGTGCATGGCCCCTACAAACCGGACGAAGGCCATCGTTTCAATCCTCATAAACTGCTGATCGATCCCTATGCGAAATCCATCGCCGGCACGATCGAATGGTCCGACGCGATGTTCGGCTATCGCATCGGCGATCACGCCGCCGACCTGTCCTTCGACACACGCGACAATGCGGGCAACATTCCGAAATGCGTCGTGGTCGATCAAGCCTTTACGTGGGGCGGCGACCACCTCCTGAAAACCCCCTGGGACAAGACGGTCATCTACGAAGCGCACGTCAAGGGACTCACGGCGCGCCATCCTTACGTACCCGATCATATGCGTGGCACCTATGCGGCACTGACCACTCCTGCCGTCATCGACCACCTGATCGGTCTGGGCGTGACCGCCGTCGAACTCCTCCCGATACATCAGTTCGTCCGAGACAAACATCTGGCCGATCAAGGACTGGCGAACTATTGGGGATACAATACCATCGGCTTTTTCTCTCCCGACATCCGCTATGCGGTGTCGCCGGTGCGTGGTCGCCACGTCCGGGAGTTCAAGACCATGGTCAAAACGCTTCACAGCGCCGGCATCGAAGTTATTCTGGACGTAGTCTACAACCATACGGCCGAAGGCAACCACTTGGGTCCCACCCTCTGCTTTCGCGGCGTCGACAACGCCGCCTATTATCGCCTTGTGGATCAAGACAAACGCTTTTACATGGATTACACCGGATGCGGGAACACACTGAACGTGACGCATCCCCGCACGCTTCAGCTCATCATGGACAGTTTGCGTTACTGGGTGACTGATATGCACGTGGACGGGTTTCGGTTCGACTTAGCCTCGGCCCTCGCGCGAGAGCTCCATGCGGTCGATCGTTTGAGTGCCTTCTTCGACATCCTGCATCAAGACCCTATCTTGTCTCAAGTCAAATTGATCGCCGAACCCTGGGACCTCGGCGAAGGAGGGTATCAAGTCGGGAACTTCCCGGTCGGCTGGGCCGAGTGGAACGGCAAATACCGGGATACGATCCGAAAATCCGTCAAGGGGGACGGTGATCAGATGGCAGAACTCGCCTATCGCCTCACCGGCAGCAGCGACCTCTACAGCATGAGTGGACGTAGGCCCTATGCCAGCGTCAATTTCGTCACCGCGCACGACGGGTTCACGTTACACGACCTGGTCTCTTATAACGATAAACACAATGAGGCCAATCGAGAGAATAATCAAGACGGCAGCAACGACAATTTGAGTTGGAATTGTGGCGTCGAAGGCTCGACCGATGACCCCGCCGTCATCGAGCTGCGCGAGCGCCAGAAGCGAAATTTCCTGACGCTGCTGTTTTTTTCACAGGGCGTGCCCATGCTCTGCGGTGGCGACGAACTCGGCCGCACACAGCAGGGCAACAACAACGCCTATTGCCAGGACAACGAGATCAGTTGGTTCGATTGGAAGTTGGATCATCGACAACGCCACTTGCTGGAGTTCGTCAGGAATCTCATCGCCTTTCGCAAGAAACACCCGGTCCTTCGCCGTCGGCTTTTTTTCCAAGGACGCCATATCCGCGGATCGGAAGTGAAAGACATTTCCTGGCTCCGCCCCGACGGAAACGAAATGACCGACAAGGATTGGAGTGCCGGATTCACAAAATCCCTCGCGCTTCGGCTGGCAGGCGATGCGATCAACGAACCCGACGAAAAAGGGCGCCCGATTGTCGACGACACCTTAGTCATCTTATTCAATGGCCACCACGCACCGCTCACCTTCACCCTGCCGGCCCATAAACGTGGAGTGCGCTGGCAACCGCTTCTCGATACCAGCGTCACCGCCGGCACCGAAAAACCTGTGGCAATTTTCAAAGGGGGCGAACGATACGAACTGGAAGCCCGATCCATCGTCGTATTGAAGCTCGAAGACAAAGAGTGAACTTCCTCGTCGGGTTTCAATGATCCACAACATGTTGTGCGGGGGTCAGGTACCGCCCATACACATGCCGACCTCCAGGTCGGACAGATTACTGGGTTCTCCGACAATGCGAATGGACACTGTTCATCATCCGTGTTTGCTGATGAGCCCGCCGGATTCCCATCCGTCGATTGAGAACCCGGAGTACGATCACCGTCGGCAGCATTGAGTTGAACATCAATCGCGAGAATGTTCCTATCTGATTTCCCCCGTTTAATCAGAAGGGCTGATTCAGCCATGCAGAACGGCCTGCCGAAGAAACCATTGATGCATCACTTCTCTCCATCGAGACTCTGCCTTTCCAATGTCGGCACGATTTGACTTTGTACATCCTCAGTAATCGTGTAACGAACGTAGGCGTCCTCGACCATTTGATTGGCATAGAGCCGCCCGGTAGGCGCTTCGACTTTCAGTTCAAGACTGGTCTGTTGGTTGGGTTCGATCGTGATCGTCCGCTCGATATCCTCCCGCAGGTAGGGATGCCAGAGCTTCACCTTGTAGGTGCCCGGTGGGATATCGGTCAGCTGGAATCGTCCCTCGTTGTCGGTGATCGTGTAATAAGGATGATCGGCAACTAACGCCCAGCTTTCCATGTAGGCATGAAAGCCACACTGCATCATAAAGATCCGGCGGCCTTTGGTCATCTTGACAGTTTGGGTGATCGGCGTGCCCTCGTAATGCTTGTGGACATGCGCGCTCAACCCGCCCTCGCGAGGGTAGCGTTTACTGATCGGCAATGGGACGTTGAACAGGACACGAGGTCCCAGTTGCGAAGTTTCGTACGCCTGAATATCGTGCATGGCCGGATCCATATTCACCACCACGACATCCTGAAGATCACGGACGACATTCACAAAGGGCAGAAACCGACAATCGATGGCTTCGATTCTCGGAGACTGATACTCATCGAAGGGCTTTCCTTTTTCAATATCCTCCAAGAGCACAACAACTTGGCGGAACTCACCGTTCGATCCGGCATTGAACGGCTGAAGCAGCCGCCAGCCCCTGCCGTCGGAAATTCGCCCGCAGTAGACCGCGTCCGGCAACGTCGTCAGGTTGTACCCCTTTGGCCCCGGCACTTTGCCGTCGAGGAACACAGTTCCGGTGAGCATCCCACCGTCGACAACGGAAGTCTCATCATAGGCTATCGCGCCCTGCGCAAGAATCAGACTCACCGCGCAGGCACAGACGACCATCAAGCTTCTCCACATCACTGTTGCCATTGTTGTGTCTCCTCGTATATAAGAGCGACGTGGGCAGGAGCGACCATCTTGTCCTCCCGTCGATCGAGTGACAGCTCGCCCAGCCGCCACCACTGGTGGAGGAAGAACATTCGGCGGCATCAGACCGCCCCATCGAGATAGATGACCGCGGTCAGGCTCATTGAGTGGACAGGATCTGCGAGGTCGGTCCAGATGTTGTACCAGAGGGTTCGGCCTCTACTGAAACACACACTCACATACTCGCCCGGCTGAATAACCACGAGATCTTTGATCCCTCCGTACCATGTTTTGAAGGGCGGTTTCAAGTTCCAAGTGCAACGGATGAATGATGGCGCAGGAGTTCGCCAACAGCATGGGATTGGTGTTGAGAGGCATAGGCGATGGCCGTCAGGACCCAGATGACGCCTGCCGCCACCATGACTGGTTTTGACTTCCGCAGATCAATATTTTCTTCGACAATCACCAACACATACGCGGCCACAAACACCGCTAATGCGATGTAGCCTGTCCAGTGATCCGTAAAGCTCAACATTCCACCCCTTCCACAATGACACTATTCTGTCCTGTCAGCCTTCCCTGATTTTCCTGCTGATTTCATATCATAGTTTCTCAGTAGTATCCCAACGTTATCGGATTGATTGAATTGGAGAAGGAATCTGATGACATGCCCTCGCCTTCCGAGATGAGGAGTCGTTGACCTAAGAGGACGGCTCGAATTCACGAGAAGACGAAAGAATACTGAAAAAGTCCGCCGGCTTTGTTCTCGCATTGTCCAGAGACATGCCGTATGCAAGGGTATACCTTGCCGCTTCGCTCGCTGCGACATCGCGGGATATCCTATTGAGCCTTCGGTGATTTGGCTTTTCGACGATGGTTACAGAATCAGTACTGGGATACGTCGCATGACCCTTGCCGATACCAACGCAGAGGGGAGCATCACATGGCTCAGCGCTTCAACGGGAGTACGTGGTGAGGCGCCGACGTCCCGCGTGGTCTCGCTACCTTGCTTCTCTATATTCCTCGCTCAGACGGTCAAACCGATTTTGGAGGTATCGCGTGATACATACCATCTTCTGCCAGAAACTCGATGTCGCCCGTCACGACATCGTACATCGCGCCGACGATCGCGATTCGCCCCTCCCGAACGAGACCGTCGAGCGTCTGGCTCTGCTCGCGCATCTGCTCAACAACCCGTAA
>JBGTMB010000061.1:0-10400 GCA_041743755.1 Nitrospiraceae bacterium | reverse complement strand
CGTCTCCAGCGTGTTGAACACGCTGGAAACTACCAAAAAACAGAAATTCGCGTTTCAAGTCGGCACCAAAAAAATCGCTTGCAAAACCACGCCAGCATTGGCTTTATCGCAGTCTTGCTATCATTTAACCGGACACTACTGGAATTGGGCTGGGCAAGAAAGCTGTCGATACGCTTTTGTGATGCACTTGGGTCACGAGGGACTTAAATAATAGAAAGGGGGTGAAGAACCATGGAGCAACAGAAGAAGGAATCCTACACCGAGCCCGTATTGATGGCGCACGAAATGCTGCGCGACATCACCGGCGGAACGTCTGGTGTGAAGACCCGCGACAAGAGCGGCAAGGAGAGCGACGGCGCCAGCTTTTAAGTTGGGGTTGTTCGAGTTGCTGTTGGAAAAAGTGAGCTGGCCGGTTCGAGGGAACCGGCCAGCTCATGACTTGGACGAGATGGCCTACGGATTGCCGGTGAGGCAACGGATGGTCTTCGTTCCTGAGCGCGTCATTCTTTTGTTTCGGCAGCGCAGTGGTACGAGAGGGCGACGCAGGGTGAAGATTTGATAGGGGCCGTCGCTCCCGTGAGCCGTCTGGGGCTCGGGGGACTTTAACAATCGAAAGGGGGTGAAGAAGCATGGAACAACAGATGAAGGAAGTGTACGCAGAGCCCGTGTTGATCGCGCATGAATTGCTGCGCGATGTGACGGGTCTGAAGTACAAGGAGCAGTGTCAGAAGTCGGTGGACGCCGTCTGCGCCGAGTAATCGATGCCTCTGGCGACAGAGGTGCGAAGCGCGCGCTGGCAAGACTGGTTGGCGAACATCGCCAACCAGTCTTGCGGTGTTCCTGAACTGGCGGTGACGCCGAAGCCGCTGACCCCTCGGAGTACCTCGCGGGAAGAGAAGAGTCTGTGCCGGATGGTCTGTGTTGGGATAGGTGTCGACCATGATTGAGCGTATCAGCTGGTTCTTTGAGCGGGTGTGGGAGACGGTGTTTGCGTCATTCCACTCCTGGTCCAGCTTTCAGGAGGCCCTTGAGCGGATTCCGCTGGTGTTCGTCAACTTCACGAACGGACTGGCCTGGCCGTACCTGCTCTCCAGTCTGGTGCTGGCCTGGTTGCTCTATTTTGTCGCCCTGCGGCAGGGCGGAACGACCGCCAAGTCCTTTCGCGAGTATGCGTTTCCGACACATCTGTATCGCCATCCGTCCACGTTGCTGGATTTCCGGTTTATGGCCGTCGATACGGTACTTAATTTTCTGATGTGGATCCCGGTCTTTTCCGGGGTCGGCCTCCTGACTGCCAAGATCCTCTCGGTGGTGGTCATCCAGCGAATGGGCTGGGAGCCCCCCGGGTCATTGACCCCGGCGGCGATCGCCGTCGCGACAATGGGGTTCCTGCTTTTGTCCGATCTGATCAATTATTGGGCGCATGTGTGGCTTCACAAGAATCCCGTCCTCTGGTCATTCCACCAAGTGCATCATTCCGCCGAGGTGCTGACGCCGGCGGCCGCCTTTCGGGTGCATCCCGTTGAGAATCTGATCACGGTGGTGCTTCAGGCGCCGGTGGCCGGACTGTCGGCCCTGTTGTTTCAAAATGTGCTCGGACGTGACCGGCAGTTCATGATGATCTTTGGCGTGAGTATATTCGGATTTATCTATGGCTTGCTGGGGACGCATCTTCGGCACTCCCATATCTGGATGTCCTATGGGCCTTGGTTGAACCGGTTCGTGATGAGTCCGGCACACCACCAACTTCATCACAGCATCGACCCCCGGCATTGGAATAAGAATTTTGGGGTGAGGTTCACCCTCTGGGATGCGCTGTTCGGCACGCTCTATGTGCCAAGGGAACCCGAGACGCTACAGGTCGGTCTGCTAGACGTAGCCTCACGAGACTTTACGACTGTGCGAAAACTCTATTTTCTTCCTTTCGAAAAGGTGGGAAGGGAGCTCCTTTCATTGGGACAGAGGCGACGGTGAAGCAGGCACAGCCGTCTCGCGATAGATCCCGCTTCCTTCTGACGTTTTGAGTGTGATCTCTGCTGATACTGATGTGATCGTACTAAGGCGGAGCATGTCGAAGAGTAGGCGTACTCATCAGCAAGCTGGGATTGTTGAGAACTCTGTTGGCGCTGCTATTGGTGGGGATGCTGGTAGATGATGACTCTGTTCTCGCGCATGAGTGAGTTTGTTCGTGCCTCGGCAACGAACAATGCGGTGAAGGCCATCCGTCAAGCGATCAGTCGCTCACGATAGCGTAACGCATTGAAGCCCTCCGTTCTCTTTTGATCTTCGCAGGACGTTGTCGCCGTTGCTCCTGAAAAAACCTGCATGGTAGGATAGTCTGACGGTCAATGCTGTGCGTTGCGCTATGAGTGTTGAGTTAGATTGATTGTTTTCTTGCTCAAGACTCAGCACCCAGGATCGAGCATTTCTTGAGAAATGGAAGCTGTGATGAATCGAATAATCTTTGCTCTTGGCGCGCTGCTGGTTCCTGTTCTTGCAGCCCACATGGTCCTTGCTGCAGGGCTATTCAAGGTGGGTGAGAAGGCACCGTCGTTTGCGTTGACTGCCATCACCGGTGAGACTATGGGGCTGGATACCTATAAGGGGAAGGTCGTGGTACTTGGACTGTTCCATATCTGCGAGCCCTGTATGATCCAGGGGACGGCGTTTCAAAAGGTTTCCGAGATGACGAAAGGGAAAGACGTGGTCGTGCTCGGCGTCAATTCTTCCGGTGACTCCAAGAAGAGTGTCGGGGAGTTTTTGTCCGCGTTTCCAGTAAAAGTCACCTATCCATACCTGCTTGATCCAAACAAGGTGACGGACAAATTCTACGGTGGAGGGAAGTTTATTCCCAATGTGTACGTGATCGATCAGCATGGTGTGATCCGGTGGCAGCGAGTCGGCAATATGGATCTGGCAGGCGAAGAGGCGATTGTGGCGGAAGTTGAAAAGCTGTTGGCAGCCGGAAGCAAGAAAATGTAGGACTGCGTCACCGGGTGAGGAATCCTGCTGTTCGCGGAACGCGCACGATAAAGCAGTGCTCGCCCGACGCACGCAGGCAAAGACCCCTCACCCGCGGTGCAGAAGAAATATCGATTTCCGCGGAGAGGGAGGGGGGAAAAGCGATGGACGAAATGGAAGAGGGGAAGCAGAAGTTTTTAGAGGTGGTGAAGGGGACTGATGCAACTGTGCAGGTGGTGATCCCTGTGACGCCTTCTAATAGCATGTTTCTGATTTCGCTCACGAAGGGGCCGAATCGAAAATTCATTACGGTTTCGGAGGATGACATTATCGATCTGCCAAACGAGGCGAGCATTCTGTCCAAGGTCACAAAAACCGTCAAAGATGCCGTCTCTGCGCTGTGATCCACCCGTGCCACAAGCTATAAGCCATCGGCTCTATTATGAAGAATCTGCTTCCCGGTATTTGGCAATGGTCCTGGTTCTCTGAGGAGAAGCATCTCGATTTCAACGGGCTCTTCTTAACGGTCGGGGAACATAAAATTCTGATTGACCCTCCACCGATGACTGGTGACGCGAGTTCGCTGATACTCCGCAACGGACCTGTCGATTATATCATCGTAACGAATCGCGATCATGCGCGCGAAGCGGCGAAGTACCAAAGCGAGTTTCACTGCCAACTGCATGTCCCGGAAGAAGATGCAGCGCAGATGGATCTCAAACCGACCAAAACGTTCAAAGACGGAGAACTGCTTCCAGGTGGAATCTGGGCGATCCAGTTGAACAACCAGAAGTCTCCCGGTGAGTCGGCCTTGTTCATTCAGCAGGGGAAGGGTGTACTGATTGTCGGCGATGCGTTGATCGGGAAGCCGTCTGGTTCCGTCAGCCTGTTGCCAACTGAAAAATACGCCGATGTGGGGAAGGCCCAAGAGGGATTGCGTCGTCTCCTCAAGTACAATTTCGATAGTGTGCTCGTCGGTGACGGTGTCTCGATTTTGACCGGCGCCAAGCAGGCGCTCGAACGGTTGCTCCAGCCCTCATCATGACGCTGCGTAACGGACTTTCCGAAGAACTCAATCGCCAGGGAAACGAGCATTTCTCGCGCGGGCTCTATACCGATGCCTATACCTGCTATGCGAAGGCGTTGGAATGCGACCGGCTGACTGGGGATCAACGGGCGTTGGCCGCAACGCTGGGAAATCTCGGCAACATTTGTGCGGTCAGTGGGCGTCGGGAGTCGGCTCAGACCTACTATCAGGAAGTATTGGAACTCCAGAAGATTCTTGGAGATGAAAAGGGGATCGGGACAACGCTCGGTAATTTAGGGAATCTTAGAGCCGATGCGGGTGAATGGGATCGCGCCAAGGCCTATTATCTCGAAGCGTTGGATCTGATGTGCAAGGCGCAGGATGATGCAGGCAAGGCGGTGCTGTTTTCCGATCTTGGCTTAGTTGCGCGCGAGACCAAAGAGTTTGAACAGGCAATTGGATACTACGAACAATCATTAGTCTTAATGCGACGGTTGGGGAATGAAGGCGGTGTCGCTGATGCCTGGCGCATGATCGGTCGAACGTTTTTACTCCAACAGCGTTACGACGACGCGATTGCCTGCTGTCAGACGAGCCAATCCATTGCCGAACGGGCGCGCGATGAGTTACGGACAGGCGGTGCTCGATATGTGCTGGTCCAATGTTATGAGGAGACCGGCAAATTGCGTGAAGCGGCAGATCTTCTTGAACTGGTGGTGCATATGGATCGGAAATATCAACTACCTAAACTTCAAGAGAATATCCAACGGTTGGCGGTCTTGCACGCCCGTCTTGCCGGGCAAGATGGGGCACCGCTTCCGAGAAAGGCGCACAGATGAGTGACGAAGTCTCGCCGGCCTGGACCTCTCTCAGGGCCTCCCTGGCCCCCACGTTTCCTCAACTACAAGAACTCGAGGTAGGCGGCGCGCTGACGATGGATCTTGGTTCCGATGGTTGGTTGCTGGAGCTCACGCCGGACGGACGATTGCTTTGCCAGTACGGTATGGCATTGGATGATGTGATGACCCTTCTATCCGATGGAACGCCGGAAGATCTTGGCATGGACGAGATTGCGAAACAGGCTAAGTATTACATCCAACCGGAGGTCTCTAAGTATCGTGCGATTCTACTAAAATCAGGTTTTTCTGAACAGACCCAAATAACCGACGACTATGTCGCGGCGTTTTTCGAACGGAACATAGACCCGACAAACTACATAGCCGTCCAGGATCTCATGCGCTGGTGTGTCCGCACAATCGGCGTGACTCGGTGATGAGGGTGCTTTCGACATTCGATGAGTTCCGCCATGCAATTACTGCGTACCGGTTGCCACGGGTGTTGATTGCTGCGATTGAGCTGGACCTCTTTACCGCTATCGGAACCGAAGCATGGGCCATTCCAGATCTGGCTCGTAATATGAAAGTGAGTGAGCGGGGTTTGGCTATTCTTTGCCGAAACCTCGCGATGGCTGGGTTGCTGAAGAAACAGGGCAAGATCTATCGGAATAGCCGATTGAGTGCCACGGCGTTGAACGCGCGCCATCCAGCCTATCGAGGAGACTATCTTCGGCTGATCACGAGTCACTGGGCTGATTGGGGACGCCTGCCGGAATCGGTAAAGAGCGGATTGCCGCTCGGTCACGATAAGACCGATGAACCTGTTTATCGTCGTGGGTTCACATGGGCGATGCATCACCGAACTTTGGAGACGGCTCCGAAGATCGCGACTCAGATCGATCTGCGCCACGCGCGAACTCTGCTCGACCTTGGCGGCGGTCCCGGCACCTATGCCATGGCTTTTCTCGCAAAGAATCCTAGACTCCGGGCGACGGTATGCGACCGTCCGTCCGCCCTCGACGTAGCAAGAGAAATTGCGTCGACTCACAAGGCCGGTGCGAGACTCTCCTATATGCCGCTGGACTTGCTGACAGAAGCCATTCCTGGTACCTACGATGTCATCTGGTATTCGAACGTGCTCCACATCTATTCGCCGCAAGACAATCAAGCGCTGTTCCTCCGAGCGTTGGCTGCATTGAATCCCGGAGGCCGCCTACTAATTCAGGATGCCTTTCTCCACGATAGGGAAGGGCTGTTTCCCGAGGAGGCAGGTCTTTTCGCGGTCTCGATGTTGCTGTTCACTGAACAAGGCGATACCTATAAAGCAACCGAGACGAGGACCTGGTTGATAGGTGCAGGATTCGAACGGATTAAGGTCTTGCGGATGAAGAAGGGGACGGAGGATTGGGAGGGCGGGATAATGGAAGCGCGGTCTCCTGGAACGAATGCAAAAACGCGCGAGCACCGAACACGATCAATAGGAAATTCACAATCCCGCTCATCACACTGAAGAAGAATAGAGAGTCGGTTTCGCCTTTCCCGCCAAGAATGCTCGTAACTGTCGCGAGATCTAAGGCCAATCCCACGGTGCTATAGATGACGCAACCCATGGCTGTCCAGGTCCATCCCATCCACACGAAGCCTGCGAGAATTAGAGGAAAGCCGAGGAGGTAGAACATCCACGCTACTCGGCTGGTCTCCGTCGCAGCCGGTACAAGTTGGGTAGTGGTGACTCCGATGAGGCAGAGTCCCCCAAGGAAACCGATCAACGTCCAGCTGTATCGCATGGACGGAATGATAGTCTTGTTGGGCTGCGTACAGCAAGAGCAGGATGTACTCCTCGTCTCCTATGTGGTAGACCATCGAAGTCTCGCCGTGCTCAAGGGTTTTCGCCTAGTCTTAGTCGTTCTGATGCCTTCCTGGTCCATAGCTGGCTGGGAGATCCTCCGTGCGCCTGATGGTTTTCTGGCTTCTCTGTCTGGGCCCAAGAGTGGCAGTGTTTCTCGATCCTCTTGAGCGCTCAACCGGGTAAGCTTTTCAGCTATCTTCCGTACCCATGCGTGGCACCACATCGCTCTTTTGTCTCCTGCCACTCTTCGCTTGTGAGGGTATCCCAAAATCCCTGTATCTCGAATCGAGAAGTATTGCCCCCATAGTGGTGCAGGGGAAAACCCAACTCCATCCATCTTGCCTCCCTGTTTTCCCTGACTATCCAGTCGGCTGATATCCCCCTCTTTCGAGGTATCTCTCCCCATAGCGAAGGATTTACGCCACGAACCGTTGGTGCGAAACTCCGGTATGAGCAAAGGAGAACTGCATATGACGATCAGCCAACGATTGCCTAAGACTGTAGCTCAATTGTGTATGTGGTTTAAGCCGATTTCGCGCAAGTTTGTGGCTCAACTTACTGAACAGCAGATTGACGAGCGAGGGAAGAGCGTGTTCTGTAGCGTTTTAATTGTGGGTGCTGTAATCGGTCTCAGTTCTCCAATCACAGCTTGGACTGCAGATCTGTTGCCTCGCGAGCAGGTGAAACCTCGGGCGATTGTGGCGGCTGGTATCGGATATGAAAATGCCGAGACGTCGAAGCTTACGGTAAAAACGTACGATGCGGAGAGTGGCGAAATTCTCACGGATGAAACATTTGATCTGGATGTGAGAGAAGATGCCGCATCAAAGAACAGCGCGCCTCGTGACCGGATTTTTGCAGGCGGAGTTGGTCCGGGAGGTGATGGACTTTCATCGTTTACGCTCCGTGCCTATGACGCAGCCACCGGTAAGTTTCTCTGGGAAGGTCTCTTGAATCTCACTGCGGGAAACTATGAAGCCGGTTCTCCTTACCAAGTTGTAGTCCATCTTGTTACGCCACAGGCCACGGTAACCCGTATCCGCAACCAAGAGGTTGTTGATGGTCAACCTCATTTTTTTCTTCGTGCTGTTGATCAGGCAACCGGACAGCTTGCATGGACCGATCATTTCTCAGCCGGAGTCTTTGCACGTACAGACCATGTAAATAGAGCTGTAGCGGGCCAGACAGAAGAAGTGGCAGCCCCATCGCAACAGATCGAGTTTCGTATTCGAATGATGGATAGTCAGGGGCGGCAGGTAAAGTGGGAGGATACGATCGAGCCTGCTGTAGAGGAAACAGACCTGGCAGCCAGGCACGAGGCTGCGGCTGAGACTCTTCCGGTTTGGGTTGGCGAGGAAGAGGATGAGATGAAAAGAGAATCAATCTGATCAGGAAAGAAGGTGTTCATCTGTTGATGGTACGATATAAGCCTTTTGCAAGTCAGCCTTTCTTTTCGTGATGCGGTAACTGATCCTCCCACCTGGACTGAAACTGTTCGTATGACTCCGAGAGTTGTGATTGCATCGCTGTAGAGAGTGCCTGTCTTGCCTTGAGATGCGAGAGAAGCTCTCGCACCCGAGACATGCCAAAGCGGTCAATTAGATAATGCACCGCCGAGTTTGCTTCTAGATACGCCACTGTCGCAGCATCGCTAGACAGTCCTCCCCAGTCGCCTTCTAATGCAGGCAGTGGAATTAGCGTAAACTCCTGCTTCATAATCTGATCGAGATCCGACCAACGATCCCCGGATAATTCCATCGCCAAGCCTTCATTGAGCCAGGTTGGGATGGCGCTGCCGGCGGAGCCGAGTTGGTCGTGTAGGAGGGCGTGTACGAACTCGTGTCTCAGCACGCGTTTAAGCCAGGCTTGGTCTGCTAAAGCGTCCTGTGCGGGAACATGGATTCGTCCGAGCACGGGATCGAAGAGTCCATCGGCCCACATGGGACTGCCTGTCGCACTCTGAAACAGAGATTTGGCGTGCAGAACCACGACAATGGTTTTTGATGGAAAGTGCCCGAATTTTTGTCCGATCTCTCGATAGGCCTCATCAAGGATCTCCAGCACAGCGACCCAGGTTGTTTGATCGGCGTCCCCATCGAACTTCACGGTGAAGTGCGCGCTGCCTCGGCTGGTAAGGCGCGTTTCGCTTTTCTCTGTTCCTCGGACTTTGGCCGTAACGGTCTGTAGATACGATTGCACGGCTGGATCTTTGCCTGCGCGAGCGATAGCCTGATCGAGATGGCGCGCCGCTTCTCCTAGTTGATCCCGTTCGTGAAAGAGATCGGCCAGCGCCAGATGGGGGAAGGCTTCGTCCGGAGCCAGAACGGTCAACCGTTCAAGAAAATCCTGTGTCATGGCCGGATCGCGCAATTCCCAGTAGGCATGAGCGAGGTTCAGTTGGACGACCGGATTTTTGGTATCGAGTGACGCAGCCTTCTTGAAGGCTTTAATCGAGACAGCAGTTCCTCCATGTTTTTCCTGTTGAATACCCAGATTGTTCCAGAGGATGGAAACGTAGGGACGCGTGGTATCGTTGCTTGTGATGACGGCCGGTAAATCGACCAGTTTCGTTTCTGCGATATCGATGTGTCCTTTTTCGATCTCGTCGCGAATCGCCTCCAATAGTTCATGATGCGTCGTCTTTGGGATGACGCTGGGGTCGATGAGACGAGTGTGTTTCAGCTCTGGTTCCAGTGGGCTTTCATGAAGCGGTTTGGGCGGCTCGCTCTGAGAGTCTTCTACAACAGTATTGGGCTGATCTGATGGCGATATCGGCAAGTAGGTCGGCTTGAACCAGGCTTGATAGACGACGAACAGTCCGATGAGGCAGGCGACAGGATACAGAATATGAAAGATATTGCGACGATACATGCCTGCCCCATGTGAATCGTACTCAATGTATCACCCTAAGCAAGCGTGACAAAGGATTGTCAGAAAATGAACACGTTAGTCGCATGGCGGCTTCAGCCGTAACTGCCCATAGCGGTGCCCGATTTTTACCCATTCAGCTCGTTGAGGAGGAGGAGAGGCTATGATACGATCCGCCACTGTGATCCAGCGCTCTTCCGAGCCGAACCCCCCTGAACAGTTTCAGCAATGGCTGGATCGTGTCGCGCGTCCAATCGAATTCGCGACACGCAATGCCTTTGCGCATCTGCCGACTGTGAAGAATCTGAATCATTTTGTCTCTTCTCAGGTCATGCAGGCGCTGTCTCACCGCGTCTATCCACGGGCGATTGAAGCGGCGTTGTTCCAGTTACGTGAGCTGTTTCTTGAAGACCAGCAGCGACTCCCGGTAGAGAGTCAGCAGCGTCGATTGCAGGAAGCCATGGTCATTCTTAGAGTCTTACGGAAAGCTGTTCACGATCCGACCCACACTCGACAGGAGGTGGAGCCTATCGTTGTGCGTGATCCTGGCATGAGTGAAACTCCATTTCGGGCATGGTGGGAACAACCCATCCGTTTTGCTAGAGGAGTCGGACCGAAGCGCACATCGTTGTTGCAACGGTTTGGGATCGAGACGGTTGAGGATGCTCTGTGGACGCTGCCATGGCGCTATGAAGATCGCTCGGTCATGACTCCGATCGGGCAACTCATGCCGGGTATGCAGGCTTCAATCTGCGGCACAGTCGTCCGAAGCGAGGCAAAGCGCGCTCGCAGTCGTCGTCTCACGATTCTCGACATTGTGGTGGAAGACACAACAGGGCGTCTCCAGGCGGTGTTCTTT
>JBGTMB010000060.1:0-5858 GCA_041743755.1 Nitrospiraceae bacterium | reverse complement strand
TGAGAGGCAAGGGAGCTAACCGAATCATCAATCGGATCAGGGAGGATGAATTATGTCAGCACGCAGTCGTATTGGTCTAGGAATAGGCATGTGTGCCATGGTCTCGCTGCTGGGCGGCAATGCAGTCTCCGCTGCAGACGCGGACTCCATCTGGAAGGACTTGGGGATTAAGCTCTCCGGAGCGGTGGATACGACCTATACACAGAATTTCAATAACCCAAACACGAACGTGAATTCACTTCGCATTTTCGATACGCAGGCCAACTCATTTGTGCCGCAAGTGGCGCAGTTCATGGTGGAACGGCAGGCAGTGGCCAGCGGCAGTGCCATGGATCGGGTGGGCTTTCGCGCGCGGGTTAATTTTGGAGCCCAATCCAGGTTTTCTCGGGCACGCACAAACTATCAACCGGGCACAGATAACACCGAGCTGGATGTGCATGAGCTCTACGGAGAGTATATTGCGCCGATCGACAACGGTCTGAAGATTCAAGCCGGAAAAATCAATACGTTGATCGGGCTAGAAGTGATTAATAGCTGGGAGAATCCCAGCATTTCCCGCAGCTGGACGTTCGGTCTGTCGCAAGCCTTCACCACGACCGGCATCCGGTTCACCTATCCGTTTGCATCATGGGGAACTGCAGCCATCGGACTCATCAATGGCTGGGACAACATTGAGGACAATAATAGGGGCAAATCGTTCGAGTATAAAATTGACTTGACGCCGCACGAGATGTTCGGATTCGCCGTCTACGGCTCCTACGGCCCCGAACAGTCGAATGGCAATGCCGCCTTCGGGAATGCCGTCACTGGTGGCTGTGCAACTGGGACCACGGGGTGCGATCCTACGGGTAAACGAACGGTGGTGGGCGCACTCATCACGATCAAGCCGACCCCAAAGGATACCCTGATCATCGAGCCTTATTACGGGAACGAGGGCAATGCCACGACGAATCCCGGTCAACCATCCCAGAACGCTCGTTGGAACGCGTTACTCGCCTATTACACGCATGACTTCAACGATCAAGAGCAGCCCCATGCGTTCAGATTCTCGGCTCGTGGAGAGATCTTCGAAGATGCGGGCGGTGTCCGTACCTGCGTCGGCGGTAATAACTTCAACGGCGGGGCCAATGCCTGCGCTGCTGTTCCCGGTGGTTTTGTGCCCGGTGGTGGTTTGTTTAATACGGCAACGGGTGCAGGACAACGTCAGACCCTCTGGGGCGGGACCTTTACACTCCAATACAAGCCGGCCCCATCTCTCATCACGAGAGTGGAATTCCGGTACGACAAGTCAGACCAGAATGTGTTCCTCCGGGACAATGTTGGAATCAACAATCAACAGACGCTGGGATTCCAAGTGGTCTACCTGTTCTAAGAGCGGGAAGACAGTTATCGGTTGAATGGTGAGATGCCGCTCCCTTCGTGGACCAGTCCATGAAGGGAGCGCTTACTAGAAGCGCTGCTGACCGTGTCGGCTAGGGCATGGCTGTTAGGCCGCGAGGGTTATGGTCGATTATTGTGAGTTGTGTACCAAGCAGTCAAGCCGTGAAGGGCTGAGTCCACGCGCTCAGCTCTCGCTGTGGGCAGACGCCGCAGCTCAGTCCTACGAAGAAACCTGCCCTGAGCGTAGTCGAAGGGGGAGCGTGAGACAACCAGGGGGGCCGCTCAGAACAATCCAACGCGCGTATTGTCAACCTCGTCCTGAACCAGGGGATGAAAGGATACAAATATGTCATCGCATATGATGAGCAGTATGAAGAAGATTCTGCCGGTTCTCCTGATCTGCTGTACCGTCATGTTGGTGGGAGGGGCGGCTCTGTTTGTGCAAGATGTTGCGGCAGAGGAGGCAGCAGCCGAGGCCGCCGCCGTGCTGAAGGCCGATTCGGGGGACACGGCATGGATCATCGCCTCTTCGGCGCTGGTCATGTTGATGACGCTGCCGGGGTTGGCGCTCTTCTATGGAGGCCTCACCAGGCAAAAGAATATCCTGAGTACGGTATTACATAGTTTTATCTGTCTGTGCCTAGGCAGTATCGCATGGGTGGTGTTCGGGTACAGCCTCTCTTTCGGCCCCGATGTGGGAGGGTTCATCGGGAATCTTGATTGGTTTATGTTGAATGGGGTAGGAGGCGATCCTCATCCGACTTACGGTCCCACCATTCCCCACGAGCTCTTCATGGTCTTCCAACTCATGTTTGCCGCCAGTACCCCGGCGCTGATCACGGGGGCTATTGCAGAACGCATTCGATTCTCTTCGATGCTATGGTTTCTCGGCATCTGGTCCGTTGTGGTGTACTATCCTGTGGCCCATTGGGTCTGGGGTGGGGGATGGTTGGGGGCGATGGGTGCGTTAGACTTTGCCGGAGGCACGGTCGTGCACGTCACGTGTGGAATGGCTGCATTGGTTGCCTGCATTATGCTCGGAAAACGTAAAGGCTATCCGGGCACGCCGATGCCGCCTCATAATCTTCCCCTCACGCTGTTGGGGGCGGGCCTACTCTGGTTCGGCTGGTTCGGGTTCAACGCGGGCAGCTCGTTGGGTGCGAATGCGCAGGCGATCGGCGCCTTCGTGGCTACCCACATTGCAGCCAGTGTGGCGACGGTGGTCTGGATGCTGATCGAGTGGGCGCATCGTGGAAAGCCCACCGCCCTTGGCGCAGCCAGCGGAACGATCGCTGGTCTGGCCACCATTACTCCCGTAGCCGGGTTCGTTTCTCTGGGTCCGGCCCTCCTCGTCGGTCTCGTGGCCGGCTGTATCTGCTATTTCGCCGTCAGCATCTTGAAGCCGGCGTTCGGCTTCGATGATTCGCTGGATGTTGTGGGGGTTCACGGTGTGGGTGGAGCGACAGGCTGCCTCCTGGGAGGGTTCCTTAACTCAAAGGCGATGGGTGCCGCTTCCGATGGAATGTTTTATGGCGGAGGCTTCACGCTTCTGTGGTCTCAGATCGTGATGGTGGTGTCGGTGGGAGCGTTTACTGCGATCTGCACCTTTATCATTCTCAAGATCATTGATGTGGTCATCGGTCTGCGTGTGACGGAAGATGAAGAGCAAGAAGGTTTGGATGTCAGTCAGCACGGTGAGAAAGCCTATCACGTTTGAGACATGGCCCATGGTACAATCGACGAAACAATCGTGCGGGCAGTCCCCGCAGACGCTGCATGAGCAGCGTCTGCGGGGGTGTCTGTAAAGGGGGATATCGCCATGAAGATGATTGAGGCTGTGATCAAGCCGTACAAGTTGGATGAAGTCAAGGACGCCTTGGTGGAAATGGGTGTGCAGGGGATGACGGTGACCGAAGTCAAGGGATTCGGACGCCAGAAGGGAAGCAAGGAAACCTACCGGGGCGCTGAATACACGACCGACTTTATCCCCAAAATAAAGATTGAAGTGTACGTGGCGGATAATCTGGCGACGAAAGTGATCGAAGCCATCACGCGCGCCGCGAAGACCGGCACTGTCGGGGATGGGAAGATCTTCGTGTCGGATATTGCCAATGTGGTGCGAATCAGGACCGGTGAGATGGGGGAAAGTGCTCTGTGACCATGACCTCTGACAACGGGTCGTCGGCTGAGCTTCTGCCAGAGGCGGAGATCACGTCGGTCTCTGCCCTGGCTAGGCACAGACAGGCGCTCAAGCAGCGCTTGTTGGACGGGGCAACTGGGGCCGAGCTGATGGCGGCATTGACGGAGTTTGTGGACGGGCTGGTGAGAGACCGCTACAGGAGTGCCATGAAGCAGGCCGGGGAAGGGGCGCAGGTCGCAGGGTCTCAGCACTGTTGCCTGATCGCACTAGGGGGGTATGGCTTGCGGGAATTGGCCCCCTATTCTGACATCGATATCATGTTCCTCTACAGCGATGAAGCAGGAGAAGCGGCGCCGGCATTGTTTCGTGAGGTGCTGCACCATCTCTGGGATTTTGGATTCCAGGTCGGCCACAGTATGAGAACAACGCAAGACTGTATCGAGCTGGCCGGGGAGGATCTATCGATCCGTACCGCGATGATGACTGCCAGGTTTTTGGCTGGAAGCCCGAACCTATTCCAGAAGTTCCATCGCTTGTATGCGAAGGAAGTCATAGGCCGTGGAGTGGGGCGATTTATCGAGCAGAAGATGGCAGAGCGGCAACGTGAGTATGTGAAGTTTGGGCAGACGATTTACCTCCTGGAGCCCAATGTCAAGAAAAGCAAAGGAGGGCTGCGGGACTTTCATCTGCTCCGGTGGGTCGGGATGGCTCGGTTCCTGGCTCCAACACTACAAGATTTGGCGGATCGCAGTCTTCTCTCCAGACAGGACTTTCTCTCAGTGACGGAGGCCCGCGATTTTCTGTGGCGTGTCCGGGCATTTCTCCATGTCGAAGCCGGGATGGCGCAGGAAATTCTGTCGTTCGATGAGCAGGTCAGGATTGCCTCTCTGTACGGGTTCGAGGACCGGCCTCACCTCCTTGGGGTAGAGCAGTTCATGCAGCAGTACTACCGACATACGATAGGGCTCCACGAGACCCTGCTCCGATTTGTGGACCGTTGCCAGGCCATATCTGCAAAGCGCCGATCGCCTCGTGCTCAACAGGACAATATGGTAGACGGCTATTTTGTGGTGACCGGCCGGCATGTAACCGTCCCGTCTGAACTGCGGGCTCGCGTGTTAGATAGTCCGGATGTGCTCCTCCGCCTGTTCGACATGGCGAGGTCTAGGCGGCTCAAAATCGAGACCGATCTCGTAGACGAGATCCATAGTCATATGGATAGCGTGTCAAGCGAGGCATTTAGAACTCCTGAAGTCAGCCGGGTCTTTCTGAAGATCCTTGCCGGACCGGAAGGGGTGGCTGCCACGCTGGAAGCGATGCATCGTGCCCATCTGCTAGAGAAACTTATTCCTGTGTTTGCGACCCTCCGAGGCCTGATGCAGTTCAATCAGTATCACAAATATACGGTAGACGTGCACACCCTATTGGCGGTGGCGAAGGCCGAAGCGCTTGGCCTGGAATCTGGAGCCATCGGGGAGGTGTATCAGGAGATCAGGCGGAAGGATCTCTTGCACCTGGCGATTCTGTTGCACGATTTAGGGAAGGGGCGAAAAGAAGATCATTGCGAAGTCGGCAAGGTGATTGCTGAGGAGACGGCAGCGCGGTTAGGCCTCGACGAGCAAGAGACGAGAATTCTGGTGTTTCTCGTGCACAAGCATCTGCTCATGGCGAACACGGCCTTCCGGCGTGACCCGTATGACCAAAAAGTACTTTTGCCTTTTGCCGAAGAGGTGGGGACGCCGGAAGTCCTTCGCAAGTTGTTGGTCCTGACGGCTGCCGATATTGCGGCGGTGGGACCTGGCGTGTTGACGAAGTGGAAGGAGTCATTACTTACCCAGCTCTATCGGCGTACGCTGCCGGTTGTGTTGGGTGAACAGGATCAGATGGTTGGTCCCGAATGCATTAAGGAATTGGTGAGCGAGGTGGCGCGCGAGTTCAAGGACGCAGAGACCGTGGGTCTCGACTGGATCGAGTCGCAACTGAGCCAGTTTCCCCTGCGCTATCTGCATGGGACGCCTCCGAAGCGAATCGCTGCCCATCTGGGAGCGATCGGAAGATTGCAGGCGGGAGATGTGCTGGTTGAGGAGACCTACAACGAGGAACTGGGCATGTGCGAGTACACGGTCATTACCCACGACAACATCACCCCGGGCATCTTCTCGAAAATGGCCGGCGCGATGGCGTCCGAGGGGCTCGATATTCTGGACGCGCAGATTATCACCAGAGATGACGGGATCGTCGTGAACACTTTCCAGGCCATCGATCCGGATTATGTGGGCATCCCCCCGGAGGATCGCCGTGCTTCCGTCGGCGAGACGATCATCCGGGTGCTGAAGGG
>JBGTMB010000059.1:0-2343 GCA_041743755.1 Nitrospiraceae bacterium | reverse complement strand
GTAGAGTATGAGGTCGGCTAACTCCGTTTCCTGCGGCAGCGGAGACAACAATGCTCCTGCCCCACCCTCAAGATAGGGCTGAAGTGCAAGACTCAACGCGATCTGCCGCTGGCCAGCCATCCTCGGTTCCGACGAAAGGATGTCTAACCGAGCGATCAACGTGTCGAGCGGCGGGACAAGAGACACCCAGAGCCCGGCGGTTATTTCACTCGCGAGCTTCATGAATTTCCTCCATCACGATAGCCTCGGCGTCAAGCCAGTCTTCGAGATCGTGTCCGTCTCGATATCCCCGCCCTTGCCACAATTCAAATGCCTTACTCAAAATCCGTTCCCGCATGCCGTCCGGCAGCTTGATCGATTGTGGCGATGCCGCCAAGGGCGAGTGCATCGGCGGTTTCATTGTCTTTGTGCGTTTTGTTGAACTCGTCATCGTGTACTCCATGGTTATGTGTGTATGACAGGAGACATGTCTTCCGGAATCACCCGACGAGAGCCTGTCCTAACTTTGTGCTCCGCACCGCGATGACAGGGCAACGAGCTTTTCGCAGGACGGCCTCCGCCACGCTGCCGGAGATGGCATGCGAGATCCCACGGCGCCCATGCGTGCCCATGACAATGAGGTCAGAGGGCAGGGTCCGGGCAGAATCTAAGATTGAATCGGCCGGAAACCCTCCCCGCAGCTGAGACTCCACCTGCATCGTGGGATGCTGGTGGGAAGATACCAGCTCCTCCAGTCGTTTCGTCCACGTCTCGGCGTCAGCATGACGTGCCTTACTCTGACCGAGCGTAAAGTCCAAGCCATACGACACCGGCTCCAAGACATGCAGCAACATGAGAGTGGCCTTCGCCTGCTGCGCCACCACAGCTGCATACCCCAAGGCATCGAGGGAACAATCGGAAAAATCGACCGGTACGAGGATGCGTTCCAGTGTGATAGGCTTCGACAAGGCACCCTCCTCCTCTTCGATGTCTGCCGGCTCCATTCGCACCGTCAGCACCGGGCAAGGGGCTCCACGAATGACCCGTTCGGCAGTACTGCCTAACAAGACGTGCGCAAGGCCGGTCTTCCCCCTGGTCCCTACGACGATGAGATCCGAATCCTCCGCCCGTGCCGCGGCAATCACCTCTTCACTCGGAATCCCCGTGGCCACCCTGGTCGTGACCGCAATCCCCCGCCGCTCCGCCCGGCCTTTGAGACCGACGAGCTGCGACGATGCGGTCTTGAGCAGATCGGCCAGATATTGCTGATTGACGAGGTAATCGGGATTGAGTCCCGGTGGAAATTCCGCGACGCACAGCACCGTCAAGGAGGCCTTCCACGAGCAGGCAAGGGCGCAGGCATAGTCTTCCGCCCGCCTCGCCCACCGCGAAAAGTCCGTAGCAAACAATATTCGCGTGATCACGGGTATCCTCCCCTCCCCTACTCCCAGCCCTTAGCGGGCTGCTCAAAAAGGCGACCTTCTCACCCGCCCAACCCCGGCGCGCCAAGACGCGCCGTTCCGCGGGCAAGGCCGTAGCGAGCGACTAAAATAGTCCTTCCAAGCTTGCTCGTTCTCTCTCTAGGGATGGGGGCTGATTGATCTTCCACTGCGCGCGTCCAACGAGGGCCTTCTGAGGCCGCGCGTTGCGCGAGCACTGAAGATCATCAGGATCCATCCCCTCCCCTTTTTCAGCAGCCCGCTTGCTTACACCGCTTCCGCGCTAAGCAGAAGCAACTCGCCCTTCATGTTCGGATGGATGGAGCACCTAAACTCATGATTGCCAGGCCGCGACATGTTGAAGCGAATGGCCACCTCCCGTTTTGGCTCAAGAAACACTCCACCCACGCCTCGGCCGTAGACGATCACCCCGTCCTTCTCGACCTGAGTCGGGATGCCCTCGAACATGGTCGAGCCAAAGTCGTGCTTTTCAGCATCTTCGTTTCTGATCCTGATTACGGTAGGGAATCCAAGGCGCAGCACTCCCTGCTTGGCTACGAACTTAGAATCCTTGATCGTGACCTCGACGGCTTGCTCCGACTGAGCGAAAATAGGCCCCGCCGCCGCCCACCAGAATCCGAATGTGACAGTAAGCACAAGCACCCATCCCCACTGCATCTTGTGACTGCTCATGTACCCCTCCTTCTCAAGAACCGTAAAATGTGAGACGTGAAAAGTGAAACGTGTGACTGGAGAATAATTTTCCTCCGATACGCTTCACCTTTCACGAGCGCTTCGGCGTAGGTGGCAGCGGAACAGTCAACACAGGACAACCCGCAGTCCGCACCACCCGTTCTGCCGTACTGCCGAAAAATATTTTCTCGACCGTATCCGACCGCCCCCCATAACTGCCCAACACCACCAG